>NZ_CP047241.1:2101073-2401227 GCF_009856625.1 Aquitalea denitrificans
TTCCCGTTGCACTGTGGTCTGCCCGCCTGCCGGCCAGACCTGCTTGATTGACAATGCCCACAGACTAATGCGACGGCGATAAAAAGTTAAACTAATAATTTTTATATGTAATAAGTATTTCTAATTTTCAATCACAGACTCAACCGTGTGGTATTCCAGCAGAGCAGGCAATTCACGCTTCACGAAGTCGATCAACACCCGCACCGCCGGCGACAGGCCACGCCGGCTGGGGTAGAGCATCACCAGTCGCCCATCGCGGCTATGCCAGTCTGGCAGCAATAGTTGCAACCGCCCGCTGGCCAGCTCCTGGGTGCAGGCATACAAGGGCAGGTCGGCAATGCCGATGCCGGCAAGTGCTGCCTGTTTCAGGGTGGGAATATGGTCGCTACGCAGCAAGGCATTCATCTGCACATCGCAACTGAGACCAGCATGACTGCGTAAACGCAAGACATCACTGCCCTCTCCTTGCGGCGCAAACAGCAAGGCATTGCACCCCGCCAACTGTTGCGGCTGCAGAACACCACCCAATGCCAGACCAGGCGCAGCCAGCAAGCCCCAGCGTGCGGTGCACAAGGGAACCTGGATCAGACTGGAGGGCAGCAAGGCATGATTGACGCCACGCACCACCACATCCACGCCCTCTTCCAGCAAGTCCACCTGACGATTGCAGGCCTGCACTGCCAAGCGCACTTTGGGGTAGTGCAACATGAATTGCGGCAGCAAGCGGGATAGTACCGCATCGGCAATTGCCACTGGCACACTCAGCCGCACCGTGCCGCTTGGTTCGTGCTGGCGCTGCCTGACAGCCTCTTCACCGGCACGGGCCTCGGCCAGCATGGCCAGGCAGTGCACGTAAAGGGCCTCACCCGCGTCGGTCATACTCAGCGCACGCGGCCCCCGCTGTAACAAGCGCGTACCCAGTCGTTCTTCCAGCAAACTGACACGGCGGGACAGCCTTGATTTGGGCAGGCCCAGCGCTCGCGCTGCCGCACTGAACCCCTGGCGCTGCACCACTTGGGAAAACAGATACAGATCATTCAGATCCAGTGCCAGCGTGCTCATATCGCTCCCACTTGTTGAATCAACATCTTATCGTTCTGCCAATAGAACGATAAATGAGATTTTTCCTATATTTTCATGGACTTGGCTTTGCTCATAATACTTCCACGCAATCAAGCCTTTAGTACAGTTAATGCCAAATACACGCTACTTGCAGCAATAAACGATGCGATTGCGCAACCACCACTCAAAGGAATAAGCCATGAAAATCCGCCAACTGTTTTCTGCCACGCTGCTCGGTCTTGCCACCCTGGCTACCCTCGGCAGTGCTACGCCGGCTACTGCCGCAAGTACAAGCGCGGCAAGCATGCAGCAAAACGCCAATCTCAGCATGCTGTCGCGTGACAATGCCGTGCTGCTGCTGGTGGATCATCAGGTGGGCCTGATCAGTGGCGTACGCGACACTACGGTTGGCGATCTGAAACACAATGTGGTTGCCCTGGCCAAAGCCGCCCGCACCCTGGGTGTGCCGGTTATCGTGACGGCCACCATGCCGGACGGTATGTGGGGCCCGACCATGCCGGAACTGACTGCAGCCCTGCCCGGCGTGCAAGTGATCAGCCGCACCGTGATCAATGCCTGGGAAGACCCGAAAGTACGCGCCGCCATTGAAAAAACCGGTCGCAAGCAAATCATCGTGGCTGGCGTATCGCTGGAAATCTGCGCCAGCTTCCCGGCCCTGTCGGCCAAGGCCGCTGGCTATGACACCCGTGTCGTGCTGGATGCCTCCGGCACCTTCAATGAAGCCAAGCGCACCGCCGGCCTGCAACGCCTGCTGGGCGCCGGCATCCCGGTAACCGACTATGCCACCGCTGCCGTGGAGATGCTGCGCAGCAATACCGCCCCCAAGGCCGGACAGGTTTATGGTGATCTGGACATGCCGTTTGCCACCCTGGTATGGCAGATGCAAAGCGGCTTCAGCAAGAAGTAAGCCCTGGCAGTGCACACAGCCAGCGCCCATTTCGTGACGCTGGCAGCCAATACCTTCTTCCACTAGCCCTACAGGGATGACGCATCATGAAACAAGCAGACAAGGTGGCAGTTGTCACCGGCGGTTCGCGTGGTATTGGCGCAGCCATCGCCCGCAGACTGGCCGATGAGGGTGCGCAGGTGGTGATTGTGTATCGCAGCAATCAGCAACAGGCGGAGCATGTCGTTGCCGGCATCATCAGCCAGGGCGGCAAGGCGGTGGCCTATGCAGCCGATGTCAGCCAGGAACTGGCGGTGCGCGATGTGCTGTCCACCATCGCCACCCGTTTTGGCCGCATCGACATCCTGATCAACAATGCCGGGGTATTTGAAGGACGCAGCCTGAGCGAAGTGGATGCCGAACATATTGCCCGTGTCTTCGACGGCAATATGGGCAGCATGCTGCTGATGACCCGCCATGCGCTGCCGTTTTTCCCGGAGCACGGCGGACGCATCGTCAACCTGTCCAGCAATCTGATCTACTCGCCGCGCATCGGCACGGCCATTTACTCGGCCAGCAAGGCCGCCGTTTCGGTATTGACCCATGCCTACGCACTGGAACTGGGCCGTCGCAATATCACGGTGAATGCAGTTGCCCCGGCCATGACCGAAACCGACATGACCGCAGCCACACCCCTGGCCCGGCGCGAAGCCGTGGCCAATGGCACACCGCTGGGCCGGGTGGCGCAGCCACAAGACATCGCCGATGTGGTGGCATTTCTGGCCAGTGATGATGCCCGCTGGATTACCGGCCGCACCCTGCTGGCCGATGGCGGCCTGACCGATGCCCTGTAAGGCAGCCACGGACATGCATGTACTGACGGTGGAACTCACCATCAAACCGGCGTGTGTGGCTGATTTCCTGCAAGAACTACAGCAGTTCAGCCGCTTCATTCTGCAGCAAGAAGCCGACTGCCTGCGCTTTGAAATCTTCCAGGACGCTGACGACCCCTGCCGCTGGAAGGCTGGAGCAGCCGCCGACATCTGGAAGATGTGCAATTGCAGCGCGCGTACTACCAGCCCTATTTCGCCAGGGTGCAAACCATGTTTGCGGCAGAGCGCCGACTGCGGCACTGGCGAGCGCTAGCGCTGGAACGCAGTTAAAGCAAGCCTGCAGCTGAAGCAGGCAGTACAAGAGTAAGACCGGCAGCACAGAGGCAGCCGGTTTTGCCGCTGACGTTTAACCACGCTGCGGCCAACTGGCCCGGCGGCAATCAGGACACAAGCAAGATGACACAATTGAAGATTTCCGCGGCGACCCACGGCCAGCCGCTCACCATTGGCAGTGGCTTTCAGGCCCAGCATTTTGGTGAACAGATGTTCCACGGGCTGATCGACCCGGTAGTGATGGTGGACCACTTCCACATGACCAGCCCTACCTTCGAGCCACATCCGCACGCCGGTATTTCCGCCGTGACCTATATGTTCGAGGACGCCAGCAGCCCGCATGTCAATTACGACTCCATGGGCAATCAGGGCCCCATCGTGCCGGGCGCCCTGCACTGGCTGGCTGCCGGACGTGGCGCCGTACATACCGAGCAGCCGGAAGGCGCAAATCCGCACGTGCATGCACTGCAGATTTTCGTCAACCTGCCGGCCAGCAAGAAAATGCAGGCCCCGTTTGCCGTGCATGCCGATCCCGCCGACATTCCGGAATACCAGGCACCGGGCGTGCGGGTACGTATTGCAGCCGGCAGCAGTAACGGCATTCACGCGGCCCACACCGCGGCATTGCCGGAAGCCTTTACCTTGCTGGATGGCTTTATTGATGCAGGCCAGCGCTTCGCTCATGTGCTGGAACCCGGCTGGAATGCCATGCTCTATGCCATCGATGCTCCGCTAAAGCTGACAGCCGACGGACAAAGCGCCGACATCCCGGCCAGAGCAGCCGTTGGCATTGCTCTGGCTGATTCGGCGGCACACGCTGCCCGGCTGCAGATCCATGCTGAGGCCGGCTGTCACTTTGTCTTGCTGTCCGGCCTGGCGCTGAACGAGCCACTGGTTAAACACGGCCCCTTCGTGATGAATAGCAGCGAGGAAATCAACGATCGCATCTGGGCGTATCAACGCGGCGAGTTCGGACAATTGACCGAGGACTGGCTGCGCAATGGCCGTCCGTCAGCATGAATCTTGCCTGAGCACCTCACTGGCTTCGCTGAAGCCTTGTTCGTCTCCATACTGTTTGCCATGCGGCCGCGTAGCCATTAGCATGAGCCACCTTGTTCAAGCGGGAGCGCCCGGTGCTGGACCCAAAACAACTGGAAGCCTTGTCAGCCGTGGTGGAAACCGGCGGTTTTGACAAGGCCGCGCGCAAGCTGTTTCTTACCCAGTCCGCCATTTCGCAGCGCATACGCCAGCTGGAGGAGAATCTCGGCCAGCCGGTACTCACCCGCACCAGCCCGCCGGCCCCAACCGTGGCTGGCCGCTTGCTGCTGCAACATTACCGCCAGCTCAGCCTGATGGAGGGCGAGTTACTCAACACCCTGCAGCCTGATGCCGAACAGAGCGGCTTCACTACGCTGGCCGTGGGTGTGAATGCCGACAGTCTGGCCACCTGGTTTCTGCCTGCAGTGCAAGGAGTCATGCAACAGCGCCGCCTGCTGATCGACGTAATGATGGATGATCAGGACTACACCCACGAACTGATGCGTGCCGGACATGTGGTGGGCTGCGTCGGCACCCGCCCCACCCCCATTCAGGGCGGCGAATGCCATTTTCTGGGCTGCATGCGCTACCTCTGCCTGGCTACCCCGGCCTTTGCCGCCCGCTATTTTGCCGATGGCTTTACCCCGGCCGCACTGGCCCAGGCTCCGGCCATCATTTTCAGTGGCAAGGACGATCTGCACAGCGAATTCCTGCAACAGTTTGCGGCTTATGAAGGCAGCACTCCCCACCTTACCCTGCCGACACCGCAAGGCTTTGTGCAGGCAACACGACTGGGACTGGCCTACAGTCTGCTGCCGGAGTTGATGATTGATGATGACCTGCAAACTGGCCGCCTGATGGACCTGCTGCCGGGTCAGTATGTGGACATGCCGCTTTACTGGCATCACTGGCGGGTGGAGTCTTCGCTGGCACAAGCCTTGAGTGCTGCGCTGCTCGGCCATGCCGGCAAGGTCTTGCGTCAGCCCGATCAGCCCTGATTCGCTCACGGTGCCGGTTGACAGTGTGCGGCGCGCAGCGCAAGATCACGCGCCCTGCTTGATCCACCCGGAGAGTCCATGGCAACCGATATCCCCAGCCCAGAACAATGGGCCACACTGGAAGCTGCTGCACGTGCCGCAGCCCGTCAGGCCTATGTCCCGTACAGTCGCTTTGCCGTTGGTGCCGCCATTCTGGATGAGCAGGGACGGATACATCCGGGCTGCAACGTAGAAAATGCCAGCTATGGCCTGGGTAATTGTGCGGAACGTACGGCGATATTTTCTGCCCGCGTGCTGCATGGTCTGCAACAGGTGCTGGCGGTCTGCATCTACACCCCCACAGCCACACCCACCTCCCCTTGCGGAGCCTGCCGTCAGGTACTGAACGAATTTGGCCCGCAGATGCTGGTGCGCAGCATCTGCGACGGCACTGACCGTATCGACACCACGCTGGACCAGCTGCTACCGCATGCCTTCGGCCCGCAAAACCTCGCCGACGCCTGAGCTCCCACCCAAGCTGCGCCACGCGGCGTGCCCGGAGCAGGCATGAAAAAACGGAAGCCACTGGCTTCCGTTTGGTTTTGCTGCCTACTGCACAGTCTGCTTAGCCCACCCAGCGGCGTGCCGAGGCAAACATGCGGAACCAGGCACCGTTCTCGCCCCAACCTTCCGGATGCCAGCTGTTTTGCACGGTGCGGAACACACGTTCCGGGTGCGGCATCATGATGGTGAAGCGACCATCGGCGGTGGTGACACCGGTGATACCTGCCGGCGAGCCGTTCGGGTTCAGCGGATAGGTTTCGGTCGGCTTGCCGTTGAAATCCACATAACGCAGGGCGGTGATTACCCCATCCTGCGCATCCGGGGCAAACACGGCACGGCCTTCACCGTGGCTGACCACGACTGGCAGCTGGCTGCCCACCATGTCGGCCAGGAAGATGGACGGCGACTCGGTGACTTCCACCATGGTGAAGCGGGCTTCGAACTGCTCGGACGCATTGCGCTGGAACTTCGGCCAATGCTGGGCCCCCGGAATGATGCCGGACAGATTGGACATCATCTGGCAACCATTGCACACGCCCAGCGCGAAGGTGTCGCCACGCTGGAAGAAGGCTTCAAACTGCTCGCGGGCACGCGGGTTGAACAGCACGCTCTTGGCCCAGCCTTCGCCTGCACCCAGGACGTCGCCGTAGCTGAAGCCACCGCAGGCGGCCAGGCCCTTGAAGTCGGACAGTGCCACGCGACCGCTGATGATGTCGCTCATGTGCACGTCTACCGCCTGGAAGCCGGCACGGTCGAATGCCGCAGCCATTTCCAGTTGGCCATTCACACCCTGCTCACGCAGGATGGCCATGCGTGGACGTGCGCCGGTAGCGATGAACGGTGCTGCCGGATTGTCTTCGGTATCAAACGACAGCTTGGCCGACAGGCCCGGAGCCTTGGCGTCGGACAGCAGCAGGTGCTCGCTGTCGGCGCAGGCCGGATTGTCACGCATGCGCTGCAGGCGGTAGCTGGTTTCGCTCCAGGCCTTGTGCAGATCGATACGGCTTTCGCTGAACAGCTCTTCGCCATGATGGTTGATGATCAGGCGGTCCTTGCTGTTGATCTTGCCCAGCACGAACAGCTCACGGCCAATACCGGCAGCCATGAAGCGGGAAATTACATCAGAAGTGTGTACCTTCTTGACCTGCAACACGGCACCCAGCTCTTCGTTGAACAGCACGCGCATGATGCGGCCATGGGTGGCACCTTCCGGCGTGGGCTGTACAAAGTCGTCGATCAGACGCTGGGTATTCTTGCGCTCGATCACCAGTTCCTGCAGGTCCACGGTAAGGCCCACATGACCGGCAAACATCATTTCCGCCAGCGTAGCGAACAAGCCGCCATCGGAACGGTCGTGGTAGGCCAGCAGCATGTCGTCACGCAGCAGGGTTTGCACTGTATTGAAGAAGGCAGCCAGCTGGGCCGGGCTTTCCACGTCCGGCGCACGGCCTTCCATGGCTTTCCACACCTGACCGTAGATGGAGCCGCCCAGACGGCAACGGCCATAACCCAGGTCTACCAGAATGATGTCGGTGTCTTTTTCGTCGCGCAGCTGCGGGGTGACGGTCTTGCGTACGTCCTCTACCGGGGAGAAGGCGGTGACGATCAAGGAAACCGGTGCGGTCACCGACTTTTTCTCGCCGGCATCGTCCCACACGGTTTTCATCGACAGCGAGTCCTTGCCCACCGGAATGCTGACGCCCAGATCCTGGCTCAGCTTGGATACGGCGTCCACGGTTTCGTACAGACGCGCTTCTTCGCCCGGATGGCCGGCAGCGGCCATCCAGTTGGCGGACAGCTTGATATTACCGATGTGGCTGACAAAGCTGGCGGCGATATTGGTGAGCGATTCACCAATGGCCATGCGGCCAGACGCGGCGGCGTTGAACAGGGCGGTCGGGGTGCGCTCGCCCATAGCCATGGCTTCGCCACGGTAGCTGTTGAAACCCATGGTGGTGACGGCAACGTCGGCCACCGGCACTTGCCACGGGCCCACCATCTGGTCGCGCGCGGTCATGCCGCCCACCGAGCGGTCGCCGATGGTGATGAGGAAGGACTTGTCGGCCACGGCCGGGTTGCGCAGCACGCGGTAGGCGGTTTCCTTCAGTGGGAAGCGCGAAGCGTCGAACACGCGGAATTCCAGCGGTACGGTCTTCACGTCGCGGGTCATGCGCGGCGGCTTGCCCAGCAACACTTCCAGCGGCATGTCCACCGGGTTGTTGTTGAAGTGGTCGTCGCGTACTTGCAGGTGGCCATCATCGGTGGCCACGCCCAGTACGGCAAACGGGCAGCGCTCGCGCTCGCAGATGGCGGTAAAGCGGTCCAGGTCTTGCGGCAGGATGGCCAGCACGTAACGCTCTTGCGATTCGTTCGACCAGATCTGCATCGGGGTCATGCCCTTTTCTTCCAGGTGCACCTTGCGCAGATGGAAGATGGCACCGCGGCCGGCATCGTTCACCAGTTCCGGGAAGGCATTGGACAGACCACCGGCACCCACGTCGTGGATGGACACGATGGGGTTGTTGCTACCGTACTGCCAGCAACGGTCGATCACTTCCTGACAGCGGCGTTCGATTTCCGGGTTGCCACGCTGTACCGAGTCGAAGTCCAGGTTTTCGCTATTGGCACCGGTGTCCATGGAGGACGCGGCACCACCGCCCAGGCCGATCAGCAGGCTGGGGCCACCCAGCTGGATCAGCAAAGCGCCTTCCGGAATTTCGTTCTTGTGGATCTGTTGCTGCTGAATGCTGCCCAGGCCACCGGCAATCATGATGGGCTTGTGATAGCCGCGCACTTCGCCATCGACAACTTCTTCAAAGCTACGGAAGTAGCCGGTCAGGTTGGGGCGACCGAATTCATTATTGAAGGCAGCGCCACCAATCGGGCCATCCAGCATGATTTGCAGGGCGGAGGCAATGCGACCCGGACGGCCGTATTCGGCCTGGCTGTCGCTATACACTTCCCACGGCTGCACAAAGCCCGGAATGTTCAGGTTGGACACGGTAAAGCCGGTGAGGCCAGCCTTGGGACGCGAACCACGACCGGTGGCGCCTTCGTCACGGATTTCACCACCGGAACCGGTGGAAGCACCAGGGAACGGGGAAATGGCGGTCGGGTGGTTATGGGTTTCCACCTTCATCAGGATGTCGGTCGGTTCGGTGGTGAAACCGTACTCGGCCGTTTCCGGTGCCGGGTAGAAGCGGTCGATGAAGGCACCTTCAATCACCGAGGCATTATCCTTGTAGGCCACCAGCGTGCCTTCCGGATGTGTATCGTGCGTGTCACGAATCATGCGGAACAAGGACTTGCCCTGCTCTACGCCGTCGATCACGAACTGCGCATTGAAAATCTTGTGACGGCAATGTTCCGAGTTGGCCTGGGCAAACATCATCAGTTCAACGTCGGAGGGATTGCGGCCCATGCGGGTGAAGTTTTCCACCAGATAGACGATTTCGTCTTCGGACAGCGCCAGGCCCAGCGAGCGGTTGGCCGCTTCCAGTGCCGCACGGCCACCACCCAGGATATCCACGCTGGTCAGCGGCTGCGGGTCCATGTGGACGAACAGCTTGTCGGCATCGTCCAGCGAACCCAGCACGGTTTCGGTCATGCGATCGTGCAAGAGGCCCGCCAGAACCTGACGAGCCTCTTCACTTAAAGATACTCCGGCGGTGCTTACCCAGTAAGCGGTGCCGCGCTCGATCCGCAGCACTTGTTCCAGCCCGCAATGGCGGGCAATATCGGTAGCCTTGGAGGCCCAGGGTGACAGCGTACCCAGTCGTGGCGTCACCAGGAACAATTCGCCCTGCGGCACCTCGGCATACGGAGCCTCGCCGTAGTTGAGCAGCTTGCCCAGAATGCCTTGCTGTTCGGTCGAGAGTTCGTTTTCGCTCTCGGCAAAATGCCAGAATTCGGCTTTCAGGCTGATCTCGGGCAGGCCGGCTTCTGCAGCGGCAGCGAGAAGTTTTTCAAGACGAAACTGGGACAGGGCAGCACCGCCCCGCAGCTTGAGAATGGTCGACATGCAACACTCGCGACAAGGATCAGGAAAGCGCGTCATAATACAGCAAAACAGGCCGTACATTAAGGCCATTCTGCGGCGAATGTCGGGCTATCAATCGTCCACAGCGCATTTACGGAACAATAAAGTCACCGCAAGGAGCACCTGAGCATGAAAAAGATCGAAGCCGTGATCAAACCCTTCAAACTGGATGAAGTGCGCGAGGCGCTGTCCGACCTTGGCATCAACGGCCTGACCGTTACCGAGGTCAAGGGTTTTGGCCGCCAGAAAGGCCATACCGAACTGTATCGCGGTGCCGAGTATGTGGTGGACTTCCTGCCCAAGGTAAAAGTGGAAGTGATTCTGGCTGACGATCTGGTGGATCGCGCCATCGAAGCCATCGTGGCCGCTGCCCGTACCGGCAAGATTGGTGACGGCAAGATCTTTGTCACCGCCGTAGAGCAGGTGGTGCGCATCCGTACCGGCGAAACCAACGAAGATGCCATTTGATCAGTAGATGGCAATATCCCGCCTGTTGCCATCTGCATGAAAAAAGGCCGCTTATGCGGCCTTTTTTGTACTCAGTTGCAGGGAGTCGATTACTTCCACACCTTCCACCACGGCATTTCTTCCACTTGCCACGGCTGCGCCAGATACTTGCTGTTGGGATAGTTCAGCGCCAGCACGCGCTTGGCATCACCACCCAACTGGGCCATGCCCAGCTTATCGTAGGCAACCGACATCAGCGCCAACGCTTCTTCCGGATACTTGGTGTTGGAGTATTCCTTCACTACGTTCTGCGCGCGATTGGCAGCGGCCAGATAGGCACCGCGCTTCATGTAGTAGCGCGCCACGTGCATTTCGCCACCACCCAGTGCATCCACCAGACGGTTCATCTTTTCCAGCGCATCCGCACTATACTTGCTGTTCGGGAAGCGCGTGGTCAGCTCGCGGAAGGCAAGGAAGGACTCGCGGGCAGCTTTCGGGTCGCGCTCGCTCATGTCCTGGCCGGCCCACTTGGACAACATGCCCTGGTCGTCGTTGTAGTACACCAGGCCCTTCAGGTAATACACATAGTCCACGTTGGCGTGGGCAGGGTGCAGCTTGATGAAACGGTCGGCAGCGGCCACGGCCAGTTCCGGTTCATTATCCTTGTAATGCGTATAGGCCAGGTCCATTTCGGCCTGCTGGGCATAGCGGCCATAGGGGTAGCGCGCTTCCAGCGTTTCGTACAGCTTGACAGCACGGGTATAATTACCGCTGTTCAGTTCATCCCGAGCTTCCGAGTAGAGCTTTTCCACGGTCCAGCCGCGCGTTTCGTCGTAGGTTTCCGTGGTTGCACAACCGGCAAGCCCCATCACCAACATTGCTGCTACAACGTATCTTTTCATGACCGATCCTTACTTTGACTCGGAGGATTATAGCGATATCTCGGAAAACGAGGTATCTGCTCGACAACAGCTGGAGGTTCCGCTCTCTTTGGGTAGCGAACGCCTTGACGCAGCTCTTGCCAAACTCCTCCCCGATTACTCCCGCAGCCGCCTGACCCAATGGATCAAGGATGGCCATGTTCTGGTGGACGGCAAAGTCGTCCCCCCGAAAACCAGACTGCTGGGTGGCGAAAAGCTGGACGTTACCATTGTTCAGTCAAATGAAGAAATGGCTTTCCATCCGGAAGCCATGGATTTGCCCATTGTTTACGAAGATGAACACATCCTGGTGGTCAATAAACCAGCCGGCCTGGTGGTTCATCCAGCCAGCGGCAACTGGACAGGCACCCTGCTCAACGGCCTGCTGCACCACTGCCCCGCCCTGGCCCACGTGCCGCGCGCCGGCATCGTACACCGGCTGGACAAGGACACCAGTGGCCTGATGGTGGTGGCCAAGACCATTCCGGCCCAGACCGAACTGGTGCGCCAGCTGCAAGCCCGTACGGTAAAGCGTATCTACCGTGCCATTGCCGATGGCGTGGTGCCGTTTGATGGCACCATCAGCACCCAGATTGGCCGTGACCCGCACAACCGCCTGAAAATGGCGGTGCTGAAGTTTGGCGGCAAAGCGGCCGTCACCCACGTACGGGTGCTGGAACGCTTTGACAGCCATTCCTATGTCGAGTGCAAGCTGGAAACCGGTCGCACCCACCAGATTCGCGTCCACATGCGCGAGGCACGCCACCCACTGGCCGGCGATGCACTGTACGGCAACCAGCGTCACAAGATGGACGAATACGTGGCCGACGCCGTCAAGGCACTGGCCCGCCAGGCCCTGCACGCCTACAAGCTGGCGCTGGTGCACCCGGGTACCGGTGAGGAGCGCAGCTGGCAGGCACCATTGCCAGACGACTTCATGCACCTGCTCAACACCCTGCGCGGCGAAGGTGGTGAGCGCATGGAGCAGGCATCCGCCATCCAGGAGGAAGACGGCGAAGAGTGGGATGATGAAGATGACGATGACGACGATGGCGACATCGAGGTGATCTATGTCCGTGACTGAACCATCCAGCCACTGGCTGCAGGCTGACTGGCCTGCGCCAGCCAATGTCCTCACCCTCATCACCACGCGCCAGGGCGGCCGCAGCTTGCAGCCCTTCAACAGCTTCAACCTTGGCACCCATGTCGGGGATGATCCCGAGGCTGTTGCCGCCAACCGCGAACTGCTGCGCAGCCAGCTGCCAAACGAACCGGCCTGGCTGAACCAGGTGCATGGCACCCACGTGGTAAATGCCACCGAAGTGGGCGACAGCCTGCTGGATGCCGATGCCAGCTACAGCGTTACGGCTGGCACTGTATGCGTGGTAATGACTGCCGACTGCCTGCCGGTACTGCTGTGCAACGACACGGGCAGCGTAGTCGCCGCCGCCCATGCCGGCTGGCGTGGCCTGTGTGATGGGGTGCTGGAAGCCAGCGTAGCCGCCACCGGGGTAGAACCTTCCAGCCTGATGGCCTGGCTGGGCCCGGCCATTGGCCCGGATGCCTTTGAGGTGGGTGCAGAAGTACGCGCCGCCTTCATGGCAGCCGACCCCGCCGCCGATCAGGCCTTCGATGCCATCGGCGAAGACAAGTATCTGGCCGATATCTATATGCTGGCACGCCAGCGCCTGGCGGCACTGGGTATTGAGCGGGTGTATGGCGGCGACTTCTGTACGGTCATCGACCGTGAACGCTTTTTCTCCTACCGCCGCGACAAGATTACCGGCCGCATGGCCAGCCTGATCTGGCTACAGCCGCAAGGCTAAGCAGTCACGCATCCACGGCAGCCCCCACCCTATGGTGTCGGCTGCCGTTTTTCATGCCGCGGCGGCAACGCAGTCTGTGCAGGCCATGCTGAAAAAGATGAATCGTCATCAATTTTTCATGCCAAAGGCGTAGCGGCTGCGCAACAAGCACCAAACACCAGATATTGTGGCACCCCTGCATCAATACCCAGATGCTTGTCTTTACAGGATTTCTTGCCGGCACCAAAAGCAGGCAGCCCTGCCCCAAAAAATTCCTATGCCGCTGCAAGCCTTATCTGGCGCGGATTTCACATTTTTCACCGCCCTGTCAAGACTTGCTCCGCCGCTCGCAGAACACTAGAATTTGCGTCTTCTGTGCGGTACAAACATATATATTGTGTTTATTCACAAGACACACACAGCTTTTCAACAGACTTGTCCACAGCCCATGTCCAGCCGCCTGCCGGCTGCATCGGCCAAGACGCAAACCACCCAAAGAGGGCTCCATGCAACTGACCACCTTTGAAGGGCAAACCGCCGCCGAACTCGGCCGTGCCGCCGCCCCCCAGGCCGACTTCAGCCACTACAAAACCATTCGCCGCAATGGTGCCGTTGTGGCATTCGAGCCGGTCAAGATCTCCATCGCCATGACCAAGGCATTCCTGGCCGTGATGGGGCATCAAGGCGCCACCTCCGCCAGCATTCGTGACAAGGTTGCCCAGCTGACCGAACTGGTGGTCAACGCCCTGATGCGCCGCAAGCCCGAAGGCGGTGCCATCCATATCGAAGACATCCAGGACCAGGTAGAACTGAGCCTGATGCGCTTTGGCGAACACGACGTGGCCCGCGCCTACGTGCTGTACCGCGAACAACGCTCGCAAGAACGCGCAGCACGCGGCGAAGCGCTGACCCAGATCCAGATCAACGTCATCCGCAAGGATGGCCGCAAGCAGCCGCTGGACATTGCCCGCCTGCGCGCCGGCATTGAATCCGCTGCCCAGGGCCTGGCCGGCATCGATATCGACGCCATCCTGTCCGAAACCCTGAAAAACATTTACGACGGCGTGCCGCTGGACGAAGTGAACAAGTCCGCCATTCTGGCCGCCCGTTCCATGATCGAACAGGACCCGGCCTACGACTACGTCACCGCCCGCCTGCTGATGGACAGCATCCGCCTGGAAATCCTGGATGAATCGGTCAGCCAGGAAGAAATGGCCGAGCGCTATGCGGAATACTTCCCGCAATTCATCAAGAAAGGCATTCAGGCCGAGCTGCTGGACGAACGCCTGGCCGAGTACGACCTGAAAAAACTGGGTGCCGCCCTGGACGCCAAGCGCGACCTGAAATTCGGCTACCTGGGCCTGCAAACCCTGTTTGACCGCTACTTCCTGCACATCGACGGCACCCGCATCGAAATGCCGCAGGCTTTCTACATGCGTGTCGCCATGGGCCTGGCCCTGAACGAAGTGAACCGCGAAGCCCGCGCCATCGAGTTCTACAACGTGCTGTCCAGCTTCGACTTCATGTCATCCACCCCGACGCTGTTCAACTCCGGCACTCGTCGCAGCCAGCTGTCCAGCTGCTACCTGACCACCATTGCCGATGATCTGGACGGCATTTACGAAGGCCTGAAGGAAAACGCCCTGCTGTCCAAGTTTGCTGGCGGCCTGGGTAACGACTGGACGCCGGTGCGCGCCATGGGCTCCCACATCAAGGGCACCAACGGCAAGTCGCAAGGTATTGTTCCCTTCCTGAAAGTGGTGAACGACACCGCCGTGGCCGTCAACCAGGGTGGCAAGCGCAAGGGCGCGGTATGTGCCTACCTGGAAACCTGGCACGCCGACGTGGAAGAGTTCCTGGAACTGCGCAAGAACACCGGTGACGACCGCCGCCGCACCCACGACATGAACACCGCCAACTGGATTCCGGACCTGTTCATGAAACGCGTGATGGAAGGCGCGGAATGGAGCCTGTTCTCGCCGTCGGAAGTACCTGATCTGCACGAACTGTATGGCTCGGCCTTCGAAAAGCGCTACCAGCACTACGAAGCCATGGGCGAACGTGGCGAAATGAAGGTGTACAAACGCATCCCGGCCCTCAGTCTGTGGCGCAAGATGCTGACCATGCTGTTTGAAACCGGCCACCCGTGGGTTACTTTCAAGGACCCGTGCAATATCCGCAGCCCGCAGCAGCACATGGGCGTGGTACACAGCTCCAACCTGTGCACCGAAATCACCCTGAACACCAACGACGACGAAATCGCGGTGTGTAACCTGGGTTCGGTCAACCTGGCCGCCCACATGGGTGCCGATGGCAAACTGGACGCCGAGAAGCTGCAACGCACCATCCGCATCGCCCTGCGCATGCTGGACAACGTGATCGACATCAACTTCTACCCGGTGAAGAAGGCACGCAATTCCAACCTGAAGCACCGTCCGGTAGGCATGGGCATCATGGGCTTCCAGGACTGCCTGCACATGAAGCGCGTACCGTACGCCTCGCAGGAAGCCGTTGAATTTGCCGACGAATCCATGGAAATGGTGGCCTACTACGCCTACTGGGCAGGCACCGAACTGGCCGAAGAACGTGGCCGCTACCCGTCGTACAAGGGCAGCCTGTGGGACCGTGGCCTGCTGCCGCAAGACAGCATCAACCTGCTGGCAGCCGAACGCGGCGGCTATCTGGAAATGGACCGCACCGAGCGCCTGGACTGGAACGCCCTGCGTGAACGCATCAAGCAACACGGCATGCGCAACTCCAACACCCTGGCCATCGCCCCGACCGCAACCATCGCCAACATCATTGGCGTGTCTGCCAGCATCGAGCCGACCTACCAGAACTTGTTTGTGAAATCCAACCTGTCCGGCGAATTCACCGTCACCAACGAATACCTGGTGCGCGACCTGAAAAAAGCCGGCCTGTGGGACGAAGTGATGGTAGCCGACCTCAAGTACTTCGACGGCAGCCTGGGCCGCATCGACCGCATCCCGGCCGAGCTGAAAGCCATTTACGCCACCGCTTTCGAAATCGACCCGAAATGGCTGGTGGAAGCGGCATCGCGCCGTCAGAAATGGATTGACCAGGCGCAGTCGCTCAACCTGTACATGGCCGGCGCATCCGGCAAGAAACTGGACGACCTGTACAAGCTGGCGTGGATTCGCGGTGTGAAAACCACCTACTACCTGCGCACCCTGGCAGCCTCCAGTGCCGAAAAATCCACTGGCAAGGGCGGCGAGCTGAACGCAGTAGCCAGCGGCCTGAACCCGGCTTACAACGCTGCCGCCGAACAAAGCGCCCCGGCAGCCGAGGTGGACAACACCCCGGCCACCGACGCCAAGTTCTGCAGCATTGACAACCCTGATTGCGAGGCTTGCCAGTAAGGCAAGCAGAGCAATCAGTGGTTGGTGCGAAGCAACAACCCGGACCCCTGTCGTGTCACGACAGGGCAGCTTGAAAAGCTGGTGAAGCCTGCCAGCAAGCAGGCAAGACAACTGCACCAAGCTGACCGCTCACCCGGTCAGCCCATTTCCAAACCGCTTGCCCGCAGGCGGTTTCCGAATGGGGAAGTGTAAAAGCAAACAAGATGGCAGCCCGCCAAGGCCAGCCATCATCTGAACCAGGCCCACAAGGCGCAAACAATCAGAGATGCCCATGACACTTCAGGAATTTTTCAACCGTTACAGCCAGGCCTACTCCGCCCTGGATGCGCGTGCGGTCTACGCCATGTTTACCCGTCCATTTACTGCGGTACACCATGGCCAGATCGCCACCTTCGGCAGCAATGAAACCGAAGCGCTCTACCAGGCCACCGTAGGCATTCTGGAGTATTACCGCGCCCAGGGCGTAAGCAGCGCCAGTTGCCGCATCACTGACGTACTGCCCTTTGGCAGCGAACTGGCCACCGTCAAGGTGCGCTGGACAGCACAGCGACAGCAGGCCGAGCCGTGGATATTTTCCACCGCCTACCACCTGATACGGGAAAACGGCGAATGGCGCATTTACGGCCTGGCGCAATTTGAAGAACACGGGCATCCGGCCCAATAACCGGACAGGCTTCTCAAGCCGGTTGACCACAGCCGGCTTCGGAAGCAAACCGCAACAGCAACGGGGAGACCGGCATGAGCACCACCCTATTCTGCACCGCCAGCCGTGCAGCGCAGCACCCGGAGCAAGACCGCTTTCGCAAGCTGGGCCTGGTGCTGGTAGACCTGCCGCAGCCACTGCGCGATACACCGGCCACTCCCCGCACTGCCATCCGCATCATGCACCAGAGCGCCATGCTGCTGGAACAACCCCCATGCCAGCCCGCCGCCGAAACCAGCATGCACAGCATGCCGGGCGCGGGCCAAACCATCCAGCTGACCACCCCCATGGGCGTGGCCGGCAAATAAACACGGAGAATCCAATACATGTTGAGCTTTGACGACACCCCGGTACAAAAACCGGCCGTAGCCCCTACCGACAGCAACAGCGCAGGCCGCGTCAACGCCGTGGACAAGAAAGTCATCAACGGCACCACCGACGTCAACCAGCTGGTCCCGTTCAAACACAAATGGGCCTGGGAAAAATACCTGGCCCAATGTGCCAACCACTGGATGCCGCAAGAAGTGAACATGCAGCGTGACATCGAACAATGGAAAACCGGCCAGCTGTCCGAAGACGAAATGCGCATCGTCAAGCGCAACCTGGGTTTCTTCGTTACCGCCGACAGCCTGGCCGCCAACAACATCGTGCTGGGCACCTACCGCCAGATCACCAGCCCGGAATGCCGCCAATACCTGCTGCGTCAGGCCTTTGACGAAGCCATCCACACCCACGCCTACCAGTACATCGTGGAAAGCCTGGGCCTGGACGAAGGTGAAGTGTTCAACGCCTACAACGAAATCAAATCCATCCGTGACAAGGACGAATTCCTGATTCCGTTCATCGACGTACTGTGCGACCCCGCCTTCAAGACCGGCACCCTGGAAAACGACCAGAAGCTGCTGCGCTCGCTGATCGTGTTTGCCTGCATCATGGAAGGCCTGTTCTTCTACGTCGGCTTCGTGCAAATCCTGGCACTGGGCCGTCAGAACAAGATGACCGGCGCTGCCGAGCAATACCAGTACATCCTGCGTGACGAATCCAGCCACTGCAATTTCGGTATCGACCTGATCAACACCATCAAGCTGGAAAACCCGCAGCTGTGGACCGAAAGCTTCAAAGCCGAGATCGTCGAGCTGTTCAAACAGGCCGTGGAACTGGAGTACGCCTACGCCGAAGACACCATGCCGCGTGGCGTGCTGGGCCTTAACGCCAGCATGTTCAAGGAATACCTGCGCTTTATTGCCAATCGTCGCATGCAGCAGATTGGCCTGGACCAGTTGTTCCCGGGTGTGAACAACCCATTCCCGTGGATGAGCGAGATGATTGACTTGAAGAAGGAGAAGAACTTCTTTGAGACCCGCGTGACGGAGTATCAGACTGGCGGGGCGTTGAGCTGGGATTGATATTCAAAAAATAGGGCGCGAAGCGCTCTATTTTTTTATCTCACAAAATGACATCAAGCTATAGGATAGCAAAATGCCACTCAAAAAGAATCAAGAGACAATTTCGACGCTATTTGCAGAGAGAAAAAAATTTGTCCTTATCGGGCTAACTGGCAGAACCGGATCAGGATGCACTACAGCAGCAAATATTCTTGAGTCAGCACCCACATTCCCAACTGTTAGCTCAATAAATATTGGCAATACTCCATTTTACCAAGGGAATGATGTATTGCGTTACAACATTCTTCGGGAATATGCATTAAAAAACTTCAAAAAATTCTACTCAATAAAAGTTAGCGACTTAATATCCGCATACTTACTTTCTACAGATGCAGAGGAAGTCGCAAACTTCATAAGCAAGTCTTGTACTCCTCCAGTCCCCATAGAAAAAATAAGTGAAATTTTAAAAAATGGAGAATTTAGCAGGGGGAATATTAAAAAATACCGCCAATCGTTTGAAAAAATAATTGATCACAGCACCAAATTCACTATGACAGATAGTGAAAAAAGTAAATTCAACCTCATTCTGAAAATGGTTAGAGTATTTACCGCCAAATTCAAGATGGAACTCAATAAAATCAACCCAGATCTATACATATACACCTACCAGGCCGCCGGAAATTCCATTAGGAAAATTGGAAAAATTAGCAGCAACTATCAAGAAATGGAATTTATCCCAGAATCAATATTTCATTTACCAGAAACCATAAACAGAATAATAAAATTAATTCGAAAAATAAATGACCATGTCTTTATTGTTATTGATGCCATAAGAAATCCATTTGAGGCAAGATTTTTCAAGGACAGATATTCAGCATTCTATCTTGTATCAGTAAATGCCCCGGACGATGATAGAAAATCTTACTTACAAGATGTGCACAAATTTAGCGTTGACAAATTTGATGAAATAGAGCTCAGAGAATCTGGAAAAACGAAAATTAGCCATGCAGATTTTATCAGTCAAAATGTTAAAAAATGCATTGAAATGGCAGACATTCATATATTCAATCCCAGAAATGAGCTAGGAAACAATAACGTACTTAAAGCACAGTTAGCATGGTACTTTTCGCTCATGCTGCATCCGGGCTTGGTAACACCACGAACGATAGAACGAGTAATGCAAGTTGCATACACAGCCAAGTCAAACTCAGGATGTATATCAAGACAAGTTGGCGCAGTCATAACAGACCACGAAAACTCGACAAAAGCAATTGGCTGGAATGACGTTGCGAAAGGGCAAGTATCATGCAATCTAAGATCTTTTGAAGGATTAATGAATAGCTTTGATGAAATTACCTACAGTAAATACGAGAGAAACTCATCCGAGTTTAGAAATGCAGCACAGAAAAGATACACTGAAATCTCAAGCATAGATAAAGATAGCGGAAGAAATCACTCATACTGCTTTAAGGATATTAAAAATGAAATGGATAAAAAAGGCAACCAAGTACACACAAGGGCGCTCCATGCCGAAGAAAACGCATTTTTGCAACTAACAAAGCATGGCGGCATGGGAATACAGGGAGGGAAGTTATATACAACTGCAAGCCCATGTGAACTCTGCGCCAAAAAGGCTTATCAACTTGGGATTGAAGAAATTATTTATATCGACCCATATCCAGGAATTGCTCAGGATCATATTTTATCAATTGGCAGCAAACAACCCCAACTTATTCAATTTACAGGGGCAGTTGGTAAGGGATTTCATCAACTATACGAACCAATTCTCCCTTACAAAGACGAATTAGATTACATAACGAGTGACAATTAATTATAAATCGGCATTCTATCCATATAATAAATTCCTTACAAAAGCTAAACTTCGCGGGTCTCGCCCCGCCGGCGAGGTACTTTACTTTTGCTTCGCCAAAAGAAAGTACCCAAAGAAAAGGCGACCCGCAGCGCGTCGAATTCCCGCCCCAGCCGCACCGCCCAGGGCGCGGCCGGAACTTGCGGCGCGCTAACGTCGCGCCGCTGCAAACAGCCGACCGCTTAAGACCCTGAGCGGCACATCTGAGTCGGCTCGCGCTGACGGGAGCGGTCATTGTCCGCAAAGGTTCTAATAAAGCGCAGATTAAAAATATCTTTCTGAAACTTATTACTTAATAGAGTCTAAATATCGTGCAGCCCGTGGAAGATAAAAAAATAACCGAAATAGAGGAATTCAATTCACTACCACTAAAAGATAGAATTGACATCAAAGCAAAGAGAATACAAATAATATTTCAGTCGCTATTAATTATAGGGATAGCACTAACCACAATCGGCACTTGGCTGCTGATGAAATTTGGAATGGCAACTGGAATTCCAATCAATATAACCGGCGAATCTGCTGGAGTATTAGGAACAATCGCCCTTTTAGGCGCAGGACTTCTAGGTGTTGGCATCTTAGTACCACATCAGATGCTATCAGACAAAGAAGTAAGATCTTTTATTTCCCAAGAAAAAAATAAATTATTTATCATTTGGTATCACATACTACCTTCCACGATTATTCTGGGCGCCACAATTCATGCACTAGCCAGAAATGCAGAGAATTTTTTCATAACCCAACTCTCTGTCTTTGCTGCAACAACAGCACTTGCACTTATTCATTTCTATTTCAGCGGGGATGAAAAAAATAAAAACGCAAGCACGGCCCTATTCTTGGCAATGGTATTAAACTTCGCATCATTTTATTTTGTAATAACAAACGCACTCGCAATTAGAAGCATTTACGATCTAAAAATAAATGACGATACTGACTGGATAATTTTTATTTGTTGCATTCAGGCTGCAATGTCACTAATGGCAGTCATTGTATTCTACGATGCCAGGAAAAATACGAACGGGGTGATGAGCATCTCTTTGTTTACGTTTATTTGCGTGGTATGCCTTGCTCTTATACTGCAAGGTGAACGGCTCGGTGCGGTTTCACTCATTGCAAACGGCAACGGCGGTGGAATTACCAAGAAATTTCAAATTGATCCAATTTTATTCAAAGACAAAAACTACCTGAAAAACATTTCAGCAATCGAAGAAAATAATACTGTGGTATTGTGCTATTGGTACGCAAATAGTGACGCATGGTACGTTTCAATTCCACAATCAAAATCTGTAAAAGTATGCTCACTTGACGAAAATTTAAAGCATCAAAACGGAATTACTCGCATACCTAAAAAATATATGGACATGCAATAGCAGATAATAAGCTTTTAAGTTATTGGCCAGACAATTCCTCTTTACCCATCCGTCTAGCGGAAGCGGCGTATAGGCAGTCATTTACGCAGAAATGTACGTCGCTAAAAATCATCGGAAACCACCGCACCGACGCCACCCTTGGCCCCGTCAAGCATGCCGACAGGTGGCCGGGGCGAGGTCTTAAGCGCCTGCAATGTCTGAGCGATTTGACGTTAGCAAATCGCGAGTTCAGGCGCGCCTCGCCCCGGACGGGACCTGTCGGGCAACCGCAGGTCATGCTTGCCGGGTGGCCTTTGGGGTTGGAAGGGGCCTTTGGCCAGGCAAAGGCCCCTTCCCCGCCGCCCCGCGGACGCGGCAACACAAAACATCATCCGCACAGCGGATTTCTACCTTGTACTTTCGATTTTCCAAATCAAGCCCACCAAAAGTAGATTGTCTGTGCTAGTAGCGTGATCAGTACGGAACGTCACAAGACCCCAGTTCAAACAATCCTTCCGATCCTTATCCAGAAAACGATGGAAATACCATCAGTTGTTTCCACCGCGACAAAGCATTCAAGTTAGTCCGCATCTTCCATATCACCGATATCGTTTCTTAAACAACATTTTCCACAGCCTCAGACAAGCCTTACTAAACCAACAAAGCAGTCTCGTTATCACGACTAGAGAAATGAGCAACGCCGACCAGGCTACACCTATGGTCAATTGCAATGCCCCTCAAGGCCGGGCACCGTATGCCGCATTACCAATAAAGTGCTAGGAGCTCCTCATGCTGATTAGTCCACCACGATTAAATATTCCTCAAGGTGAAAATGAGAGTTACGAGGAATGGTTAAACCATTTCATGCCATCTACAGCACGAGGAGGATTTCCAATAGGTTCGTATGGGCAATGGCATCTTGGATTACATCTAACCAATATCGTTGGCAGTAGCCGTACAGGCGAAATTGACATTTACGCGATTGCTGATGGAATCGTCATGATCAGCCAAAATAGTGGTGACATTCAACCTGATGTTAATAAAGATGCTGAACCTGGAGCTACGTACAGAAGAGTTAATTCTCGCGGAGTAGTTGTGTTGCGTCACGAGACTGAAATCGGCGAGGGAGACGAAGGTAAAATTGTTTACTACTCTGTATATCATCACCTTGGAATAATATCTGAAAAAGCGCAAAAATTAGGAATGCCAATTTATAGAAAAGAGTTGATAGGCTATCCCGGAAGGGTTGGCGCTCAACCAGGCATACACATGGAAATATTTTGCACAGAAACCAACTTAAAGAAGATAACTGGCAGAATCAGTGGCGACCTGGATTATAGAAACAAAAATGGCCGCATGAATATAATATATGGAGATGTGCACTTCTACATTCCGGCAAAGACTAATGCATATACATTTACAAATGACATTCCTCCTCTGGACAAAGCCCAACCAACATCCGGTGGAGTTCAAATTGGAGTTGAACTGTTTTTAACCATGTGTTTTGCAAAGGGGCAGGTTGAATTGCATACACGCATCAAAGTAAATAATGAGTATATAGAAATATTACCAGTAGCAGACAGAAGAGCTTCGGGGAGGCCGCCCGCCAATACAATCACAAATTATTCATTTGGCTACCATGATTACGAATATGACATGTACCTCCTAGTTAGAGAGCTACAAAGAAAGCACCCTGAAAATGCATGCAGCAGCATCTACGAATTATTACGATTTGGTCGTGTTATTAACAAAGAGAATGAAGCAAATATATCAGTCAATGTTCCACATTGGCACTTGATAACCATGCCGGACAAAAGTCAAAAATGGGTGAACTTGCACCAAGCAGATATCAAGGTTTTCAGTGATGGTGACTTCCCGCAATGGATGGGATGGAAATTTATCGACGGAACAAAGGATGCAACAAGCCAATGTACAAACCCAGAAATTATGAGCATATTGCAAAAAGATGGACAGATTATTAGTAAAAATTCCATTGCAGAAAAATTAACGAATAGTGAAGTGAACAAGAAGTTTTCAAAAATGATATGCAAGAGACACAGTGAGTGGAATGAAAATCATATAATGAAGATGGAACACTGGCGGATCATAAAATCAACAACCAATCCAGAACCAATGACAGCCAATGAATATAATGGAAATTTCAAGTCAGACTCATTAAAACTTTGCTTCTGGAGAACATTGATAGATAGAAACAATACAATCATCCCCTCAGTCGGACTATGCAGTTTCAAAATAAAATCAGAAGATGTTATCACTAAAAAATATAAACACAGCAATGGCCAGCTTAATGAGGCAGGCCAAAAACTGGCTGCATCCATAGAAAGTATAAATACTGAAATCAAGAATTACGCTAAAGGATACAGCATGCTACTTGGAGAGGAGCTATTCTTCTTCAATCCTGCTTCATTTATTGCGCATTTCCATAAAAATACATGGCTATCCAATCATGAATTAGCACAGCTGATACCCAGAGTTTACTACTCATACAATGCGAGCAATGAAAGCAAAGGACTTTTAAACTATTCAACTCCACTTCATCGAATCTGCCACATTTTAAATAGAAACCATGCTTTCAATAAAATGGTAAGAAAGTATGGCTTGGTAGAGCGCGTCAGATTTAGCCATTTATTGGCACAAGAACTTACAGAAATGTTCATGGCATCAACAACTGAAGAAATTGGAAGAGGCCGCCAACAATTGAAAAATGGCAACTTGGTATGGCCACAACCCGCAATGGAATATTATCAGTCATTTTACGGTCGCGGGCATATGCAGCTTACATGGCCTGGCAATTATGAAAAGTACGGAAACTATAGATCCAAGAAAAATTTACCAGACAATACGAAAGGCATTTACGCCGATGAAAGAATAACAACATCCAGCACCCACTATTGGGGCAATCCAAAAGATGAAGAAAGAAGAACCAACAAGAAAGCAATACCAAAACAGTGGTACCCGCGATACGACCCAGCCCAGTTAGTGGAAATTCCTTACAACAGCGCTGATAGCGGAGGGTGGTATTGGGTTTCAAAGACAATAAATGGAAAAACTGGGCAGATCAATATATCACGCCATGCGGACAGAGGGCTATCGAGTGATGCAGTTGGCCGTGTTTCTGTAATGATAAATGGTGGTGGAAATGGATATTTTGACAGGCAAGGCTTCGCTACTTTTCTTGCGAACTTCTTGCTTAACGGCAGACTGGCTGATAGAAACATTATTAAACACATAACGAGAAATAGTGGAAAAAATCTGATTACAAAATCAATTACCGTTGATTTTTCTCCACAAAGGAATGAAAAATGAACCACTTCATAAAAGTCAGTGTGATTTTTTTTGCCATGCTGAGCAATCCTAACCATGCCAAAACAATCAAAGTCACCCAAAATCCTATCAAAAATCCTTACAAATCTTTTGAAGAAAAATTGCCAACAGGCTGGAGTTCAGATTTCCTGATCCGAACAATAGCGCCCCGAAAGGGCAAATCAGCATTTGTTGGTGCAGCCATCAAGCCGTGGCCAGGGGAAAATGGAAAATTCATTGTTGCACTTTGCACCACAAAGGATGGTATTTCAAGGCATCAACTTAATCTTCCGGCAGATGGCTGCTCAAACGAAAGCTCGGAACTCTATCTTGGTGTTTTTGGACTGGAAATAACACAAAAACGGTCATCGTATATTTTATTAGCAAAAACCGAGATGCCAATTACTGATAGCGTAGACTGGACTGCATCCAACATAGACGGCAATGATGCAGACTGCCTGAGTAACTTCAAGGCATGCAACAAAGGCAGTTCATTTCCTCAAGTGTGGACATATATTGACAATACGCCCTATCGTATCAATAAAGAAAATCCAACATTTGGCATTACTGGCGAGTGGCGAAACAGTTTTGCTGGCAGTGGTAGCAGCACTTCATCTGCACTGTATTTGATTTCCCTGTTTGATAACAAACTGAAAGTCGTCTTTTCGGCCCCGATGAGTTATTTCAAATCGATTGAAGGCGAATGGAACAGCAAGCATACAAAACAAATGATTGAAGAAACCTCTGCCAAAAACTATCTGATCATTTCAAACAAAGAAACACATGGCTATAAAAACATACTGCTACGCGAAAAAAATGGAACATGGCACAGAACTTATCATTGGGATAAAGAAAAGAAAGTCTATATTGGCAATAGTTTATGACTGACTGATTGATGAAAATAACGTCATCAGCAAAAGTGTCGCTAGCCCATCACTATCAAACACCACCGCACTGTCGCCACCCTTGGCCCCGTCAAGCATGCCGACGGGTGGCCGGGGCGAGGTGTTAAGCGCCTGCAATGTTTGAGCGATTTGACGTTAGCAAATCGCGAGTTCAGGCGCGCCTCGCCCCGGTCGGGCCCTGTCGGGTAGCCGCAGGCCATGCTTGTGGGGTGGCCTTTGGGGTTGGAAGGGGCCTTTGGCCAAGCAAAGGCCCCTTCCCCGCCGCCGCGCGGACGCGGCAACACAAAACATCATCCGCGCAGCGGATTCCCGCTTAGGGCTGAACCATTGGTCAATCCCATTCGCACAACCATCTATTGCCGCAGTGGATATTGACCGCTAGCCTCCAAGACTTGCGTTAAACAACGCATCGGGTTTGGCGACCCATCACCAGCAAGAACCAAGTAAGCAACCTATTAACTTGCGTCTATTGCACGTGAAGGATATCGCCATGACCGAAACCAAGCTGCACCCCCCTCCCCTTACCCTGTCCTACCTCGGCAAACCCATCCGCCTGCACCTCCACCCCCACACCTGCTGCCTGCACGGCGACGATATTCTCCAGCTATTCGGCCCACGCCTGCGCCATCGCCTGCAACAACACCCCTGCCGCCAGCATCCACAGCACGACAGCTCGCAACAGTACTGGCCGGAAAATACTCTGCAACAAGTACTGCGCCAAATCCACCGCCCCGCTGCACAACGCCTGCGCCACTGGCTGAACCGCCAAATCCGCCCCGCCCTGCATCAGCGCCCAAGCGACGCCCCACGCCACGACCAGGCATTGGCCATGGCCGCAGAGGCCGGACAGCAGATCAGCCATGCGGTATTACGTGCGGTACTGGAACAGGGACAAGGCTGGCAGCATGGCCATTGGCTGCTGACGCTGCGCTTCACCCCCAACCACGCCAGCCGCCATGCACATGGCCGACTGGTGGCGCTCAACAGCCAGGCCACGCCCTTGCAGGCTTTGGCCCAGCAGCAATGCCGAGCTGCTGCGGCTGGCGGAGGCCTGCCATCAGCTATTGGCCAGACGGATGAACAAACAGGCGTGGCGGGCGGAGGCAGAGACCCGCTGACTGAGGCATAGCTGCTGGCCATGACCAGCATCCGTAGAGAAAACGACCATGCGGTCATCAAGCCCAGGCCCAGTCATCGACGGTGGGCTTGATTTCTATTTTCTCGCCGCTGGCCGTGGAACCAGAACCAGCAGCTTATTGACGTTTGCTGGTGTTCAGCCAGCCGGCAAACCGCTCGTTGGCCTCACTCATGGTGGAGGCGGTTCTGCGTTGCCTCAGCACAGCCGAGCGGCTGCGATGGCGGCTGAGCCCGTGGCAAGGCTGATCCAAATGGACTATAGGTAAGCGTATCGGACTATTTGTTTGGCATTAACTGGCCGGGATACTGCATACCCTTTCCATAATCACGTCTTCCGCCAGCAGGTTTGTTCCGGCACGGAGGAAGGCTCCTGCTGGCTGATCGCCGTGAAGGAGGTCATGCAGCCGCTGCACAGTGCCTGCGACATTGGCGTGCCTGGCTTGGTAGCGTAGTGCAAGGGCTGTCCAGCTGACACATGCGGCTTTGCCAGCCCACACGGCCCTCCCTATAGCGTGGCTGTCTTGGCGGTTTTGCTGTACGTACCTTCACCACCGCCAGACAGGGCACTAGCAAGATGGCCGGCTCTTCCATGTCCAATGCTGATGTCAATTACCTGGGGCTGATTCAAGCCCTGCCCTTGTTTGGCGGCTGTGCCGCACACCAACTGGAGGCGCTGGCCAATACCGCCAGCTATGCCGTACTGGGGGAGGGAGAGCCCTGGCATACGACTGAGCGTACCAGCGGCAGTCATTATGTGGTGCTACAAGGAGCTATCAGGGTTTCGATGATTTCACCGGATGGTAATGAGTTCATCGTGGCCATTCTTGCGCGCGGCGAGGTGCTGAATGGGTTTCTGGCAGGCGATGCCACCTGCCCGTTTCTGGCGTCCAGCATCATGCTGACCGCGCACGGGCCTACCATCGTGATGAAGTTTTCCTGGGCCAAGCTGGCGCTTGGTGTCGAGGCGCTGGATCTGGTAAAGCGCTTTGATTATCTGCTGCAGGAATGCACGGCTACGCTACTGCTGCGCATTGAAGATCTCGCCATGCACTCGCTGGATGCCCGGCTGGCGCGGATTCTACTGCGCCTGCATACGCAGTCAACGCGTATTGCAGAGCTGCGCTTGCACCGTTTTAACCAGAGCACGCTAGCGCTGCTGGTGAATGGCAGCCGCTCCAAAGTCAATCAGCATTTGCAACGCTTTGTCCTGTGCGGGGCAATATTGCTGATTGATGGCTGTGTGCGGGTGATTGAAAAGGCTCACTTACTGGCTATTGCACGCGGCAAATACTAAGCCGCTGATGATGAGGGCCGCGTTTAGCACAAACGTGCACAACAGGCTGTTACCCGGGTAACAGCCTGTATTTTTTTATTCCGCCATATTGGGGCCGTCGAAAACAATTACGTATTCGACATTATCTCTCAGGAAAGGTATCCCATGACTGATTGGAATAAAAAGCTGACCAACCTCATCCGTCAAAACGACGGAACGCTATGGGGTAATTGGTCGATGGTGGCGCAGGTTAATCTGGGCGATTACGGCGTTATCAATCCGGAAACTGCGGAATTTACCCGGCTGGGTAATATTGCCGAGTTGTATCCGGATTTTTTCAGCACGGGCTCAAAATCCACTGGTGATTTTTTCTACAAAACCAGCGGCGTGCAAAAGCATTCGGTGACAGAAAAAATATCTGGCGAGTTTTTGGAACCAGATACTGAAACCATCATCAGCGGCGGCATCAAGTTCAGCTGGAATTTCTCCCAAAGCAATGACATGCTGGTTAACTTTACCGCCGTGCGTTCGGACAGCCTGAAGCCGGTGCAGAACCTGCTGCGGGTTGACGTATTCAAAACCTTGCTGCAAGCGGCTGGCACCGCAGGTAAGCGCAGTAATAGCGGCGGTATTTTGCCCGGTTTTGTGGTGGTGACCGACGTAGTGAAAAGCGCCGGCGGATTTATGGTTGCCTCGGAAAGCAGCAATCAAAAGTTCAGCATTGGCGGTGAAGCCAAAGCCACTTCTGCGCTGGTTGAAGGCCTGGCCGGCGATGTCAAGGCGGGTTATAGCTTTACGGAATCTACCGATTCAATTGTCAAGTATATCTTCCCCTCTCCCAATAAATCCGTCATGCGTAATGAGCAGGCACCGCAAGCACATATTGCCTTCCGTGCCCTGTCATTTAATGATAAGGCTTTGCTGACCAACTGGAAAGGTTGATGGCCACCACGGCAATCATCTCTGTCTACAAACATTTTTGGATAAAGGACACTTAATCATGCCTACCGTTTTGACTGTAACCAATAAAGGCGGCTTTGTTGCGCACTGCAAAGCCAGCTGGCTGGATGCCGGTTTTCAACAGCAATCCATTGATCATGAAGCCATGACTGCCGGCACTAACTGGACCGTCACCCTGGATGACGGCGTCACCCAGCTGCACCTGCACGTGGAGCACGATACCGGCCTGGTATGGAAACCGCGTAATGTCACCGGCGATTTGTTCTGGGATAACCCTGGTGCCCAGTTCAAGGGCGGCCAGGCGCAGGTGAAGATAAAAGGCACCACGCTGATTGGCTATGGCGTGGAGTGGGAAAACCCCTAAATCATATTGACTGGCCACTGTAGATCAGCATGGCCGTTAACAGCATTATTCTGTTTATCAAAAATACCCTGATAGTGAGGTGAATCATGGCTCATAAAAGTGAAAAAAGCCCGTCCAAGCGTGAAAAACACCAGAAAGGTGTTGAAAACCAAACCACCAACGAGCGTGTACGCGAGTGGAAAAAGTACAAGCAAAACGGTGGCTCGCTCAGCATTAACAGCTGGGATAAGCAAGGCAGGCCAAAGAAATAGCCGGCCAGTAGCTGGTGCGCAGCAGGCTGAATAAGCCTGCAACAGCGGCTGATTGCAGCGTGTTGGCTTGCCGGATCAGCCAATTGATGATCAGCCGCTGTTTTTTGTCTTGCTGAATCAAAGCGTACATACCAAATCGGCCGACCCTGTCACGCGCTGCCGGAATATGGGCCTGGCTTTTATTATTGCCGTGAAATGGATAGAACGATGAAACACACTACTCTGTATTATCTAATGCTAGTGCCTGCCGCTGTCAGTGCGGCTACGGCTCAGGCCAGTGATACTGCTATTGAAAAACTGATTACCAAAAACGGACTGAAAAACAGCAAAGTCATGTCCATGTATAAAAGCGGTCAGTTGGTGGTGACAGTGAAAACACCACATAAGATTATTCTGACAAACAGAAAAAATATTTCTGTAGATGCCGATGCCCAGACTGCCATGTATTGGTATCGGGCCATGAGCACAAAGGAGTACATCTTGTTCGATAAAACTGCATTCACGCATATTCCGTGTGCGCAGTCGGATAAACATTTTTGTGGCATTGCGCCTTCGTATAGCTATGTGGCGAAGTATTTGAGCAATGCCAAGCCAGGTATTGTCGTAGCATTTGGCACTGCCGAACCAGGTTGGTTACTTAAAGACTTCACCGGCCAGCATCAATGCCAGATCAAGGCAGAGGGTGGCGGCACCTATGGTCTTGGCCCCACCGGCACTAGTGCCAGTTGTGACCTCATGTATCGCAAGCAGGGCCTGGGTAAGGTGTTTAACCAATGGCTTGGACCGGACAAAAAAATCGATGTCACCATCAGTTCGGTTTTGCTGACGATCAAATAGCTGCCGAGTCGTCCGGCAAATCATTTCGCGTCTTGCCCGTGCTATCAGCCACCCGTGCTGATGGCTTTGCTAAGCACCTGCCGCTCAGCCCAGCCGCTCAGCCCAGCCGCGCAATGCGCCCGGCGGCGTCGTCGATATGCTGTCCCAGCGCGGTAATGCAGGGGGTGAAGCTGGCAGAGAAACCGTCATGGCCGCGCAGCCGGGTGTAAAACTCCTGCGCCAACTGCAGCGCCTGTTGCCAGCTGTCCGTGTCCACTTCGGCACTAAGATGGGCGGGCGGCAGGCTGTCCGCCAGCGCGCCGCCGCCGCGCGGGGCAAAGGCCATGGGCAGCATGTCGTAGGCCGGGGCCAGTTGATAAGGGCGGCCATGCAGGCTGACGAAGGACAGGTTGCCGCTGTGCATGTCGGTATTGCCTATCAGCGTGCCAAACGCCCACAACAAGGCGGCACCGGCATGGGACTGGGGCGTGACATGGCCCGCCGCCACCAGCCGCTGCACCACCACCGGCCACGGCGCATGGGCGGCACCGACAAATTCGGCATCCAGCGCGCGCAAGGAAAACACCGCTACCCGCCCCAGTGCGCCTATGCGGTCGAAGCGCGGCACTTCCAGAAAGCGTTGCGAGCCACAGTCCAGCACGGTGGTGGCCACTCCCAGCACCGCCAGGGCAAGATGTTCGGCCAGCAGCAGATCCCGCCAACGCTGGCTGACCGGGTTGGCATCGACGGCGGAAAACTTCACCAGCACATGGCCGTTGTCAGCATAGGCACAGAACTTGGGCTGCTCGCCACCGGCGGATGAACCAGGCAGTTGGCCGGCACTGGCAGCGCTGGCCAGTTGCGGGTAGTCCTGCGTGCGGTTTACCGCCTGCGGCAGCGGCATGGACAAAAAGTGCTGGCGGGCGGCATCACCAATCAGCAGATTGCCGATTACATCATGCCCATGCGCCTGCAAAGCCCGGAGTACTTCGGCATCGCCCCAGTGCTCCGGGTTGGCCGGCAGGCCCAGGCTGCCAGCATGAGCAGAGGCATAGGCGCGGCCCAGATAGCCCTGAGGCCGCATATCGTACAGCCACCACGGCAGCCCGGCGCTGAGCAGGCTGACGCCATCGGCCTGCTGCATGACATAAGCTTCTGGCCGCACCGGCAGCAGGCGGCCCAGTTCGCGAATCTGCCCGGCATCACTCACCCGGTATACCGGCACGTCCAACTGGCTGCGGCTGGCATCACGCAGTACGTAGTGAATAGCTGGGCCCGCACCCAGCCGCACCACCTCATCCCCCAGTCCAGACAGCGCACGCGATATCGTTGGCTGGCTTAAGCCTGTTTTTTCAACAAGTTGCCGGGAGGTACATGGCCCACCACCTAGTTGCTGACGGATGGAATCTGCGTGACGTGACATGGATTGAATTGAATAATGAATAGATAAATGAATAGTAATTCTAGTATTTACCAGCTGCAGATTCAATCTGTCCTGTCAGCAAGGCTGGCGGACATGCAGACATGTGAGTGGAGAGGGTGTGAAATTATTTGTCATTAATAATGATGACAATCGGATATAGCGCTAAAATGTAAATCTTTGTTAACGTCACGCTGGAGAGTTTTGTGAAGATTTTTACCGCTGCCGCTCTTGTAACTGCCCTGCTGCTGACCGGCTGTGCCTCGGTTGACATGGCATCCAAAGAAGATTCCGCCAAGGCCAAAGCCTTTGCTACACCGACTGCAGGCAATGCTGGTTTGTATATCTATCGCAACAGCCTGGTAGGCAAGGCCTTGAAAAAAGACATCTTCGTGGATGGCCAATGTGTGGGCGAAAGCGGACCGGACGTGTTCTTCCGTACCGAAGTGGCTGGTGGCAAGGTGCACAAGCTGGATACCGAGTCCGAATTTTCGGCCAACTCCATTGATTTGATGACCGAAGCCGGCAAAAACTACTTTGTGCGTCAGTACATCAAGGTGGGTGTGTTTGTAGGTGGTGCCGGGCTGGAGCAGATGACGGAAGAGGAAGGCAAGGCCGATGTGCTGAAGCTGGACATGGCCAAGAGCGGGCATTGCGCCGGCAAGCCCTGATCCCGCCCGCGGGAAAACACAATCCCGCTTGCAGTAATTTCCACACGCCGGCAACTGCCGGCGTTTTACATGCCATCCTGTCCTACTGGACTTTCCTGTCCTGGCACTGCCCGGCCTGGCCTGCCGCAACATACACCCACGCCTGGCGGCCTGATGCCAGCGATACGGTCTGGCGCTGATAGTCCGCCACTTCGTAACGGTCGGCCTGCTCCAGTTCTTGCGGCGTCAACAGCAAGGCCATGCCGTCCACGCCATCGGCAGCCACACCACTGTAGGCGATGATGGGATGATGGATTTTGCCACTGGTGGCAATCACTTGCGGGTCGGTAATTTTCAGCATGGACAGGCTGAAGCCGGGCAAGCGGTCTGCCACGCCATCCAGCAGACGGCCAAAGGTGGCCAATTGCACCTGTGGCAACTGCAGGGTGCCGTAGGAAAACAGATATTGGTCGGCGACTTCTTGTTTGCTGTTCATGGTTTAGCCCTGGGTTTGACGCACCAGCAGGTCCTCGTAGAAGGCTCCGTATGGCAGGGTGGGATGGCGGATCTGGATTTCCAGAATCCATAGCCCGGTGTCCGGGCAGGCGGCAAAATCTCCCAGATCCCCGGCCTGGTAGATGGCATGCGGAAAATCGGACACGCGATGGCCTTTGACATCCAGATTCAACTGCCAGCCCATGGCGGCAGCCTGTTCGGCGGCGTAGTCATACAGGGCGGTGCCAGCGCAGCCGGTTTGCTGCCACCAGTCGCTTACCTGTTGCCACAATGCCTGTGCCGCATGGGCACAAGCCTGCATTTGCGCATCATCCCCCACCACAAAGCTGGCACCGCTATCGCCTTCGTGGCCATCCCACACCACGCCCAGGTCGATGAAAAAGATGTCGTCTTCCCTCAGCACGTTTTCCGGGTCGTTTTTCTGGCGGAAGGTTTTCAGGGTGCTACTGCCAAAGCGAATGATGATGCCGTGCCAGATGCGATCCATGCCCATGGCGTCCAGCGTGGTCTTGGCCAAGGTCTTGGCCTGCTGTTCGGTCATGCCGGGGTGTATCTGTTCCGCAATGCGGTCGATGGCGGCAAAGGTGCGGTCGCGGGCATGCAGCATCTTGCTTAGGGAAAACTGCGGGCCAACCGCTTGCGGCTGTGGGGTAACGGTGTTGGTCATGACAAAACCTGTACCAGGAAGGATTAAACAACACTAACATCCGGCGTTCCTGGCCGGCTGTGCGCAGGCGGCGGTTCCTGCACCTTTTGCGACCGGCATTGCCGGAAAGAAGCATTTATACTGCATCATCTTTCATGACATTGTCACCACTCGTGCCACTTTCCACCTCCATCCTGCTACTTGCCCTGGCCACTGCCTGTGGACTGTCAGCCTGCGCCCTGCCACCTGTCACCACATCCCCCTTGGCCGTCGGCCTGGCCAATCCGGCATCACAGCATTGCCTGCAGCGCAGTGGCAAGCTTGAGACGCGCCAGGACCCGGCTGGCAATGAGTATGGCCTGTGCCGCCTGCCCGATGGCCAGTTGCTGGAAGAGTGGACGCTATTCCGTCACGACCAGGGCCGTTAAAGGGCCGCCACGCCGGCCCTTGTCATCCCATCGGCCACTGCTGCGTTAAAAAAAGGGAGCCCGGCCATCTGGTCGAGCGTTGGTGCGCCAAGGCCAGCCCTGGCGCACTTTACTTTTCCCTTACTGGATACCTTTACCATGAAACGCATTCTGCTTTGCTGTCTTGCTGCCCTTGCCTTGTCTGCCTGTTCCAGCAGCAAGGTGCCGCAGGCCCCGGCCAGCGCGCCGGTAGCTGCCGCCCCGCTTGCCGCCAAGCCGGTGGTAGACAGCGCAGCACTGGCCAAGGCTGCACTCGACAAGAAGATTGACGCCAATATCGCCGCCAACCCGGATTTTGTTCCTTTTGCTGCCGCCAGCCACGAGCTGGATGAAGTTGGCAAAGGCCAGATCCAGCGCCAGCTGGCCAGCTACCAGTCCGACAAAAAGCTGATCGTGCGCGGTTACTGCCACCGTGGCAGCAGCAGCAATGCGCGCGCCATGGCCCATGCCCGCGCCGTGGCCGTGAAGCAGTTCCTGGTGGCATCCGGCGTACCGGCCAAGCACATCAGCCTGCGCATCAATACCGACAAGGACGCCCAGGGCGTACAGATCGCCAGCAAATAAGGGGTGCTGCCAGTGCCACCACGCTGGCGCTGGCAGGTGTTTGTCTATATAATTGGCAGTCTTATCTGGGGGCGACCTGGTTTCGACGGGGGTTGCGAAGCAGATGGGGGCATACCGGGATTTCAGTCACCCCGTAAAACACTGAATTTTTTTAGTCGCAAACGACGAAACTTACGCTCTAGCAGCCTAACGGCCGGCTAGACACTACAACGGTTCGCAGATGGGCCGGGGGCGTCAAAACCCTGTAGTGTCACTCTACATCTGCTAGTGCCATCCCGGGTTACTTGGTCTGGTGCGAAACTTTAGGTAACTCGCCAAAGCTCAGCCTGTCCGTCGGCGTAGTGGAGGTTAAATCCAAATGACACGACTAAGTATGTAGAACTCACTGTAGAGGACTTTCGGACGCGGGTTCGATTCCCGCCGCCTCCACCAAATTAGCATTTCACACCGTGTCATGGTGTGCCAAGAACCCCGAGAAATAAGCCTCTCGGGGTTTTTTTATTGCCTCTTACCGTGTCATAACGTGTCTTGACATGCCCCCACCCCAGGGGGCATAAAAGGGGGCATAAGCAACGGGGGCACAAGTCGATGCCCCCAAGCCTCTGAAAGATGCCCCCCTATGTCCCTGACCGCCACCGCCTGCAAGAACGCCAAGCCTCGCGAGGACGGGAAGCCCCTGCGCCTCAGCGACGAAAAAGGCATGTATCTGGAAGTGATGCCGAATGGTGCAAAGTACTGGCGCTTGAAGTACCGCTTCAATGGCAAGGAGAAGCGTCTAGCTCTGGGGGTGTTTCCTGAAGTTGGCCTTGCCGACGCCAGAGAGAAGCGCGACGAAGCCCGCCGCCTGCTGGCCGAAGGTATCGACCCGGGCGAACTGCGCAAAGTTACCAAGGCAACCAGCAAGCTGAGTGCTGAAAACAGCTTCGAGGCTGTCGCGCGCGAGTGGTTTACCAAGTACCAGCCCACCTGGAGCGAAGGCCACGCCACCCGCATCATCCGCCGCCTGGAGCGCGACATATTCCCTTGGCTGGGTAACCGCCCCATTGCTGAAATTACCGCGCCGGAATTGCTGGCCAGCTTGCAGCGCATCGAGAAGCGCGACGCCATCGAGACGGCCCACCGGGCCATGCAGAACTGCGGCCAGGTCTTCCGCTATGCCGTAGCCACCGGCCGAGCCGAGCGCAACCCGGCTGCCGACCTGGTTGGCGCAATCGCCCCCGCCATCAAAGCCTCGTTCCCCACCATTACCGACCCCAGCAAGATTGCCGAGCTGCTGCGCGCCATCGACGGCTACAAGGGCAGCTTTATCACCCAGTGCGCCCTGAAGCTGGCACCGCTGGTGTTTGTGCGCCCGGGAGAACTGCGCAAGGCTGAATGGTCGGAGTTTGACCTGGAACACCAGCTTTGGACGATACCGGCTGAGCGCATGAAAATGCGGGAAAAGCACTTTGTGCCGCTGTCACAGCAGGCCGTCGCAATCCTAACCGAGCTGCAGGCGCTGACTGGTAGCCGCCAGTATGTTTTCCCTGGCGCACGTACCAATGGCCGCCCAATGAGTGACAACACCGTCAACGCCGCGCTACGCCGCCTTGGCTATAGCAAAGAGGACATGACCGGCCACGGCTTCCGCCACATGGCATCCACCCTGCTGAATGAACAGGGGTGGAACCGGGACGCCATCGAACGCCAGATGGCCCATGCCGAGCGCAATAGCATCCGGGCCACCTACAACTATGCCGAGTACCTGCCGGAACGAACCAAGATGATGCAGTCCTGGGCCGACTACTTGGACGCCTTGAAAGCCGGCGCGAAAGTGACGCCGCTATTCAAGACAGCCTGACACCAGCTTTGCCGACACCTAGCCCGACGGGGCGAAAAGCGGAAACCCTTGCCGCCTGGTGTTGGCAAACCCAACAAGGGACGCCGTAGGGGGCGTGTAATGAAAAAAATTGGCCCAATCAAAGTGAAGATCCGTAGTCGCCATGCCGTCATGGCAATCAGTCAAATGTTGGCCATTGCGAAATCTCGATACCTTGAAGTAAGAAAAGCAATACCGAGCAATGAAATATCAGAGTTTGAAAAAACCATGAATGGCCAGCTTGAGCCACCAATTCATATTTTTACATCCACGCCGACAAATGATCCGAAAAGACATAACGTATCATTCAGTGAGCCATATACTGAAGCTTTGAAATATCTGAGGATGCAAACCATTCCCATAGATAGTGACGCATCCACAACTGAAAGTGTAAAAGTACAGAAAAGCACACTGACGCCTTGGCAGTACAAACGTGCGCTAAACTTGCACATGGCAAAATCATCTATTGAACACGCAGAAACTTTGCATCTTGACCTTGGCAAATACAATGCAGCCATAGTCAGCATTAGCAATGCACTGATGTTGATTGGGGCCGCTGGTGTGCCTAGTTTTGATGCCGTCGAAAAGAAAGCACGCTCAAAAACAGGAAAAGCAGGTGGAGATAAAAAGAAAGAAAAGTACGCTTCACTCAAAGAAAAAGCATGGCAACTTGCAAAAGAAAAAGCACCTAGCAGCGGTAAGTGGCAGTCAATGGCGAATTGCGCAGCAAAAATATTGAATGATGTGCAAGATTATGCGAAAGAAAATGGCATCCCCCTTCTATCCGGAGACCGCCCAGAGGATCGAGTGGCTGAATATCTTTCAAGAATGAGCGAGGCCGAAAAGGCCACCCTGTTTGCCAGTAAACGCCCCCCGTTAACTAGCAAACACCCCCCGTTAACTAGTTGACGGGCTACGCACCAGCCTAGTGGGCTTTTACATTTGCCTCGCAATGTCAATCAACGGAGCGATGCAATATGAGACCCCACGCCACAACTGGCAAAACCATCAAGATTGCCGATACCCAAGCCCGCGTTCTCGCCCCCTACGGCGCACTGCCTACAACCGGCTTTGTCCGCCTTGCCGACCTGCGCCAGATCATCCCCCTGTCTGATTCTTCCATTTGGCGGAGAGTAAAAGCAGGCACCTTCCCGACACCGGTCAAACTGTCCGAACGTGTTACCGCTTGGCGAGCAGAAGCCATTCGGGCATGGCTGGATGAACAAGGCCAAGCGGCTTGAGGTGGCACAACATGACACTTGCCACCCCACACCAGCAGCGCCATAATGCCCCCGTGCCGTTCAATAGCGGCTCCGGGCTTGGCGGCCCGAACAAGAAGGCGGACAGCCGCCTAGCGGCTATTTTTTCGTCCGTCACCAGCCTTGGTGCGCCATTTTCTATGGTGGGCCTTGGTAGGGGCGTGCTTGCACGCGCCGGTTCCTTCTTGCCGGTCCGCCAACCTTACCTTGCGCCCACCACCCTCGCTTGGCGGCGAGAAGTGGGCTTCCTGCACAAGAAGGAGGCCACCATGCCTAGCATCACCCGCGCCTTGTCGCGCATGTTCCCCATTTCCAGCACCATCAGCACCGCTGCCACCATGGCCGAGGCGCAAACCATCGCCCGCCTACACTTGGCACGTACTGGCCACGCTGTACGCATTGCACCCGCCGCCCGCGGCTTCTCTGTCGTGGAGGTGCGCTAAATGGCTACCGAAACTCTGAACCACTTCACCCTACTGGCTGAACAGCATGCCGACCTGCAAGAGCAGGGCGAGATTCACAAGGCTGCAGGCTGCCGTATTCCCAAGCTGAATAGCCGCACCCTGAACCTACTGGAAAGCAATGCGGAAGTAGCCATTGCCGATATCGCAGCCGGTATGCAGGGCCTTGCGCACCTGATTACCAACTACCCATCAGACGTGGGTATGGAATCTACCGTGATGCCTCAGATTGGCCGCTTGCTGCGAGTACTGGGCGAGGCGCTTGAGCATACCCACGACGCTGCACACATGATTGCCGACCGGCAGTGGGCGCATGGCCGCATTGAAGCTGCTGAGGGCAAGCCATGCTGACCCCCAATCAAATCCACGCTGCCGAGTATGACGGCCAGTCCGTCGCCTATCGCCTGCTGCTGCTCTTGAACGAGCATCTGCACCCCAGCGCCTACGATAGCGCCGCCGACCGCACAGAGGCTGCCAGCACCCTGCTGGAGTCCTTTTCTGGTGTGTTTGCCGGATGCCTGGCCGACGCACTGGAGCACCAAGGCAGCGATGCCGTGAATGTGCTGTACCAGCGCATCACTGAGCGAGCGCCGGAGCTACTGGCCAGCCTCAGCCGCTAACCCCAACTGAACACGCCTGCCATGGCCGCCTGAGCGCCGTCATGGGTTGGGCAAACTACGTCCGAAAGGCACGTTATGAGCAGCACCATGGAACAAATTGCCAGCGCCTTGCGCCATCTTGATGCCCACGACCGGGACAGCTGGGTACAGATGGGTATGGCGGTAAAGAGCGAGCTGGGCGAAGCCGGTTTCACCCTATGGGATGACTGGAGCCGCACTGCTGACAACTATCAGCCAAAGGCAGCCATGAGCGTCTGGAAGAGTATCAAGCCGGGTGGCAAGGTGACCATCGCCAGCCTGTTTGCCCAGGCCATCCAGCACGGCTACCGGCCCGAGCAGCCCTATCAGGCCCCCAGTGCCGAAGAACGGGCCAAGCTGGAGCAGGAGCGTGCCGACGCCCAGGCAGAAGCCGAAGCGCTGGCCGCCCAGCAACGGCAAGCCGCCAAGGACAAGGCCATGGCGCTGTGGGCCAAGGGTCATGACGTGGCCGCAGAGCACCCCTATCTTGCAGCCAAGGGCATCGCACCTGCCGGTGTGGCCCAGCTGCGCGACATGCTGCTGGTTCCCCTGCGGGTGGCTGGCGAACTGGTCAACCTGCAAATCATCGGTGCCGATGGTGGCAAACGGTTCTTGACCGGCGGCCAGGTCAAAGGCGCATCGCTGGTGCTGGGCCGGCTGAAAGACGCTGACACTGTGCTGATGTGCGAAGGCTGGGCCACTGGCTGCAGCTTGCACCAAGCAACCGGCCTGCCGGTAGTGGTGGCCTTCAATGCCCACAACCTGGTGGCCGTTGCCGAGCGTCTGGCCAGCATCCTGACCGCCAGCGTGGACGTGCTGGTGTGCGGTGACAGTGACACCAGCCTGACCGGCCAGCAGGCCGCCAGCAAGGCTGCAGTGGCCCTGTATCCGCGTGGCCGCTCTGTCATTCCGGTATTCACTACCGAACAGGTGGAACAGTGCCGCGAGCAGCATGGCGACAAGCTGCCGTCTGACTTCAACGACCTGCACCAGCTGGCTGGGTTGGATGCTGTGCTTGCCCAAGCCATACCGGTAGCGAGTAGCCCGGCAATTCAGATGCATGGGGGGTCTATTGCAAATTTTAAAGACCAAGACACCTGCAGCAGCGACCAGCCAGATAGTGCGATTCCGCCCGAGCAGTCCAACATTCCCAAGCCGGAGGAGGAAGATGCCTACCTGCGCTACCTGGCCGAGCTGAAGCCACTGGCCTATGGCCGCATTCGCAAAGGGGCTGCCGATGCCCTGCGCGTACCGGTGGGCATCCTGGATAAGCTGGTCAATGCCGAGCGTAAAGAGCTGGCCACTCGCGATGAGGAAGGCGGGGCTGGTGGCTGCATCCTGTTTGACGAGGTTGAGCCATGGCCGGTGGATGTGGACGCCGCTGCCGTCCTTGATGCGGCCTTCGCCTTGCTGCGTCAGTACGTGATTGCCGACAAGGAAACCTTGCGTGCTGCTGCGCTGTGGGCAGCCATGACGTGGTTTGTGGACTACGCCACCGTGTTGCCATTGGCCGTGATTACCGCCCCGGAGAAGGGCTGCGGCAAGTCCACCCTGCTGCAGGCCGTGGCCAAGCTGTCTTGCCGGCCACTGTCGGCCAGCAACATCACCCCGGCAGCCTTGTTTCGTGCGGTGGAAGCCTGGAAGCCCACCTTGATGATTGATGAGGCGGACACCTTCGCCAAGGACAACGAGGAGCTGCGTGGTGTGCTGAATGCTGGCCACACCCGCGATACCGCTACCGTGGTCCGGGTGGTGGAGATAGGTGGCGAGCTGCAGCCGCGTGCCTTCAGTGTGTGGGGAGCCAAAGCCCTGGCCGGCATCGGCAACATGCCCGAAACCATCATGAGCCGTGCCGTGGTGCTGAACATGCGCCGCAAGACTGCCGGCGAGCGCGCAGACAACCTGCGCCATGCCGATGCCCAGGCTTTCCACCTGGTGAAGCGCCAACTGGCCCGCTGGGCTGATGACATGGGGGAAACCTTCGCTGCCAGTCGCCCGGATGTCGGGAGCCTGAATAACCGGACAGCTGACAACTGGGAGCCACTGCTGGCGCTGGCTGACTTGGCTGGTGGGGAATGGCCGAAGCTGGCCAGACAAGCAGCCGGCAAGCTGACCGGTGGCGAAGAAGAAGCCCCCAGCATGAATGAGGAGCTGTTGCGCGACATCCGCACTGCCTTTGACCAGCGCAAGGCTACCAAGCTGTGGACCTCAGACCTGATTGATGCCCTGTGCCAGGACGAGGAAGCCCCCTGGTCCACCTACAACTTCCGCCAAGGCAAACCCATCACTGCCCGTCAGCTGTCCAAGCGGCTGGGCGAATTTGGCATCAAGCCCAAGGACATCAAGGAGCATTTCGAGGTGCGCAAGGGCTACCGCCTTGAGGACTTTGCCGACGCCTTCACACGTTATTTGGATGGAGGGGGCAATTTATCCGCTACTCCGCTACCAGCCAATAACGACGGGGCTTTCAGGGTAGCGGATAGCGATTTCACGGGACAAGGAAAAAGCGTATCCGCTACCTCGAAACCCGCGCCAAATAAGGAAGGTAGCGGAGTAGCGGATAGAACACCGGGTAGCGGCAAACAAAGTGAGGGGAACGATGATGCAGAGTATTTCTGACCGTAGTTTGCTTCTGGAACAGTTTGGCCTTCGGGTGGAGCTGATTGGTGATGATGACGCCCTGCGCGTCACACCTTCCAGCCGGATTACACCAGCAGCCCGGGATTACATTGTGGCGAACAAGGCCGCCTTGCGTGACCGTCTGCTGGGCAATACCACCTTCACCGCCGTGGGCGACATTGCAGCCGGCATCGTCACCGCGGTGTCCACCGGCCAGCCGACACCAGCCCCGGCCTTGCCCGCCGACCTGATGGAGCGGGTCAACCTGATTTGCCGGTTGGAACAGTGGCCATCAGCCGACCGTGCGGAATGGCTGGGCATCCTGCGCTGCCAGATTGAGCAGGACGGCACCCCGGTGCGTGAACTGGTGGCCTGCCTAGAGGCACACCTGTCCAGGCACCATGCTGGTGTGGCCGGTGACGACGACCGGGAGGCATTCGAGGAGCGGGCAGCCATCATGCAGCACGATGGTGGGCTGACCCGCAAAGACGCCGAGGAACAGGCCGCCAAGGTCAACGAGTGCCTGAGCTGCCTGCATTGGCGTGGTGAGGCCACCATCCCCAGTGGCCGCCAGCAGGTACTCAGCCTGGTCAACCCGGCCAGCACCTTTCGGCAAAACAAGGTAATCGGTGCATGCGAGGCCAAATACCGGCCATGGCGCACTTCAAGCGACCCGAGCCAGTCGCAGTACCTGCAATGGGTCTTCATCGGGCAATGCGCCCACACACCAGCAGGAAAGGGCAAGACGAAATGAAATGCACCAACGACAGCACTTCCCATCCCCCCCGTAAGGAGCAACGCCATGGCTGACGAAAACATTCTCAAGGAATTCCTGGTCTCGCTTGGCTTCAAAGTCGATCCGGCCAGCGAAAGCCGATTCAAGGACTCGGTGAAATCAGCCACCGACTCCATGAAGGAGTTCTCTGTTGCCGTTGCTGCAGCTGCCACTGAAACGCTGATTGGTATAAACAGGATGGCCGACAATCTGGGTGCGCTGCACTTCCAGAGCCAGCGGGTCGGTGCCAGCGCGAACAATATCAAAGCCCTCCAGTACGCATTCCAGCAGGTGGGCGGCACAGCTGAGGACGCCTCCTCTGCCCTGGAGACCCTGGCCACCAAGTTCCGCGAGTCCCCCGGCTGGGAGCAGAAGCTGAACGACATGGGCATTGCCACAAGGGATTCAACCGGCAAGGCTTTGGACAATGCCGAGACCCTGCTTGCCCTGGGCAAAAAGCTGGCGGCAATGAAGGACTACGAGGCCCTGGCACAGGGCCAGAAAATGGGCCTGAGTGACCGGCAAGTGCTTGCTCTCAAGTCTGGCGAGTTGCAGAAGTACTATCAGGAGCAGATAGACCTTCAGGAAAAGACGGGCAGCAGTTGGGATAAGGCTTCCGACAAGGCAAAAGCATACGACCAGGAAATGAATCGGCTCAAGGCAACATTCTCCACCTTTGTCGCAAGTGCATCTGGCGATTTGGATGAGCAGCTCATTCCCATCTTGAAGCTCACCAACGAAGAACTGACTGAATTCGCTGACTGGTTCCACAGCCTTCCGGAGGAAAGCCAGCAGACCATCAAGACCATTGCAGAGGTGAGCGCTGGACTGGCACTCATTGTCACCAATCTGAAACTGATTGCTGCGGCAAAAGGGGTGCTGGGTGCCTTGGGTGGTGCCGGTGGTTCCGGTGGGGCTGCGGCCAAGGGTGGCATTGGCTTACTGGGCAAGGCTGGCTGGGTAGGTGCCGCTGGATGGTCTGGCTGGGAGGCCGGTTCCGAAATCTACAAGAACATGTCCGACCAGGCTAAAGATGCTGTTGGCGGAACCGTTGCCACCATCTTGGCCAAGTTCGGCAATGAGGACGCGCAGAAGGCACTGGATATCAACACCGGCGGTGGCGCATCCAGCAGCGTACCCATCAAACGGAGCAAGCCAGCAGCGCCGGCCGGCAACATGGATGTCAAATCCATGGCTATGGCCTTCTTCCAGAAGGCTGGCTGGACCAAGGAGCAGGCGTCCGGACTGGTGGCCAACCTGATGGCCGAGAGCAAGCTGAACCCTGGCGCAGTTGGGGACAGCGGCACAGCTTTTGGCATTGCCCAGTGGCACCCTGACCGGCAAGCCAATTTTGCCAAGTGGTCCGGCAAGGACATCCGCCAATCTACTCTGCAAGACCAGTTGGCCTTTGTGGTCCATGAGCTCACGAAAGGGTCTGAATGGAGAGCGGGCAAAATGTTGCGCTTCGCAGATAGCGCGCAGCGGGCCGGTGAGATTGTTTCCCGCTACTACGAAAGACCCGGCCTCACCGAAGAGATAAGAGCGCGTGAGGCAGCTTCCAGAGGCGCTGCGGCAGCACAAATACACCAAACCACCAACATCACGGTAAACGGAACCGAGACGCCTAGGGAGACGGCCCAGGCTGTCGCTGGCGCTCAGAACGACGTGAATGCAAACCTGGTGCGCAATAGCTTACCTGTTGTCAGGTAAGAGCTGCCCCAGTTCATCAACTCTGAAAACACCGATGATTTGCCATGGTATGGGCACCATGCCCTGCCATGGCAGAGGGTTCGTGCGAACGCTACAGATAAAGGACAAAGCAGTATGAGCTGGGTAGCCACATTTCAGATGCGGGAAAATCCCATATGTAGCCGGTGCATGGTAAAGGGGGCATAAGGTGACATTGCAGAGCGATACATTAACAAAACAGGCCGGTGGCCGTGATACCGCACGGAAGCGGGCCATTCTGCTGATGCTGGAACAGCACGATAAACACGACTACAGCGAGAGAGGCGCACCGCCTTACAGCGCCGCTAAGATTGCAGGACATATCGGCGGCAGTCGCCCCAGTGTTGCCCGTACCCTTCGGGGCATGGCTGCTGCTGGCCTACTGGTGGCAGTACGACACCGTGACGAAGTGTGGAACGCCATTGCACAGAACTTTATAGAAATGCCAGTGACGGCCTATTACAGCGCCCGCACGATGGAGCGTGACAAAGTATTGGCCAAGGCATGGGCGGATGGTGCCGAGGAGCGCAGCAGCCAGGCAATGGCTGGGATGAGGGCCGCTTTTACAGCGAGGTGAACAATGAGCAAGAACAGGAAGTTTGACGGTACGCCCACCACCCGGTTGATTGTGAGCGTAGAGCAAAGCACCGTCGCAGCAGTAGATGCGCTGATTAACTACCCCTGGGGCAATGACCACCCGGTACGCGGCAACCGGGCTGAGTTTGTACCCCTGGCAATTCAAGAGAAGCTGGAACGGGATTTGGCAGCCAAGATGTTGAATACGGTTTGATGATAAATGGAGCAATACGCGCGCGCCCGCTCGCGAGGCTCGCACCGGCATACCTTACAAAACTTACACCTATAAAAAGGGCGCGGTTACTTGTTTTCAGCCTTTCAGCACGTTGGCAAACGTTACAAAGGTTACACCTGAAAAAGCCGGCAAAACTGACACCTGAAAAGACGGCAGAAAACAAACCTGACATGCCGAGTGTTCATGATGGAACACATCGCGCGCATGGAAGCCGCTGTACGCCGGTACGCATGGCCGTGGTACGCAGCGAGGTACGCACGGAAACAGCCCATACGAGACACTACAGACCGGTTAACAGAGGGAGTTAACAGACTCGGTTAACAGGGCCGGGCCGGTTCGCACACTGGCCGGTTCGCACTGGTTCGCACCCGAACCGCTGGTTTCCATCGCACAGGTTGCCACTCAGGTTGCCACCCCATGGCCAGTATCCAGTGCGGTATCCACCCCAAAGGCGGTACGCAGTACGCACCTGGTACGCACCCTACCAGCCCGCCCAGCGCGGGCATTTTTACGCCCATTGCGACTACCCAAAACCAGAGCCTCACCACGCAACACAGCCCGACCAGAACGGTCTAAAACAATTGCGGAGTGCACCTGGTCGCAGATGGAGGTCTGGCATGGGAGAGCGACTTATTACTGTTGATGAGGTTGTCCATTTTACTGGCCTCAGCATTCCCACAATTTACCGCCACATACGTACTGGAGACTTTCCCAAGCCCATTAAACTGGGAAGGGGTAGCCGCTGGGTAGAATCAGAACTGATGGCATGGCTTGAAGCCAAGAAGGCTGAGCGGGACGCATAGTGCAACTGGCGGTCAGCTGGTTCACTTTACCTTGCAGGCACACCAGCGTCTTCGGCATCATCGGGTAGCTTGCTGCTGAACGAGAAAGACACAATCACCGCCTTGCTTCTTGCCGTTTGCTGGAAGCTAAAGCTGCAGCTTTTCAAATTTCCACCCGACGCCAGCATCTGAAGCAGCTGGAATTCGTCACGAGTTAACGACACTACACCGGTCAGCTCGTGCTTCATCTCAATGAAGTAACCTACGGCACCCATGCTGCCATTCGAGCCATCAGCCCTGTCCACATGAGTGGAGATTGAAAACCTTGATACCCCGGCGAATGGCTCCGTCAGCTCGCCTGACATTTCGAGGTAAATTTGTCGATGCACGGGAGCAGGATCTATGTAGGCAGTGACTTCCCATTGGTGGATGACTCCCTCCCGGTAGTGGCACTGTGTTTCGCTCCTGCTCTGTTTTCTTCTGGCACCTGGCATGGGCCCTACTCCTCGGTAAGCTGTGGCAGTGGTCGCAACGAGTCGCACCCCATCCCCATTGCCGGGTACAGATTGTCATTCTGCGAAAACCAACCTCATGGAACCCCCGAAGTGGGGTTCTCGGGATGTCCGGTTTGGGCATGTCGACCTGCTGGTGTGTTTGTGAAAACAAAACCCCATGAAAAGCACCGCTCCCCCGACTGCCGGAAAGGTCGGAGTCGAGCACCAGGCTACATGACTCTTCTCTAACGTCGGAGTGGGCCAAGCACCTGATACCTATTTTGCATGGAAGGCTGTTCACTGCGTCATGACGGGGCATACAATCCCTTTGTCATCATATAGGGAGTCATCATGCAGAAATGGATTGCATTTGGGATTACGGCTAGCTTACTGACCGGTTGTAGCTACTTTGAAAAGCCAGAGCAGAAGTGCTGGTCGCCTGACGCCAAACAGGTGCTGAACAAAATGGTGAATGAAACCGTTACCGAACAGGTCTTCACTCTTGCACAGCAGGGTGAAAAGCCACTAAGTGAGGCTGAGAAATCATCACTGAAGGGGCAAATTCACCTGACGATTGATCAATTTTCCGGGGTAGATGTAAACAAGCTTGGGGTTGTTTCGTGCGAGGCCGACGTGCACTTTACATTCAGCCGTGATGCCAAGCCCCCACTGGAAGGTCACATAAATGGACTTGAGTATAGAACCCAGCCTGGCGAGGCCGGTATGTTCTACTCCATTCCCAATGTTGGCCCTATCCGCTTGATGGTAACCAATGCGAAACCATCTACTCCAGAGAAGTTAGCTGCTCCAGAGCCAGAACAAGCGCCACCAGCTCCTGTAGCTCCCCAGCAGCCGCAAGCTGAACCCGCGACTGACGCGTCATCCGCCAGTTAAGCGGCACAACACCGAAATGGGGGCAGCCATGAAGGTTTGGGGGCATATTTGGGGGCATAATTTAAATTAAAATCGCAACAATCATTGCCGGACGTGACTTTCAAGCCACAATTCGGTAGACGCCGCCCCACCAGAACCTCTAAAAGCCATTGATGATCAGTATTTACTGGTTCTCAATGGCTTTTTTCATGCATTGTTACCTGTGGGTGCTACACGCATGACTGCCAGATACTGCGGCAGCCTGCGTGATTTACAGCGTGTAGGCTTGCAGGGTGGTGATTTGCTTTTCTGCCAGCCCTGCCAGATGGCTTGCGGTACTTGCGGTTGTCTGCGCGGCAGCATTGGCTTGTTCTGCCATCTGTGCGGTTCGCTCCACTTCTCCGGCAATATTGTCGCTGGCTACGCCTTGCTGGCTGATTGCCGCACTGATTTCATCCACCAGATTGCCGGCATTGGCCGAGGCCGTGCCGATTTGCTTGATGGCATGATCTGCCAGATCCGCCCGGGCAACGCCACTGCCTACCAGTTGTTCTGCCGACTGCATCTGTTCAAAGGCTTGCTGCGCACGGGCAATCATGGTGGCGATGGTTGCCGCAATTTCCTGTGTTGAACGCGCGGTACGCTCGGCCAGCTTGCGAACCTCATCGGCCACCACGGCAAAGCCGCGTCCCTGCTCGCCGGCACGGGCGGCTTCAATGGCTGCATTCAATGCCAGCAGATTGGTCTGATCGGCGATGTCCCGTATCACCATGACCACCATGCTGACTTTGCCACTATCGTCTTCCAGTGCCCGTATGCTGCCCGATGCCGTTTCCACCATGCTGGCGATCTCGCGGATATCCGTGATGGTCTGCCCAACGATGTCCGAGCACTGTCCAAGCAGCTGTCCGGCGTCTCCGGAAAGCGCATTGGCCTCGCGTGCACGGCTGGCAATGTGATTGATGCTAACGGTCATTTCCTCGATGGTGGCGGCCATGCTGGCGGCCGCCTGGCTTTGCTCGGACGATGCGCACGATACTTGACCGGCGGTGTCGGACATCAGCGACGAAGCCTGTGCTACCTGCTGCGCTCCTTGCAGAATGCTGCTCAGATTTGCCTGCAGTACGTTCAGCAAGTGATTGAACGCGGCCGCAGTGCTGCCGATTTCATCCTGCTGCAACACGCTTGCCCGCTGGGTAAAGTCCAGACTGCGGCTTACCTCCAGCATGCTGCCCTGGATACCTGCCAGCCCGCTGCGTATGGTGCGGAACAATTGCGCCCCCAGCAGTCCGGAAACCACGAATGACAAGGCCATCAGGCCGATGGCCATTTGCATTGAGGCCTTATAGCTATCCTGGTTCTGCTTATCCAGGCTGCGTACCTGCTGGAAGATATAGGCCACATGCTCCTTGAAGCGCATCCCCAGCGCACTGCTCATTGCCCGTGCATTCACCACCAGCGTACGGAACGCGCCTTCGCGGTCAGTGGCGCTCTGCCGGATAACCTGGTCGCGCACGGCCCGGTAGCGCTCCAGTGCCTGCTGATCGGCTGCCAGCATGTGCAGATCAGCCTCATCCCCGGCATGGTGTGCCCGGTAATCGGTGAGGAAGGCATCCAGCTGGCGGTCACTGTCGGCCATGGCCTGCAGGGCTGACTGGCGTATCGTTGCATCCGGTGCCACCAGAAACTTCAAGGTTGCCAGCCGCATTTCGGCGGTGCTGTGTTGTGCTTCGGTGATGGCGGCAATGCTGGCTGCCGTATCGAATGCCACCGACTGGAAGCGCTGCTGCGCCTGATGCAATTGCCAAAGCCCGTAGCAACCAACACTTAGCATGGCCAGCAAGCCGACCGATAGGGTCAGGATGATGCGGTTAGTGATTTTCATAATGTTCTCATGGGTATCAGTGCATATTGTTTACCCAGAGCGCAATATCCATGCCAATGGCTATTTGAATTCAACTGATTGATTTCAAACACGAATATCTTCACCACTCAACAGCAGCGTCGGCACGCCGTGTTTCAGCACAATCAAAAAACACGGCTTTCCGTCCCCTGCTACGCCTGGCCATTGCCTGGCCTCCTCCTGGCGAGTTGCCTTCTGCCACGCCAAAGCGACAGCGTCTGTCACGGCAAATTCTGAGCACTTCCAGTGACTGAATTACACGCGCCCGCCCCGGCCATGCAGCGAGCGCACCACCCAGCCGATAGCCAGCAAGCCGATCAGTAGCAATACCCCCACCGCCGTGGTCAGACCATACTGAAAATGACCACTCTGCACACCGCGCAGCAGATCCACCGCATAGGCAGCCGGATTGATCCGGGCCAGCAACTGCAACCAGCGCGGGGCCAGTTCCAGCGGATACAAGGCACCGGATAACAGGAACATGGGCAGGGTCAGGGTATTGGATACCACGGGAAACACCATCACCGAACGGAATGGTAGCGCCATCACCAGCCCTAGTGCGGAAAACACCAGGGCGCACAAGCTCATGGCCAGCAGAAAACACAGCAAGGACAGCGGCGTGAATGCCAGCCCCAGCAACGGCGCAAATGGCAGCAGCAATACCGATTGCACCAGCGCCAGCACGGCACCGGACAGAATCCGCGCCAGCGCCAGCGTGCTACGCGGCAAAGGCGAAACCAGCAGTGCCTTGAACACCCCTACCTGACGGTCGTGCACCACGCCCACCGCGGCTGATGCGGCGGCAAACATCAGCGCCATCGCCACGATGCCGGGATAAATATAGGCCTGGTAACTGCTGTCCAGCGCATACGTACCACCAGCCAGCCCAGCACCCAGAATGAACAGATACATCAGCGGCTGCGCCAGGCTCAGTACAATGCGTAGCGGATTCAGCCAGTAACGCTTTAACTCCAGCCAAACCAGTGGCAACAGCACCCGCAGCATCATGCCGCCACCCCGCGCCCAGCAGCCTGCACCGGTAGCAACCTGCCCTCCAGCAGCCGTACGCACTGCTCAGCGGCCTCCGCTTCTTCCTGCCGGTGGGTGCTGAACAGTACGGTAACCCCTTGCTGGCGCTGTATGGCGATCTGTCGCCAGAACGCTGCGCTGGCGGCCTCATCCAGGCCCTGTGTCGGCTCATCCAGCAGCAGCAGACGCGGCGCAGCCAGGCTGGCCCGCATCAGCTCCAGTTGCCGGCGCTGGCCGCCGGACAGGCTCTCCACCTTGCGCCCGGCCATGTCCTCCCAGGCCGCGCCAGCCAGCTGCGCCGTACAGCGGCTGCGGGCCGCCGCGCCGGAATAACCGTAGCAACAGGCAATCAGCAACAGGTTGTCCCATACCGACAGCCGCGGCTCCAAGGCACTGTCCTGAAACACCACCCCCAACTGGCGGCGAATCTGCGCCGCCTGACGGCGCACATCCAGCCCCAATAGGTGGATGCTGCCCCGGTCGGGCTGCAGCATGGTGGCCAGCAAGGCCAGCAAAGTACTTTTGCCCGCACCATTGGCCCCCACCAGTGCGCACAGTCCACCGGCGGCGATGCGCAGATTGGCATCCACCAGCACCTGCTGCCGTCCACGGCGCTGATACACACCGGTAATGCTTACTGCGTCCATATCAGCCTCCGTCCAGCCAGTGAATGACTGGCCGTGGTCCGGGCCAGTGCAGCCGGGCAGCCATGGCATGCGTCAGCCATACCTGCCCGGCTGCATCTACCATCAGTACCTTGTTGACACCGGTAGCACGCGACAGGGTGAGTGCATGGCCTGGCCCGCCAATGAACGGTGCCTTGCTGGCACCATCGGACATGGCTCCCGCATGCGGGCCGGGATCGGCCAGTACGGTCACGGTCTGGCTTTGTCGGGCTGGGTAACCGCTGCGCGGATCGAGAATATGGCAGTAACGGATGCCGCCATGACTGAAATAGCGGTAGTAGTCACCGCTGGTGCCAATGGCCTCGCCATCCTGTAATTGCAGCGTGGCCAGCAGGCCGGATGTACGCGGATGCTGGATACCCACCTGCCACGGCTCCCCGCCCTTGCTGCCCAGCGCCAGCAGATTGCCACCCACGTCGATCAGCGCATTGCTCACCCCCAGCTGGCGCAAACGTGCTGCCGCCAGATCCAGCGCCCAGCCCTTGGCATAGCCTCCCAGATCCACCGCCACCACCCGCTTGCGGCTGCTGACTGTACCGTCGGCTGCAATCTGCAGATCGGCAATGCTGGGATGCTGCACCATCAGCGCCTGCACGGCGGCGTCGGTGGGAAAATGGCTGTCATTGAACTGATCGTCCTGAAAGCCCCATAGCTGGATCAGCCTGCCGATGCCGGGGTCGAACAGGCCCTGACTTTCCCGCGATAGCGCCTGGGCCGCACGCAGGATTTCCACCAGCCGTGGCGAAGCCGTGAATGGCTTGCCCTCGGCCAACGCCGCATTCATGCGCATCAGCTCCGATGGCTGCCAGGCATGCAGGCTGCGGTGCATGTCTTCAAACAGGCTGAACACGGCATTTTCAGCCTGACGCGCCTCCTCCGCCGACACCCCGGAGATGGACAGCTGCACCCGGGTGCCAAACACATAGCTGCCCTGCGAATGCAGCTCCGGCTGGCGCAGGGCCAGGCCCAGCACAGCAATCAGCAGCAGTGGCGGCAACAGCCACAGCAGCAGGCGTCGCCTTAGCGTCGGCCTACCGACTGCAGTGGCCGCCAGCACCTCAGTCCTTGGCACGGTGCGTGTCCCTGGCCGGCGTGGCCACCGGTTTGATCGGGATATACAGCCCGTCGCGCCCTACCGGCGTCAGCGGCTGACCGGCTTTTTCACGGCGCTTGCGCTCCTGCGCCAGTGGCGGACAGCTGTGGCCGTCGTAATACATCACCATGCAGTCCAGACACATCAGGCATTCGCGTGAATCAATACGGCCTTTGGCATCGATGGACAGAGAACCACAACCCACCGCACAGGCCTTGCAGCTGGTGCAGCCGTCCTTGCGGCGCAGCTTCAGCAAGTTGAAACGGGATGGCAGCCCCAGCGACGCCCCCAGCGGGCACAGGTATTTGCAGAAGGGACGCTCGACAAACAGCGACAGCCCCAGCAGCACCGCCAGGAACAGCGCAAACGGCCAGCTGCGATTGAGCACACCGACCAGGAAGGTGGTCTTGAACGGTTCTACCTCGGCCAGTTTTTCCGCCAATGGCATGGAGAAGAAGGACACCGCCAGCAGCAGGAAGAAAATGGCGTACTTCAGCCACTTGAGACGGTTATGCCAGGCCATGGGCAGCTTGCCCGCCGGCAGATGCAGCAAGCGGCCTATCTTGTACAGCAATTCCGACAGCGAGCCAAAGGGACACATCCAGCCGCAGAACAGGCCACGGCCCCAGATCAGCGTGGTGGGTACAATCAGCAGCCAGAACATGAAGATGAAGGGGTCACTCAAAAACAGCGCCCAGTTCCAGCCATCGGACAGCGCATGGAATACCGTCAGCACCTGGGTGATGGATGGCTGGGCCAGTTCCAGTCCGCCGGCAAAGCCGATGGCAATCAGCCAGCTGATGGTCTTGGGCCAGGACACCCAGCGCTTGCTGCCACGGCGCGAACGGCGCACCCAGCGGTCGCGGCTGATGAAGAAAACCAGCACCGCCGCCATCCAGCCTGCAAACAGCAGAACTTCGGCCTGCTTGTCCTGCCAGGCCTTTTTCCAGGCAGCCTGTGGCAGCTCTACTGCAGGCCGGCCACCTTGCAGCTGATTGTCCGGCAGCCAGTAATTGCTTTCGAAAGAGGTGAATTGCTTGGCACCGGTTTGCTGGTCTTCCTTATTGGCCAGAAAAGCAAAGCGCCACGGCCAGGCAGCGGCAAAATGCGGATCACGCAGGATGAAGATGCCGCTTTCGCGGAATTCCGGCGCACCGGCTGCGCGCAAGGCATACAGGTTGAGGTAATCGGTATCACGAAAAGTGTAGGCCGACAGGTCCTGCCGCACCTGGATACGGTCGTACAAGCCACCACGTACAAAGCCGGAACCCTTGAACGAACCGCTGCCATTGTTGACGATGAACAGCGCATGCTCACCCGGTTTCAGCGTTTTCATCAACTTGGCATAGTCCTCGTCGCCCAACACGCTGCGGCCAATACCGGCGGCATTCAGATAGCCGTAGTACAGGTCCAGATACGCCTCGCTACCACTCGTGCCGATATCAGCGGGCGTTACTGTCAGATGTTGCACGCTACCGTCCGTCAGCAATGCCTGCCAGCTGGCGGGCTGCTTGCTGTCAATAAAGCGTGCCGGCGGGCGTACCGCCTGTTTCATGATGCCAGCCTGGTAGGCTACGGCCTGCGCACAGCGCGAAATCAGCTGGTTTTCCGCAATCACGGTGACCGTGGCACCGGAGATGGCATCCAGCCTGTCCTTGCCGCTGCCGCCGATTTCCATGCGCGCGCCGGCAAAACGACCCAGATACTGGTTGAGAAAATCGGTGAGCTTGTTTTCCGGAATCCCCACCAGCAGGATGGGCTCGCTGTGCTTGAGCACCCGTACACCGCTGATATGCCCGCTGGTGTCCATGCCGATGAGGGTGACAATGGGTTTGCCGGAATAACCCTGGGTATCCACGATGTCGGTAGACAAAAATACATAGCCCTTCAGCTTTTTGTCCGCGCCATAGCCTTCCACATAAGGTGGTGCACCCTTGCGCAAGGAAAAGGAAGTTGCGCCGGGCAATACCGCCGCACAGTCCACCCAGCGGCACATGTCCGGGTCGGTAGACAGCGCCTTGGGCAGCTCCCGTTCATAGCTGGAAGCCTGCGCAGCCGGGCTGTGCGCCAGACAGCACAGCAAGCCCAGCCAGACAATGCGCAACAATGTGGCACAACGACGCCACAAACCGAGACTGACGGACAGTCTGCTAATACATGCGGATAGCACCTTGATTTCCTTGTCTTGTTGTCCCGGCAGCGCTTTTGCCGGCTAGCGTTACAGTCCAGTCTTCGTCTGCCCCATCTGGCAAACCCGTTGCAGGATCTGAAAAGATGCTGCACCGCCCTGCCAGTGCACGGCAGGCAGCATGCGCGGTGTAACCCAGCTGCCGCCCTCGCCGTCCAGCAGCAGGATGCGGCTGATGCCATGCATGACACCGGCCTGGAATGCGCCCATGTGGCCAGCGTCCAGCAATAGCCGACCCAGGCCGGCAGACGGCAGGGTCTTATCCAGGATAACGGCAACCGCCTGTGAAGCAGGCGGACGGGGAATGATGATGCGGGGTGAGCGCCAGGCATACAGCAGGCGCTGATTGGACTGCAATTTCAGTGTGGCGGCAGGCCGCTCAAGCGCCACCTGCCAGTAACCATCACGCAGGTGAGCAAATGGCGGCGCCGCCATCACGATCTGGTGCAGCCCGTCCTGGTCAGACGACTGCTCCGCTGCCGCCAATGCCTGCGCCCCGGGCGGCATCGACAGCAGCACCCTGCCGGTATCCGGAGAGAACACCGGCAGGGCTTGCAAAGGCTGCATGGGCGCTGTCATGGACAGCAGGCCCAGCACGGCAGGCAGCAACAGGGCCTGCATCAGGCGCGCGGCCATGTGCTTTCCCTTTAGCTGGCCTTGGCCACCATGAAATCGACTGCTGCCTTCACGTCGGCATCAGACAGCGACGGGTTGCCGCCCTTGGCCGGCATGGCACCTTTCTGGCCGGAGAAGCCTTCCAGCGCATGCTTGTACAGCGTGTCCTTGCCTTGGGCAATGCGCGGCGACCAGTCATCCTTGTTGCCCACGATGGGCGCACCGGCGGCACCACTCTGGTGGCACATGGAACATACCGACTTGAAGGTTTTTTCACCGACCGGATTGCTGACTTCGGCCACGGCCTGGGCTGCCGGAGCCGATGCGGCAGCTGCTGCCGGGGCGGAAGCAGGCTGTTCGGCCGGCGCTGCGGTTTCACTCTTGCCGCAGGCGGCCAGCATCAATACACAACTTCCAAGGAGTACGAATTGTTTAAGCATGAGAACCTCTGTGCATCAGGATTTGATGATTTGCAGCTTAGCACCCGGCCTTGTCACTCTAAATTGATACCAATCAATCAAAAAAAGATGCCATGAAATGGCTTGTTTCACGTTTTCATGACAAAAGAAAAGCGCGGCAAGCCAGGCGGCAGCCACGCGGATGTGCAGATGAAAATGCCGGGTGCAAACCCGCAGGTGCAAGTCAGACAGCTTGCAGCAAGGGGTCCTGCGTCAGTTTTTGCAGCAGGCGCTGTACATTGCTCCAGGCACTGTCGCCAGGGCGGGTAACTGGATCGGCACGCAAGCGTCCCTCATCGTCGTGCAAATGATTGGGAAAGGTGGCCAGATCCCGGTGCAGGGGTGCGGTATCGATGCGGCAGCTGGCATCGCCCCAGCGCCAGTTGATGGAATAAGCATGATCGTCACGGAAACGCAGTTCGATATCCACGCCATTCTTCAGCGCCACGATCAGCGCATCCTGGTGGATGGTCACTTCCTCGCGCAGGATGTCGAACAGATCATCCTCTATCACTTCCTTAAGATGCAGATGCAGCATGTGTTTGCTCCTCGTTACCGGCCAGTACCAGCCGCAGTTGCTCGCGCGTGGCGTCCCTTTGCTGCTCCAGGATGAAGAGCGACAGATAGTGTTCGTAAGCCGGGTGCTCATCCAGCGCGCCGCTTTCGATGCGGGCCAGCAATTCCTGCGCGTTGTTCACACCGTAATGGGCCAGCAGGGCCTTGCGGTTTTCCCGCAGTTGGTAGGACAGCCAGCTGAGCGGCTCGATCTGCTGCGCCGTGTCCAGCGGGAGCTGGTCGTAAAATTGGGTCATTTGCGACTCCCTTACATGGATTTGTCTTTGAGCACACCGCCATCCAGCTCGGCCATGGCCGGCGTGATGTCGTTGAAACGATAAACCTTGCCGCCTTCGCGGGCGGAAACGGCACGGGCAGCGGCCTCGCTGCCGTAACTGGCAAAGGTGGGTCCCATCGAGCCTTTCAGCCGCGAGCCCACCACGTAGAATGCCTTGCGGGCATCAATCCAGTTACCCACCGGGTGCTCCCAGTCGGCCTTGCTCATGTCCTGCACATACACCGCCGCCACCATGCGCTGCTGCTCAGGCTTCAGGTACACGGCAAACAGTTCGATGGTGTCGCAGAAAAAATCCGGCGCACCCTGCGCGTATTGCAGCTGCCCCTTGGGGCCGGGGTAATCGGCCAAGCTCATGCCATCCAGACTGCAGGCGGTGTCGCGCTTCGGCTCCAGCGCGGCCTTGGCGCTTGGCGGCGTTTCGTGACTGCAGGCAGCCAGCAGCGGTGTGGCCAGCAACATGCCCAGGCAGCAGCGGCGGGTGATGGGTTTCATCGGCGGAACCTCCAGATGGCCAGCAAGAGCGGCGCGGTCATCCAGCCCAGCATCACCGTACCCAGCACCCAGGGACTGGCCAGTGCCGGCGGAAACAGGCTGGTAAGACCGAACATCAGCCGCAGATCGTCCGGGCCAAAGATGTTGAGAATGCGGAAAACGTCTGCCGGGTTCAGCAGCATCAGATAGGGAAAAGCCGGGCCGGCGATGTCACCACCACTCATCACCAGCAAACCCAGCAGCAAGAGGTCGTACACCAGCACAAACAGGAACCACACGAAAATGGCCATGCCGCTGGCTTGGGCGCGGTCTTGCGCCATGACCGAAATAGCCACTGCCACGCTGAGAAACACCAGCCCCAGCAGCAAGGTGCTAAGCATGAAGCCGGCGTAGTGAAACCAGGCGCTGGCGGGCAGCTGGGTGAGAATCATCACCCCGGCGGCACCGAAACCCAGCATGGTGGCCACGGCCAGGGTGGTGGCCAGCCCCAGGTACTTGCCCAGCAGCAGTTCCATGCGGCTGACCGGCAAGGCCAGCAGCAGATCCAGCGAACCGCGTTCGCGCTCGCCCACCACGGCATCAAAACCCAGGATCAGCGCAATCAGCGGCACCAGGTAGATCACCAGGCTGACCAGGCTCTGGATTGTGGCTTCGGTACCCTGCACCCCCACACTGCCCTGCGTGGCCGCACCAAAATAGCTGATGGTGAAGGCAAAAGCGGCAAATACCAGCGTAACCGCCACCACCCAGCGGTTGCGCAGCCGGTCGCGAAATTCCTTGCCGGCGATGGTAAAGACTGGGCTGTTCATTTCATCATCCTTGTTGTGCAGTTGCACCAGTGCGTCATGCACATGCTGTTGTCGGTGCTCACCGGCCTTCTCCGCTGTAGCCCAGGAACACATCCTCCAGCGAGGGTTCGCGAATCTGCAGATCGCTGACTTGCGCCCCCAGCGAGGACAGCGCACCAAGCACCGTCATCTTGGCACCGCGCTGGCAGGCCAGCCGAGCACGATCGCCGCTGATTTCCAGCCTATCCACCTGCAGGGCCTGCAGGGTGCTGCGCACAGCGTCATTGGCCGGATGACTGAGCCGGATATCAAAGGTCAGCGGCAGGCTGCAGCCTTCGCGCAGTTTTTCCAGACTGCCCACCGCCTGCAGGCGGCCAGCGCGCAATATGGCAAGGCGGCTGACCCGCTCCTGGATTTCCGACAGCAGGTGCGAGGTGATGACAATGGTGACGCCCCGGTCCTGCTGTTCGCGCAGGATCTGGTAAAACTCGCGCACGCCTTCCGGGTCCAGCCCGTTGGTGGGCTCATCCAGAAACAGCAGTTGCGGATTGCCCAGCAGGGCCTGGGCAAAGCCCAGCCGCTGGCGCATGCCCTTGGAGTAAGAGCGCACCCGGGCACCGGCAGCCGCCGTCAGTCCCATGCGTTCCAGCAGCACGCTGCATTCCTGCCGCGGCGCGCCCTTGAGGCGGGCGAAGTAATGCAGGGTTTCCAATCCGGTCAGGTTGTCGTATAGCACCACGTTTTCCGGCAGATAACCCAGCTGACGGCGCACTTCGCGAAATGCGCCGCTACGGGTGGACTGTCCGCACAGGCGGATATCACCCTGGCTGACCGGAATCAAACCCAGCATCATGCGAAACAGCGTGCTCTTGCCGGCTCCGTTATGGCCGATCAGGCCGAACAGCTCGCCAGCCGCCACTTGCAGGCTGACGCCATCCACCGCCTGGTGCGGGCCGTAACGTTTGCTGACCTTGTCGATTTCAATCATTGCTTTTTCCTAACCACTGTTCCCAGCCCTGATGCAGGGGATGCATGTGCGGCTGGTCGTCCACCACGCTGGGAGCACGCAACAGCGGAAACTGCTGCGCAATCAACCGCAGCGTCTGGATGGCCGGACTGCCCATCAGCATGCGGATGGCGGGCAAACGCCACATCAGCCGGTCCACCACGTCGTTGGCGGCATAAGGTACTTCTCCTATGCCCTTGCCCTTGCGGTCCCAGCCGGCGTAGTTGCTCCAGAAGTTGCCGGACCACGGCACGTCGCGGCTGGCGACGTAGCGGATCTGCTCCCGGTTATGGATGAAGTCATTGCCCGATACCTGATTGCGGTAGGAGCCGGCCCACAGGTGGGCACCCACGGTGTTGTCCACCACCAGATTGTTGCGCAGCACGTTGTATTCGGCGTCGTAGATGAAAAAGCCGCGCTGGTTGCCGGCGACGATATTGTTTTCGATCACCGAGTCCTGGATGGTGCGCAGCATGATGCCGTGATCGCTATTGCCCCAGGCGCGGTTGCCACGCACGATCTGGTTGCGGGTTTCCATCAGCGCCAAACCGCTGCGGTTGTGGTAGGCCTCGTTGTTTTCCCAGACGTTGTAATAGGAATTCATGTAATGCGTGCCGTAGCGCACATTGTGGATGCGGTTGCCGACAAAGCGGGCATGGTGGGAGACGTCCACATAGATGCCGTCGCGGGCATAGCTGATGTGATTGCCTTCTATGTGCGCCCCCGTGGTGTTGTACAGCTCGATACCGTTGCCGCGCTGCGAGGATTGCAGATCGCGCTTGCCGGTGATGAGGTTATGGCTGACGGTGACGTCGTTGGATTTTTCAATCCACAGACCAAACAGGCTGTAGGCGATATCGCAGCCTTCTATCTTTGCCCTATGTGCGCCGGGTTGTACGTAAACGCCGGCATTCTGGGCGGTGAGGTCGCTGCCGCTGTCGGTAATGATAAGTTGGCGCAAGACCACGCCGGGGGCGGTAATGCGGATTACATCGCCCTGCCCTGATCCGTCCACCACTGGCCGCTGCTGCGGATTGGCCGCCTGCAGGATGATGGCCTTGTCTAGCAGCAGGTTTTCCCGGTAACGCCCCGGTGCCAAGAGCAGGGTATCGCCCGGACGTGCCTGATGCAGCGCCGCGGCAATGGCACCCTGGCCTGCAGCAACCTGCAGGGTGGCAGCCAGTGCCGGCTGCAGCACCAGCAGTAGCAGCCACAAAGGGAAAACGGTGCAGATGTTTACCACGCAAGCCTCGGAAAAAAGTGGGGGAGCGAACTCCCCCGGAATTCATTGCTCGTCTCGTTGCAAGTAATGATCAGGCTTCTACCAGCATGCGCGAACGCATCTCCAGGTGCAGTGCATGGCAGAAGTTGGTGCAGTAGCACCAGAACACGCCCGGCTTGTCGGCGATGAAGGTCACCGATTTGGTGTCCTGCGGATGGATGACGAAGTTGATGTTGTACTTGGGGATGGCAAACCCGTGCGTCAGGTCTTCCACCTTGTCCAGATTGGTCACGATGATGGTGACCTCATCGCCCTTCTTCACCTTCCATTCGCGCAGACCGAAAGTCGGCGCCTGGGATGCCAGGTAAACCGTAACTTTCTTGCCCTTGCGCTCCACGCGGCTGTCTTTCATGTTTTTGACGGCCAGCGGGAATTCGTCCAGGTTGTAAATCTGGCGGGTCTTGATGATGTCGCGACGCACCATGATGGAGTCATGCGGCTCCGGATAGGCCGGGGCATCGTGAATCAGCTGCATCTTGTCACCGGATATGTCAATCAGCTGCGCATTTTCCGGATGGTACGGGCCTACCGGCAGGTAGCGGTCCTTGGAGAACTTGTTGTCGGACAGGAAGAACTTGCCATCCGGTTCCTTGGTTTCGCCCATGGAGGTAAAGCCATGACCCGGCTGGTAGTGCACGTCGATACGGTCCTGCACCACCTTGGCACTCTTGTCGCCCTTGAAAGCCTTGATGGCCGCATCCAGGCTCCACTTCACGATCTGGCTGTCCAGGAACAGCGTGGTATAGGCGCTGCCCTTGCCGTCAAAACCGGTATGCAAGGGGCCCAGGCCGATTTCCGGCTCTGCCACCACGGTGTCGCGCGGCTCTTTCAGGCCACCCTCGAACCACTTGAGGATGAGGTCGTGCTGGATCACGGTGGCAGTCGGCGACAGCTTGCCGGCGCAGACGTAGTACTTGCCATCCGGCGAGGTGTTGACGCCATGCGGGTTCTTCGGCACCGGCACATAGCAGGTAAGCGCGGTTTTCGGGTCCTTGTTGGCGTCCTTGGTGCCATCCACGATGGGTACGCCGGACTTGCCGATGGTGAAGGTCTTGCCGGCCTTCACCGCCGCTTCGATGCGTTCGATATGGAAGAACACGCAGGCATCACGCTCGGCGGCCATCATGTCCTCGTAATGCACGCCGTTTTCGGTGTTGTACTGGTTGGAGCAGGCAATTTTGCCGTCGTAGGAGGTGGCCACCAGGTCCATATTGCCGTCCACCTTGCACTGCCAGCGCGGCTCCATGGTTTCCGAATCCACGCAGGTGAACAGGCAGAAGTATTTCTCGTGCGCCTCCAGATCGCGGCCATCATTGGGCTGCGGAATGTGGAATTCGTTACCGCAGAAGACGCGGGTGGTGTGGTTGATCTTGGGATCTACCGGGTCGCACTTGTCCGGGAACACGCCATGGAAGCCCTGCACATTGGGCAATTCCAGAATCTTGTCGCATTCCATGGTATCCAGGCGGATACGCGCCAGACGGGCATTGATCTTGTCATTGACGAAGATGTGCTTGCCGTCATAGGTGCCATTGGTATAGCTCATGTGCACATGGTGGGTGTCACCGGTGGTGTACTTGAGCGAACCGTCCGGCTTGGTGCCGATGATGGCCTTGGATTCGTTGGTAATGCCCCAGCCGACCATGCAATCGTAATTGAACACCGGAATGCGTTTGATCTCGCGGCCGGACGGAATGCCCAGCACGCGTACTTCGCCGGAATGACCGCCGCTGGAAAAGGCGTAGTAGGTATCCAGCTTGCCCGGATGCACTTCGTACTTTTCATAATCGATGGCTGCAGCCGCCTTGTCGGCAGCACCGGCGCTTGCCGCACCTGCATCGCTGCCGCCCGCCCCCTTGTTGCAGGCGCTAAGACCCATCGACAGGCCGGCACCGGCCAGGCCGGCGACTGCTGTGGTACCCAGGAACTTGCGCCGGGACAGATCCGGCGTACTTTCAGCTTCCTGCTTGTTGTTCGGAGTAGTCATGGTGCGCTCTCTCGCGTTGAAAGTCCGATGTGTCTTGCCGCTTTCCGCCTGTCGGGGGTGGGGGTTTCCTATCAGTACAAGCGGCAAGGTGCGACAATTTGTCGCAGCGGGTGCATCCTACGTCCTGGGCATTTTTGCTGGAATTGATACGAATCAATCAAACCGAGCTGCAATGACTGCTGGATAAAATGTCGAGGTAAAACCTTGTATGCCAGCACCTGCCAAGTACATTGCGACACAGCAATGCACACCCATACCCATATCCGGGACCACAAGACAGGAAAAGCAGAACAAAACGGGAAGATGGTCGGCAGCGCAGGCTACCGACATCAGCAGACAGGAAAATCAGACCATCAGGCAGAACGCAGGCACACTGGCCCGCTCACGCCGCATCATCGCCATGCGGTTGTCGGGCAGGCAGCTGCTCGCCGGCACTACCATGTAAACCCTGACGGAAACCGCGCACGGCACCACCCAGATCCTCGCCCACATTCTTCAGTTTGCGAGTACCAAAAATCAGAATGACAACAAGCAGCACAATCACCCAATGCAACAGACTGAACGACCCCATGACACCTCCAGGCATTGCAGCATCCGGTCTCCGGCTGGAGTCCTGGCGATGCGGCTGCCGTACGCTCACGACCTTAGCCCTCAGGCGCTGCCAGGAAATTGATTCCGCTCAAGCAGTTACCAACCGGCACTCAATCCCAATGAAACAGCAGGATATTCTGCAATAATTATTCACAACTATTTACAAACCGTCAGGTTCGAAATGCTAGGCTGTCGCCATCAGGGTCCACGTGGCCTATGCTTCCACAACAGAAGTGCAGACAAAAAACCATAAAAAATCAGGCAGTTAATCCAGGAGTCGGGGTAGTGGCTGTTGCGGCGCCTGCCACAACAGCATAGCCAGCCGGGCCTTGTCACACTGACAAGCCCGTACCAGGAGAAGTAACAATGACCAGACACACTCCAGCCATCCTGATGTCCGCCCTGTTGCTGGCCATCAGCAGCAGCGCCATGGCGGCCGGCCAGTCCGGCAATCACGGCAACAGCGGTGGCAAATCCGCCAGCCATGCCAGCGCAAGCAGCGACCTTAACAGCAACGGGCCAAATGCACTTGATCGTGACAAGGGCAAGGCGCGTGCCGCCGACCGCCATGCCATGCATCATGGCAAACACAAGCGACATCACCAGCCGCCAGCCCCGCACAAGCCAGCCAGGTTGCCAGACGCAGGCTAAGTCGACTTGCGCCCGGCCAGTCCGGGCAGACTGGCACTTTACCGGCGGCAGTCATCGGCAGCGCCAGGCGGCGTTGCCATTGCCGGATCAAACTGCAGCCACTGCGGGCCGTTTTCCGTCAGCGACAACCAGTCCTGCAGGCCATTGCTGCGTTGCAGCCCCACACTACCCAGTGGCCGCCAGCTTACCCGGCGGCCATTGCTGGCTGGCAACAGGCCAGCTAGCTGCAACGATGCCGAGCCCACCTCCAACTGCATCAGCCTGCCATCAGCAGCGGGCAAATAAACCATCTTGCCACTGACGGCCATGCCAGCCTCACGCACCACGGCAGGCAGGCAGTCAATCCTGGCCTGACTTATCCCGCTACTATCCAGCAGCATGGCAAAGCCGTGACCATCGGCATTACCCGCCAGCAGAAAACGAGCCGGTCCCGGCAGCCAGACCAGGCTGTAGCTGTAATACTGCAGATGCTCCCACAACACACGCGGGCTGCTAACCGTACCCGCCCACGGGTCCAGCACCGCCATTTTCAGCCGCGCATCCTGCCGCCCCGGCACAAACTGCTGCCACAGCAGCAGGGCAACCCGATCGCCACCAGCCAGCATGGGCCACCATTCGCGCTGCTCATCGGCAATATCCATGCTGAACAGCCGTCGGCCACCAGCGTCATAGACTTTGGCATAGACGCCATTACCGCTGCCCAGATCATCCACCCCGCCGCCATCCACCCAGCCATCGGAATAAAACAGCACAAAGCGCGCCCCCACAGCAGCCACATGGCCGGAGTGCGTGCCGGCTTCTACCGTTTGCGGATACGGTTTTACCGGGCGCAGCGCCGCGTCGTAAATTCCGTAGCGCTGGGTAACTTCCTCAGTCGCCCGCCAGCCATCCTCGAAAGTCAGCATCACCTGGCCGCTGCTGTTGCGCGCAGCCGATACCGGTTCCTGCGCTTCCGGTCTGGCAATGAATACCCGAGGCAAACGGGTGACACCGCTATCTGCCCGCCACTGCAACACATAGACATCATGCGTCCAGTTGCCTTGCCGGTCCGGCCCGCGTGGTGGCAGGCCGGAACTGCTGAAAAATACATTGAAGCTGCCGGGCTCTTCAGCCTGCACCGCGGCCACTCCATGCATGAAACGGCGCAGGTCGCCTTCGCTACGGGGCTGGCCAGCCTGGGTATTGGTGACCATCAGGGAGACCAGCAGCCAGCACATCCACAGCATCTTGCGGGGCACACCCATGCTTACTCCTTTCACCGGCTCACGCCGCCATCAATGGCGTTGTCATGGTAGCTGACTTCCCCCACCTTTGCTGGCCAGATCGTCCCGCATCGCAATCTGGCCGATCAGAACAAGGTGTGCCGCAAAACTGGCAACGCTAGACACAGGCGATACCGGCAAGAAGCGGGCTCAAAACACCGGCACCACCGCGCCCTGATAACGCTGGTCGATGAACTGGCGCACATCGTCGGTGGACAGCGCCGCCACCAGTTTTTTCAGCGCCGGGCTGCTGCGGTTATCCTCGCGCGACACGATGATGTTGGCGTAAGGCGACTGGCTGCCCTCGCTGAACAGCGCATCACGCTTGGGTTTCAGCCCGCCTTGCAGCGCGTAGTTGGTATTGATCAGCGCAATGTCCACCTGGTCCAGCACGCGTGGCAGGGTGGCTGCTTCCAGTTCCTTGATCTTGAAATGGTGCGGGTTGCTGCTGATGTCACGCGCGCCGGCCAGGATATTGGCCGGGTCCTTCAGGCTGATCAGGCCCTGCTTGTGCAGCAGCAACAAGGCGCGGCCGGTATTGGACGGGTCGTTGGGAATGGCGATGGTGGCGCCGTCCGGCAGCTCGCTGGTTTTGTGGTACTTGTGCGAGTACGCGCCGAAAGGCTCCACGTGGATGGCCGCCACGCTTACCAGCCGGGTGCCCTTGGACTTGTTGAAGCTATCCAGGAAGGGCTGGTGCTGGAAGTAGTTGGCGTCGATTTCCTTGCCGGCCACCGCCAGGTTTTCCTGCAGGCCATTGCTGAACACCTTCACTTTCAACTCGATGCCCTGCTTGGCCAGTGCCGGTTTGACGTGTTCCAGGATCTCGGCGTGCGGTACGGCTTCGGCACCGATGGTAAGCACTTCGGCGTGGGCGGTGAGGCTGGCGGCCAGGCCGAACAATGCCAGCCAGAGGGTTGCGCGTTTCATGCATATTCTCCTGCGGAGGTGGGAAGGGAAGCTGCCTGCAATGCTTGCGGGGAAAGCAGGTCGGCATGGTGCCGGACGGCCACCTTGGGATGGGAGCGCAGCCGTCCTTTCAGATAATTGTCACCAATACGGTAAAACAGCGGGTTATCCGGGTCGGCCTCTGGGCCGCGTGCTTCGGCGGCCAGCTGGGCGGGCAGTTGTAGCAGCGGAATGGTGGCATCCAGCCGCGGGCCGAGGAAAAAGGCCACCGACAAGCGGTCCTTGCCCTCTGGCGGGCTCAGCACGCGATGCACATTGGCTCGCAGATAACCATCGGATGCCATTTCCAGCGATTCACCGATATTGACGATGAAACTGCCCGGCAGTGAGGGCGCATCAAGCCAGCCCTGCTCGGCTTCCACTTGCAGGCCGTCCTGGCTATCGTCTTGCAGCAACAGGGTGAGGAAGCCACCGTCCTTGTGCGGCCCCACGCCCTGCCCGGCTGCGCCTTGCTGGCTGCCCGGATAACGGATGATTTTCAGATGCTCAACCGGAGCTTCGACAAAGGCATCGTCGAAAATGTCGACCGGTTGCTGCAGGGCTTCGGCAAAGGCACGCAACAGGCGGATGGAAAGGCGGGTGGTTTCCTGCTGCCAGTCCAGCAGCACCGGCTTGAGTTGCGGCAAGGCCGTCGGCCATTGATTGGGGCCTTGCAGACGCCACCACGGCCCCTGCGCTGCCAGGTCGGGCCGCGGGGGGCGCTCGGCACCGATATCCAGTTGTTCGCGCCAGTCGGCAGCGCCACGGGTGCGTTCTTCACCGACACGGGTATAGCCGCGAAAATGCGGCGAGTTTTCCATGTCGATGGCCAGCTTGTCGGCCTCTGGCAGGGCAAAGAATGCCCGTGCGGCCTGACGCAGCGCCGTCACCTTGTCAGCGGCGATACCATGGCCGACCAGATAAAAGAAGCCGTGGTCGCGTGCCGCGCCGCGCAGTTGTTGCAGCAGTTGCTGGCGTTGTTCGGTGCTGCCATCGAGCAGGCTGAAATCGATGACGGGCAAGGATTGGGGGCTAGTCATGGTGACTCCGTAAACAGCACGTCTGGCGTGCGGATGAAGCACCACGATATGGCATGACGCTGCCACGACGAACCAAGAAAATCTGATTTGAATATCAAGCAGACCCTTGCCCCGGCTGACATCACTTGCTGTGAGCAAGCTTGATATTTTGCTGTCATTGAATGAAATCAGCTGCTTGCTGGCTGATTTTTGCCATCTGATGACATTGTTGACTTATATCAACGTTTGCTAATTTACAAAAAATAAGCACACGCTTATATTCACGGCTGATCAATCAGGACGTACCGCCCGGCCCGTCAGCCCCTGCCATGCGGCAAGGAAAACTGCCAGGCAGAACCGTCGCAATCCACATTCAGCACAAGGTGAGTATCACTATGAGCAACTTCAACGCAGTCCTGGCACGCAATACCGACAAAGCCCCGCAGGCAATCGGCCCCTACTCCCAAACCGTGGCCTTTTCCCACTACAACAATCTGTCGGCACAACTGCCGCTGGACCCGGCTACCGGCAAGCTGGTGGCAGGTGGCATTCAGGCACAGGCTCAGCAGTGCTTTGCCAACATCAAGGCCGTGATCGACAGCATCGGCCATGATCTGAACGACGTGGTACGCATCTCCATCTTCCTGAAAGATATCCGAGACATCGAGGTGGTGAATCAGGTTTATGCTTCCTTCTTCACCGGCCACGTTCCGGCGCTGACCACCGTTGCTGTGGATGCCCTGCCCCTGCAGGCACTGGTACAGGTGGAAGCGCTGCTGTCCAATGGCGAAGGCACCATCCCGAATGCACCGCAGGCCGGTGACCTGATCAAGCTGTCACGCAATAGCAAACAAGCGCCCTGCAGCGTGCTGTCCACCCAGACCGTGGCCTTTTCCCACTACAACAATATTTCGGCCCAGTTGCCGATCGACCCGCAAACCGGCGCGTTGGTGGCCGGCGGCGTAAAAGAACAGACTGCGCAATGCCTGAAGAACATCAAGTCCATTCTGACCAGCATTGATGTCCCGTTCGACGACATCGTGAAAATCAATGTCTTCCTGAAAGACCTGGCCGATACCGCTGCCGTGGACGCGGTATACACCACTTTCTTCCCGGATTCCGCCATTGCCCGCGCCGCTGCCTATTTCCCGGCACGCACCACCATTGCCGCTGCCGGCCTGCCGCTGGATGCGCTGGTACAGATCGAAGCCGTGGTATCGCATGGTGACGGTACCCCGCCGCAAGCGGTGGAAGACCGTCACGGCATCGTCATCCAGGCAGCCAACACCAGTGATGCGCCGCGCAGCCGCATTGCCACCCAGACCGTGGCCTTCTCGCACTACAACCACATTTCGGCCCAACTGCCGCTGGAAGCAGGCAGCGGCAAACTGGTGGCCGGCGATATCAGCCAGCAGGCCAAGCTGTGCCTGCAGCACATCCAGACCATCGTGGAAAGCATCAACCATTCGCTGGCCGATGTGGTGAAGGTGAACATCTTCCTGAAGAACATCGACGACATCGCCGCCGTTGACCGCGTGTACAGCAGCTTCTTCCCCACCGGCACCCCGGCACGCCGTACCGTTGGCGTGGCCGCGCTGCCACAGGATGCGCTGATCCAGATCGATGCCGTGGTGGCTCACGCCGAAGGTACTGCACCCAAGGCCCGCTAAGGCCTGATGACGGGCTGGCTGCACCTTGCGTGCAGGCAGCCTGCCAGCAGCAAAACGCCCAGGCTTACCGTGGTGGTGCCTGGGCGTTTTGTCATCTGCCGTGCGAAAGCGGCAATCCGCCGGGCTCAGCCAGCATATTGCTGGTGCACCAGTTGGCCCAGCCGCGCCAGCCTGGCCTGCTGGGCCTCGGTCCACGGCTCGGCGCAGGACAGCCGCACACAGTTGCGATAGTCGCCACGCGGTGAAAACAGCGGTCCGGGAGCCAGCCCTATGCCTTCCTGCCGCGCTTTCCGGTGCAGCACCAGACTGTCGAACTCCTGGGGGAATTCCAGCCACAAGACAAAGCCGCCTTGCGGGCGCGTATACCGCACATCGGCCGGGAAATATTGTTGCAGCCCGTCCAGCAAGCCCTGCATCTGGCTGGCAATGGCCCGGCGCAGACGTCGCATGTGGCGCGGGTAGGCACCGCTTTCCAGAAAGCGCGCCAGTACCGCCTGGTTGAGCGTGGGCGTGGAATGCGTGCTCAGGTATTTCTGCACTTCCACCTGGCTGCGGTAACGGCCCGGGTCTATCCAGCCTATGCGCAGGCCCGGTGCCACATCCTTGGTGAGCGAGGCGCAGTACAGTACATTGCCGCTGCGATCGAAAGCCTTGATGGGGCGTGGCCGCTGCCGGCCATAGTAGAACTCGCCGTAGACATCATCCTCGATCAGCGGAATACCGCGTGCGGCCAGCAGTTCGGCCACCTTTTCCTTGGCAGCATCCGGCATCAGCGCGCCCAGCGGGTTGGAGAAATTGGGCACCAGGATCACCGCCTTGATGGCGGCATCACGGGTGGCCAGCTCCAGCGCGTCCACCGAAATGCCGCTGACCGGATCAGTGGGGATTTCCACCACCCGCAGCCCCAGCGCCTTCAGCGTGTACAGCAGGGAAAAATAGGCCGGGGACTCCACCGCCACCACATCGCCGGGCCGGGTAAGCGCGCGCAAGGCCAGGTTAAGCGCCTCGATGGTGCCCTGGGTGACGATCAGTTGTTCCGGGTGCAGCTGGCCGCCCCACTCCATGGCCAGCCGCGCAATCTGGCGTTTGAAATCCAGATAGCCGCTGGGGCGGCCATAGTCGGACAGCAAATCCGGATGGCGGCGCATGCAGTCCAGTGTCATGCGCTGCAACTGGGCGGTAGGTAGCAGCGCATGCGGGGCCACTGCACTGCGAAAGCCCTGCATGCGTTCGGTGCGTTGTTCCGACTGGTCTTCCACATAGCTCCACAGCAGCGGGTCCACCGCCACTTCGGTGGGCGCGGCCAGCCGCAGTGCATGCCCGGCCTCGCTGCGGTAACGCACAAAGTAGCCGGACTGTGGCCTGGCTTCCACCAAGCCCAGGTCTTCCAGACGGCGGAAGGCCTGTTGCACCGTACTCAGGCTGAGGCCACGCCGCAGTTTCATTTCACGCAGCGAAGGCAGACGTTCGCCGGCGCGCAGCACGCGGGCGCTGATCTGGGCGGCAATGTCATCCGCCAGTTGCAGGTAAAGAGGCTGGGTATCCATGCCACCATGATAAGGGATTGCCCACCCACTACCACGCACAGTTGTGCACAAAAACAGGCAGTACAGTTACCAAAAAACAGCAACTGTCATGGCTGATTATCGACAACTGTGTGGCTACCGGGCGGCATGCGTGGCCTCTAAGCTGTGAGACATCAACAGCACGGGAGCACGCAACATGACCACACTGATACTGGGTAATGGCGAACTGATGAGCCTGAACGGCCAGCTGCCGCAATCCTTGCAGGTACAGCAGGGACGGATATGGATCAGCTACTGCGGGCAGGATGTGATTCTGGGGCGCGGCAGCAGCTGGACGCCGGGCAAGGCCGGCGGTGAAACCTTGCTGCTGGAGGCCGTGGGCGGGCCTGCCCAGCTGAGCATGCAGTTGCAGGGCGAACACGGCCTGTTACAGCTGGCCAGCTGCAACTAGGCTGGCTGACCAAAAGTGGCCTGCAGGAAATCCAGCATGGCGGTGAGCTTGGCCTGATGCTGACGGCCAGGCGGATACAGTACGGTAAGCGGCATGCTGTCATCCACCCGCCACGGCTGCAGGATTTCCACCAGCCGACCGTCCTGCAAGGCCGGTTCCAGCAAAAAGGCCGACTGACGGATGATGCCGGCCCCGGCCAAGGCCAGGCTGAGCAGGGATTCGGCACTGTCCACGCTGAGCCGGGCGCTGACATCCACCCGCTCAAGCCTGCCATCCACCATGAAAGGCCACTGGTCGGCCTGCTCCACATCGGCCACCACCAGGCACTGGTGCCGGGCCAACTCGGACGGATGCTGCGGCCAGCCGTATTGCTGCAGATAGGCCGGTGCCGCACACACCTTGCGCGGCAGGCTGGCAATGGGGCGCGCCACCAGGTCATCCACCGGGCCCAGCGGCCCCAGCCGCAAGCCCAGATCGAAACCGTCGGCGGCAATATCCACCAGATGGTCGCTTACCGACAGCGCCAGCCGCACCTGCGGATACATGGCCATAAAGCGTGGCAGCGCCGGTAGCAGTTGCTGGTTGCCAAAGGCGGTACCCACGGTAATGCGCAGTGTGCCTTGCGCAATATTGCGGCCATGACGCAGCTCGGCCTCGGCACTGGCCAGATCATCCACGATACGCCGGGCATGGGCGATGAAGCGCTCGCCCTCTGCCGTGGCCACCACCCGGCGCGTGCTGCGGGCAAACAGGCGGCAGCCCAGCCGTTTTTCCAGCCGGTCTATCGCCTTGGACAGCGCTGATGCAGTCAGCCCCAGCCGTGCGGCCGCCCGGGTGAAGCTGGCAGTTTCGCTCAGATACAGCACAGCCAGCAATTCGGTGGTTTGCGTTTCTATCATATTGCTGAATCTGTTTCAGTAATGAATTTCCTGACTGGCAGATTCTAAAACCCGTCATGCGTAATAAGCTAGGTTTTTCACGGAGGACACCTGATGCATACCCAACTGCACACCCTGTTTCAGGCCAAGGCCTGGGCTAACCGGCAATTGTTTGCCCTGCTGGAACAAGAACTCGACAGACTATCCGCAGACACCCGGACCGCCGCGCTGCGCATGCTGAACCATGTGTGGCTGGTGGAGCAGATATTCCAGGCCAATCTGCAACAGCTGCCGCACGGCTTTGACGCGCTGAACACGCCGGATACGCCAACGCTGGCCGAGCTACAGGCACGTCAGCAGGCCAGCGATGACTGGTATCGCGTCTATCTGGAAACACTGGATGGCACCGCACTGACACAGGCGGTGGACTTCCGCTTTGTCGATGGCAAACCGGGCCGCATGCAGCGCAGCCAGATGCTGCTGCACCTGATTACCCACGGCAGCTATCATCGCGGCATGGTGGGACGCATGCTGGCCGAGGCGGATATCCGCCCGCCCAAGGACAGCCTTACCATCTTTCTGCATCAGACAGCCTGAACGGGAGAACACAATGGCGCAATTCGTGGTGGAAGTGGAATGGCAGAGCGATGGGCAGGATTTTCTCAACCGTCGCTACAGCCGCAAGCATGTGCTGCGCTTTGATGGCGGAGCCGAGGTGGCGGGTTCGTCCTCCCCCGCCGTGGTGCCGCTGCCGATGTCGGACGCCAGCGCAGTAGACCCGGAAGAAGCCTTTGTGGCGGCGCTGTCCAGCTGCCACATGCTGTGGTTTCTGGACCTGGCTGCCCGTGCCGGTTTTACCGTGGAGCGTTATCTGGACCGGGCCAGTGGCGAGATGGGCAAGAATGCCGCCGGGCAGCTGGCCATCACCCGCGTCACGCTGCGGCCGGATGTGCAATTTGGCAGTGCCAACCCGCCCAGCGCGGCCCAGCATGCCCAGCTGCACCATCAGGCACACAGCAACTGCTTCATTGCCAATTCCGTAACATCCACCGTGCTGTGCCAGCCGGTGGGGCTGGACGAGACGTCGGTCTAGCCATCAGGCACAGGTTCGGTCTGCTACGGGCTGCGCCATGGTGGGCAGGCTGGCTTCGGCCATGGCTTCGCCCACCAGAATGATGGCCGGGCTGCCCATGCCTGCGGCCAGGGCGTCAGCCTCCAGCGTGGCCAGCGTACTCAGCAGGCGCTGCTCCTGCGGGGTGCTGGCCCACTGCACCACCGCCACCGGCGTGCTGGCGGGCAGGTACTGCAACAGCGCCTGGTTCAGGCTGGCGATGCGGCTCATGCCCATATAAATGGCCAAGGTGGTGCCGGTGGCGGCCAGTGCCTGCCAGTCCGGCTCGCTGTGGTCCTGCGCATGAGCGGTTACCAGCGTCACGCCACGGCAATGCTGGCGATGGGTAAGCGACACACTCAGGCTGGCGGCTGCTGCCAGTGCCGAGCTGATGCCATTCACCACTTCCACCTCGATACCGTGCTGTTGCAGATAGCTGATTTCCTCACCGGCACGGCCAAACAACAGCACCTCGCCGCCCTTCACCCGCACCACCTGCCGGCCCTGCATGGCATAGCGGCGCATCAGGCGCTGGATGAAATCCTGCGGCGTGGACTTGCAGCCACCGCGCTTGCCCACCCGCACCACCTGTGCCTGCGGGGCCAGGCTGACGATGTCCGGGTTTACCAGCTCGTCCAGCAGCAGTACTTCCGCCGCCTGTAACTGGCGCACCGCCTTGAGGGTGAGCAGTTCCAGATCGCCGGGGCCGGCCCCCAGCAGCACTACCTTGCCTGTTGCGCGTTTCATGTTCTTGCTCCCTGTTCAGGCAGGCTGCGCCACGCTGGCGGCCATGCGTTTGATTTCCGGCACACAGGAGCCGCAGACGCTGCCGCAACCCAGTGTACCCTTTATGTGTTCCACGCTATCGCCGCGTTCCAGACACTGGCGGATGGCGTTTTCGCCCACCTGCTTGCACTGGCAGATGACTTTTTCCCGCACCACGGCACGCTGGCCGGCCGGGGCAAACACCGTCAGCCGCGAACCCTGCCATGGTTCGCCTGCCTGCAGTTGCAGCAGCAGGCTGTCCGCTACCGGCCCATCTGTCGCGCTGCTGCTGGCAAACACAAAGGCCGCCAGCGCTCCATCGGCCCAGGCCACGCGTTTGACCACGCCGCGGCGGTCGTCGCGATATTCCAGCACCTCCGGCCCCGGCTGCAGGCCCAGCACATCCAGCAGCTGCTGCAGCCATCCATCCAACGCCTGCTGGTGCGCGGCGCGCAACAATAAGACATCCGGGCTGTGCAGCGCAATGGCGGCATAGCGGCACTGGCAAAGAAGCGGTGCCAGCCGCGCCTGCATGGCGGGCAGATCGTCACAGCGCAGCGCAGCCGTGACTCGCCACGGCAGGCTGATTTTTTCTACCTTCACCGCTGCATGCTTGAGTTCCGGCTGGAAGGACTGGCCATCCACCTGCGGCTGGCTGGCCTCATTGATGCCGCCGCTATTGAGAAACTGGCCATTCCAGTGCATGGCCGCAAACACCGTGCCGCCGGACAGTTCGCGGCTGAGGGAGAGCGGCAGTACCAGTTGGCCGCGCTTGCTGCTGATGCGCAGCAGATCGCCAGCTTGCAGGCCACGGCGCTCGGCATCGTCCGGATGCATTTCCAGTGCCGGTTCCGGACTGTGGGCAAACAGTTGCGGCAGGCGGCCAGTGCGACTCATGCCATGCCACTGGTCACGCAGACGGCCAGTCAGCAGGCGGAAGGGATAGTGCGCCGACACATTCTCTGCCGGTGGCTGGTAGCGCACGGCATGAAAACGGGCGCGGCCATCGGTGGTGGCAAACACGCCATCGACATAGCGCCGTGCCTGGCCCTGTACCGCGCCAGCGGGCAACGGCCATTGCTGCGGCCCGGCGCTGTCCAGCACGGCATGGCTCAGCCCGCTGATGTCCAGATCCCGCCCTACGGTGAGCGCGCGATGTTCGTCGAACACACTGGCGACTTCAGTATCAGCAAACAGGCTGGCAGCGCCGGGATACAACAAAGCCTCCAGCCGACGCGCGATCTGGCTGACAATCCAGCCATCGCTTTGCGCCTCGCCCGGTGGCGGTACGGCGGCACGCACCCGGCTGATGCGGCGTTCGGAATTGGTGACCGTGCCTTCTTTCTCACCCCAGGTGGCTGCGGGCAGCAGGATGTCGGCCAGCGCAGTGGTGTCGGTATGGGCAAAGGCGTCCTGCACCACCACCAGCTCGGCCTTGGCCAATGCGGCGCGTACCTGTGGCAGGTTGGGCAGCGAGTGTGCTGGATTGCTGCAGGCAATCCAGATAGCCTTGATGCGCCCCTGCTGCAATGCGTCGAACATGGCAATGGCCGGCAGGCCGGGCGTGGCCGACAGCCGCTCTGCCGGCACGCCCCAGTGGGCAGCCACTTCCGCACGGTGTTCGGCATTGTCGATATCACGATGCGCCGCCAGCATGGTGGCCATGCCGCCTACTTCGCGCCCGCCCATGGCATTGGGCTGGCCGGTAAGCGAGAACGGCCCGGCACCCGGCTTGCCGATCTGCCCGGTAGCCAGATGCAGGTTGATCAGCGCCAGGTTCTTGTCTGTGCCGTGACTGGACTGGTTCAGCCCCATGCAGTACAGCGACAGGCTGGCCGGGCTGTGGCCAAACCACTCGGCGGCCTGGATCAGGTCTTCCTCGCGGATACCGCAGATTTCCGCCGCCATTTTCGGTGTGGTGTTGCGCACCATCTGCTTGAGTTCGGCAAAGCCTTCGGTATGGGCGTGGATGTAATCCTCCGCCACCAGCCCTTCCCAGATCAGGTGGTGCAGCATGCCGTTGAACAGGGCGACATCGGTGCCGGGTTGAATCTGCAAATGCAGGTCGGCCATGGCGGCGGTGTCGGTGCGGCGCGGGTCGATGACAATCCAGCGCGTGTCCGGCCTCGCCGCGCGGGCTTCTTCCAGCCGACGCAGCAGCACCGGGTGGGCGTAGGCCAGATTGCTGCCGGCAAACAGCACGCAGTCGGCCTGTTCCAGATCGGCATAACAGGTGGGCGGGCCATCGGCACCAAAGGCTTTCTTATAAGCGGTAACGGCGCTGGACATGCACAGGCGGGAGTTGGTGTCGATATTGTTGGTCCCCACCACGCCCTTGGCCAGCTTGTTGAACAGATAGTAGTCCTCGGTCAGCAACTGGCCGGACACGTAAAAAGCCACCGCGTCCGGCCCGTGCTGGCGGATGATGCAGGCAAAACTTTCCGCCACGCTGTCCAGCGCGCTTGCCCAGTCAACGCGCTGGCGCGGCGCATCGCGGGTGGTCCGCATTTCCGGGCACAGTGCGCGGCCACTGTCGCTGGCGGCGCTGGCCGCCAGATTCAGCCCCTTGCTGCACAGCCGGCCAAAATTGGCCGGATGCTCGGGGTCGCCGCGCACACCGGTAATGCGTCCATCTTCGCTGGCAATCAGCACGCCACAGCCTGTGCCGCAATAGCAGCAGGTGGAGCGGGTTTCAGTCTTGCCCATTTTGCCCATCCTTTTCTGATGACAAGGTCCCGTTGCAATCGGCCTTGTTCACAACCCCAGCAGCACCATGCCCTGTTCCAGCTTTACCGGAAAATGGCGGGCGCAGCCCACATCCGGCGCGCGGGCTTCGCCGCTGGCCAGATCGATATTCCAGCTGTGCAGCGGACAAGTCACCGATTCGCCGTGCACAATGCCCTGGCTCAGCGGCCCGCCCTTGTGCGGGCAACGGTCCAGCAGGGCAAATACCTTGTTGTCATGGGTGCGAAACACCGCCACATTGCCGCTGGCACGTTCCACCACCCGGCTGCCTTGCGGCGGAATGTCAGTGAGGGCGCAGATGTGTACCCAGTGTTGGCTGTCTGTCATGGCGTGCGCTCCTCAGGCGTGCAGCTTGATCGGAATGAATTCGTTTTTCTGCGTACCGGCAATGCGTACCGCCCATGGGTCTGGCAGGCCTTGCAGGGAAAACAGCAAGCGCTGGTACAGTGCCTGGCGGCTGGCGGCATCGGTCACCACCTTGGCCTTGATGACATCCAGGCCGACGCGGGCGATGTAGTGCACGGTGCGGTCCAGGTAATAGGCTTCCTCGCGGTACAGCTGCAAGAATGCCCCGCTGTATTCCTTTACTTCCTCGGCGGTTTTCACCTTGCACAGAAACTGCGCCACCTCGGTCTTGATGCCGCCGTTGCCGCCGACATACAGCTCCCAGCCGGAATCCACCGCAATCACCCCCACGTCCTTGATGCCGGCTTCGGCACAGTTGCGCGGGCAGCCGGACACCGCCAGCTTTACCTTGTGCGGCGACCACATATTGGCCAGCATGGTTTCCAGATCAATGCCCATCTGGGTGCTGTTCTGGGTGCCAAAGCGGCAGAACTCGCTGCCGACGCAGGTTTTCACCGTGCGGATGGATTTGCCGTAGGCGTGGCCAGACTGCATGCCCAGGTCTTGCCACACATTGACCAGGTCTTCCTTCTTCACCCCCAGCAGGTCGATACGCTGACCGCCGGTGACTTTCACCATCGGCACCTGGTATTTGTCGGCCACGTCGGCGATGCGGCGCAGCTCGCTGGCGGTGGTGACACCGCCCTTCATCTGCGGAATCACCGAGAAAGTGCCGTCCTTCTGGATATTGGCGTGCACGCGTTCGTTGACGAAGCGGCTTTGCGGGTCGTCCACCGCCTCGTGCGGCCAACTGGACAGCAGGTAGTAGTTGATGGCCGGGCGGCAGGTGGCGCAGCCATTGGGGGTGCGCCACTCCAGAAAGTGAAACACCTCGGCATGGGTCAGCAAATGCTGTTCGCGGATGGCCTTGCGCACTTCACCATGGCTGCGTTCGGTACAGCCGCACACTGCCTTGGTCTTGGGCGTTTCCTGGAAATCCGTACCCACCACGCTCATCAGGATCTGCTCCACCAGCCCGGAGCAGGAACCACAGGAGCTGGCCGCCTTGGTGTGCTTTTTCACCTCATCCAGGGTAAACAGGCCCTTGTCCTTGATGGTCTTGACGATGGTTCCCTTGCACACGCCGTTGCAGCCGCACACTTCGTCGCTGTCTTTCATGCCGGCGGCCTTGCTCTGGCCCTGCACGCCGGCGTCACCGATGGTGGATTCGCCAAACATCAGCGTGTCGCGCAAGTCGGCTACCGAACGGCCTTCGCGCAGCAGTTTGAAATACCAGGCACCGTCGGCGGTATCGCCATACAGGCAGACCCCGGCCAGCTTGTCGTCCTTGATCACCAGCTTTTTGTACACGCCGCCAGCCGGGTCGGACAGCACGATGTCCTCCATGCCTTCCCCGCCCATGAAGTCGCCAGCCGAGAACAAATCAATCCCGGTAACTTTCAGCTTGGTGGACAGCACCGAGCCCTGATAACGGCCGATTCCCAGCTGGGCCAGATGGTTGGCGCACACCTTGGCCTGCTCGAACAGCGGGGCCACCAGGCCATAGGCCACGCCACGGTGGCTGACACATTCGCCCACGGCATACACACGCGGGTCGTAGGTTTGCAGCGCATCGCTCACCACGATGCCGCGCTCGCAATGCAGGCCGCAGGATTCGGCCAGTGCGGTATTGGGGCGAATGCCCACCGCCATCACCACCAGCTGCGCGTCCACCTGCTCGCCATCGCTGAAACGCACCCCGGCCACACCGCCCTGGCCGTCATCCAGAATGGCCGCGGTCTGCTTACCCAGCAAAAAGCCGATACCGCGTTCTTCCAGCGCCTGACGCAGCAGGTCACCGGCCACATCGTCCAGCTGGCGGTCCAGCAGCCAGTCGCCCAGATGCACCACGGTAACCTCCATGCCGCGCAATTTCAGGCCATTGGCAGCCTCCAGCCCCAGCAGGCCACCGCCAATCACCACGGCCTGACGCTTGGTCTTGGCGGCATCCATCATCAGTTCGGTATCGCGGATGTCGCGGTAGCTGATGACGCCATCCAGCTCCTTGCCCGGTACCGGCAGGATGAAGGGCGTGGAGCCGGTGGCCAGCAGCAGGCGGTCGTAAGCGGCCTCGGTGCCGTCCTCGGCGATGACTTTGCGGCGGACCCGGTCGATGGTGGCCACATTCTTGCCCATGTGCAGGGTGATGCCCTGTTCGGCATACCACTCCACACTGTTGAGAATGATGTCCTTGAAAGCCTGCTCCCCGGCCAGCACCGGCGACAGCAGGATGCGGTTGTAGTTGGGGTGGGGTTCGGCACCGAATACGGTGATGTCGTACATGTCCGGTGCCAGGCCCAGCAACTCTTCCACGGTGCGGATGCCGGCCATGCCGTTACCCACCACCACCAGCTTTTGCCGGGTCTTGCCCTGCAGTTCTGCCATGTCCATCGTGCTCTCCTTTGCTTCTTATACCCGGGCTGCGGCTACGGTCCAGCCACTGCGCCAGCGTTGTTTCACTCCGGCCAGGCTCAGCCAGGCCAGGCAGCACAGGCAGGCAAACAGCCACAAGCCAGCCGCATAACCACCGGTAGCCTGCTTGATGGCTCCCAGGCTGGCGGCCAGGGCAAAACCACCCACCCCGCCCGCCATGCCTACCAGGCCGGTCATCACGCCGATTTCCTTGCCAAAGCGCTGCGGCACCAGCTGGAACACCGCGCCGTTACCGGCACCCAGGCACAGCATGGCCAGAATGAACAGCAGCAGTGCCACCGAAGGGCCACCCACATTGAAGCCGGCAGCGCCAATCAGCAGCGCGCAGCACAGATACACCGCCAGCAACGAACGGGTGCCGCCCAGACGGTCGGCCAGCATGCCGCCCAGCGGACGCATGACCGAGCCGGCAAACACACAGGCGGCGGTGTACATGCCGGCTGTTTTGGCATCAAAGGCAAACTGGTCGTGGAAGTAGCCCGGCAATGCGCTGGCAAAACCGGAGAAGCCGCCAAAGGTCATCGAGTAGAAGAACATGAACCACCAGGCGTCCTTTTCCTTCAGCACGGCCAGATAGTCGGCCAGCTTCTTGGCCGGCGGTGCATTGGGCGCATCCTTGGCACAGATAGCAAAGATGATGAGCGCAGCAAGCAGCGGAATGCAGGCCAGGCCAAATACGTTCTGCCAGCCAAAAACCAGCGCCAGCGCCGGGGCAAACAGCGCGGCCAGCACGGTGCCGGAATTACCTGCCCCGGCAATACCCATGGCCGTGCCCTGGTGCTGCGGCGGATACCAGCGCGAAGCCAGCGGCAGCGATACCGCAAACGAGGCTCCGGCCACGCCCAGGAACAAGCCAAGCAGCAGCGCGCCACCCAGGCTGGCAATGCCGATCTGCCAGGCTGCCAGCAAGGCGGCAATCACGATCAGTTGGCCGATGATGCCGGCACCGCGCGCTCCGATGCGGTCCACCAGCACGCCCATCAGCAGGCGCAGGATGGCTCCGGCCAGAATCGGCGTGGCCACCATCAGGCCGCGTTGCTGGGTGGAAAGATGCAGTGCGGTGGCAATGGGCACCTGCAAGGGCCCCAGCAGATACCACACCATGAAACTGAGGTCGAAATACAGAAAGGCTGAAAACAGGGTCGGCTTGTGTCCGGCTTGCCAGAAAGTGCGGTCCATGTGTTGCTCCTGTCGGGGAAGCGTGCTTCCCGCCAAATGGCCAAAACAAAAACGGCGTCCTCCCTGATGTTGGAATCAGGTGAGGACGCCGTTGTCCGTATCGGCAGTGGCCGCCGTTGGCCGCTGCCGTGATGTCTGGTGCAGGCGGCACGCCATTGCGCCGCTGCGTGGTAATCATTGCAAATAGCGTGCCAGCTGCAAAATACCTGCTGGAGGCCGGTTTACGCTGTTTTCGGCCCCATGCTGCACCGCATCAGTGCGTAAAATTCAGCATCGCACCGACACTGGGCGCGGCATCGGCGCGCTCCGGCCAGTGGCAGCCATCCATCAGCACGCTATGGCGATCTGCCGGAGCCGGCAGCGGCAGACCGCAGCATCTGGCAGCCTGCTCGTACAGCGCGGTCTGGTTGACGGCGGTCACCATGGCGGGCTCGGCCTCGCCCGGCCACATGCCCCAGCGCCGGTATTGCTGCAGGAACCACAGCCCGTCGGACAGATAGGGATAGTTGACCCGGCCATCGGCGCAAAAACGCAGCTGGCCGGCATCGGCACTTTCCCATTGCTGCAGGATCAACTCCACCGGCATCGCCAGGCAGTCATCCTCCGCCAGCCAGGCAGCCGCCTGCGCATGGTTTTCCGGCTGATCCAGCCAGTGGCTGGCCAGCAACAGCGCCTGCACCATGCGCCCGACCACATCCGGCTGTTGCTGTGCCAGTTCACGGCGGCAGGCCAGCACCTTTTCCGGGTGTTCCGGCCAGATGGCGGCACTGTCGGCCACCCGGCTGGCCACGCCCAGCTGCTGTGCCTGCGCATGCCAGGGCTGGCCGGCACAAAAGCCGTCCAGCATGCCGTCCTGCATCGCAGCGCCCATTTGCGCCGGTGGAATCACCACGCAGCGAGCATCACGCAACGGGTGCACGCCTTGGGCCGCCAGCCAGTAATACAGCCACATGGCGTGGGTGCCGGTGGGAAAGGTATGCGCCAACACCAGTGGCCGCCCCAGATCCCGGCTGATCTCGGCCAGGCTGATGCCCTGTCGGTATTGATCCGCCAGCGCCGGAGCCAGGCTGATGCCCTGCCCGTTCTGGTTCAGCGTCATCAAAATGGCCATATCGCATTGCGGGCTGCCCATGCCCAGCTGCATGCCGTACACCAGGCCGTACAAGGCATGGGCGGCATCCAGCTGCCCGTTCATCAGCTTGTCGCGCACGGCAGACCAGGAAGGCTGGCGCTGCAGGCAGAACTGCAGACCCAGCTCCCGGTCCAGCCCCAGCTTGTGGGCGGCCACCAGTGCAGCGCAGTCAGTCAGGGCAACAAAACCCAGTTTGAGTTGGTGTAGGGATGCAGGAGCAGTCATGAAAGGCTTTCAGCCCAGCAGCTTGCTGGAATTGATCAGTTGTCGGGACAGCTCGGCCAGGCGCAGGCCGCTTTGCATGGCCTGGCTGCGCAGCAGCGCATAGGCTTCGGCCTCGCTCAACTGGCGGCGCTCCATCAGGATGCCCTTGGCGCGTTCGATCAGCTTGCGGTCGGCCAGCTGTTCTTCCACCTCGGCCAGGCGTTTTTTCAGCCGCGCGTCTTCTTCAAACTTCACCCGTGCCATGTCGATGATGGGGGCGAGCTTGCTGGCTGCCACCTGGTCCACCACATAAGCGGTGACACCGGCACTGACTGCGGCCTGAATGGCGGAAAGCCCGCCCTGCTCGGCAAACATCACCACTGGCCGTGGTGCGGCATGGCCCATCAGCGCCAGTTGTTCCAGCGTGTCACGCGAGGGGGATTCGGTATCGATGATGATGATGTCGGGCGTCTGGCTGTCCACCAGCTGCAGCAGCTCGGCTGCGCCCTGGGCCTGTGCAATCACCAGATAACCGGCCGCCGTCAGCGCGGCATGTAGCTCGGCCATCGGGCGGTCGGTATCGTTGACCAGCAACAGTCGTAATGGAGAGGAGGCAGTCATGGCAGCATCTGGAAGTGGTTGCCAGTAACCGTGCAATATTCGTGCCTGCCGTCTCAGTCGGCCATGGCGGGCAGCTCCAGCCACCCCAGCCGCATGGCCATGATGATGGCGCTGTAGCGGTCTCCCACTTGCAGCCGCAGCAGTACATGGTGCAGATGCACCTTCACCGTATACAGGCTGATCTGCAGTTGTATCGCCATTTCCTTCAGGCACAGGCCGGCAGCCGCCAGCCGGATGATATCGCGCTGGCGCGCAGTCAGCCGCACGCCGTCCTCTGGCAGGGGATCGCAGCCCAGCACCCGCTGGTAGAACGCGGCATCCACGGTCACCAGACCGTGCCGCAGTGCATACAGCCCTACTTGCAGCCGGCTTTTCAGCGCCAGTTTCAGCAAAATGGACGAAACATAGCTTTTGACCGTGGAGACGCCAATCTCCAGCGTCCGGGCGATTTGCTTGTTGGAGCGGGATTCGGCCATCAGTGCGATGACGGCTTTTTCTCTGGGGGTAAGCAGCTTTGCATCAGTCATCACGGGCCGGCTCGCTTGCATGGTCAGGTAAGAATGTAGTCGCTGCCCACCTGCCAATCGGCAGGCATGGCCTTGTCGTCCAGTTCCAGCACCGTACGCTCTATGGTGCGGGTCATGGCATCCAGCGGCAGGCTGTTGGGCGAGCGCGCAAACGGGTCAGCCAGTTCGCTGGCAATGGATTCCAGTGCAAACAGCGTGTAGGACAGAAACACCGTGATGAAGGGCGTGGCATAGCTGATGATGTCCACCAGACCGAAAGGCAGGAACAGGCAGTAGATGTAGACGGTGCGATGCAGCAGCACCGAGTAGACAAAGGGAATCGGCGTGGACTTGATGCGCTCGCAGCCACCAATGACATTGAAGATTTCATCTATCTGGCCATCGCAGGCCAGCAGCTGCATATCGGTCAGCAGCCCTTGGGCATTGAGCGCATACAGCGTGCTGCGGATTTGGTGACACAGCACGGTAGGCTTGTAGACATTGTCGGCACAACGCACATCATCCACCACATCGCCACGCAGCTGGCATTTGAGCAGGGCCGGCAACAACAGCAAGTCGGCAATGATTTTTGCACAGCGCGGAGCCAGCAAGGGATTGGCAGCACGGATGGCAATCACGATGGAAGCCAGCGCGCGGATGGCAATCAGCAAATGGCCCCACAGCTTGCGTGCCTCCCAGTAGCGGTCGTAGCTAGCATTGTTGCGAAAGGCCATGAAAATGGTAAGCGCCACCCCCACCAGGGTGAAGGGCACGGTATTGAGCGGAATCTTGTCGCCAAATACATGACCGTCCGTCAGTAATGCCACGCCACTGACGCAGGCCATGAACAGCAACTGGGGAATGATGCGCCGGAGGACGGACCCTTCCCACACAAACAACAGTTTGAGCCAGCTTTTTTCGGCACGAACAATCATTCAACAATCTCGCTTAATCAATAAAACCATATCCGGCCAGGCAGGTATAAAAAATATTGCCGGAGATAAAAAATGGCGGATTTCTCCGCCACAGCTAATTGGGGGTAGCTGAAGAAAACCACATATGAGGATGGTGACAATAAAAGCAATCAAGGTGTCGTCATTTCTCTCCCGGCTATCGGCAACAGGGATATATTATTGGTTTATTGATTTAAAAAAGAACACAGTTGGCACTGATTCAGCAATTACAGTTAGCCGGCAAAACTGCACATATCAGTGCAAATAAAAATGGCATTGCCCGCAAGCAATGCCATTCAATTAAAACCAGCCTTCACCCAAGCAGTTTATTCACGCATTAATCTGCATTTTTTTAATTCCCGTAACGCACAAATCCGTTGCCGCGACAAAAACTCAGCAAGCTGATGCCGGAGCGTTCTGCCATTTGCACCGCCAGCGTGGTGGGGGCTGAAATGGTGGCCAGCACTGGCAATTGCAGGCGTGCGGCCTTGCGCACCAGCTCGTAGCTGGCGCGGCTGGACATGAAGACAAAACCGGCGTGCACATCCTCACGACGGTCCGCAAGATAGCCAATCAGCTTGTCCAGCGCATTGTGTCGGCCCACATCCTCATGCACGCGGAGAATATTGCCAGCCAGGTCACACCACGCCGCCGCATGTACGCCACCAGTGTGTTCCATCAGCTGCTGCGCCTGGCGCAGCCCGGCACTGGCCCTGGCAATGGCCTGCGCGCCCAGCGCCAGTGGTGGCAGATGGGCCGGCAGCCGTTCCGGCTTCAGATCCAGCATCTCCAGGCTTTCGATGCCGCAGATGCCACAGCCGGTACGGCCTGCCAGCGCTCGCCGTCTGGACTTGAGGGCCATGAAGGCGGACTGGGCAATCTCCAGCTGCACGCTAAAGCCCTCGCAGGCCGGCAGCACTTCCACTGCATAGATTTCTTCCCGCCGTGCCACTATGCCCTCGGACAGGGCAAAGCCGATGGCCAGGTACTCCAGCTCCATGGGTGTGGCCATCATTACCGCATGTGAAATACCGTTGAACACCAGCGCCACCGGACATTCTTCCGCCACCTGGTCCTGCTCCCTGCCGTAATGGCCATCGCGATAGCGGCAGACATCAAGCCAGCGGCTGCCAGCCAGCGGGTCGGCAGCCTGCGGCATGGCGTCATGCTTTTCCATGGGCATTATCTAGCCTCCCACCAGCGACATGCGCACCGTCGGGTATTGCTTGCGGCCATGGTTACGATATTGCTCACCACGCAGTTCGGAATACTGGTCGTCGCGGCGCTGCCATGCATTTGCAATACGGGCCATCAACACCTCTGGTGCAACGTGCTCGCCCAGCATGGGCCGCAAGTCAAGAGATCGGCTGGCAAACAAACAGGTATACAGCTGGCCATCGGCTGAGATGCGCGCACGGGTGCAATCGCCGCAGAAGGGCTGGGACACACTGGAAATAAAGCCCACCTCGCCGCCGCCATCGGCATAGCGAAAATAGCGCGCGGTATCGCTGGCGTGCTGCGGCGGCACCGGCAGCAAGGCATGCCGCCGATTTATCAGCGCCCGTACCTGTTCTGAATGCAGCACGCTGGTGCTGCTCCAGTTGGCGGCTCCGCCAACATCCATGTATTCGATAAAACGCACGGTGACCCCGCTATGGCGGAAATAGTCGGCAATCGGCAGGATCTGGCTGTCGTTCAGGCCCTTCTGCACCACGGTATTCACCTTGACCGGTGCCAGTCCAGCCTTGCAGGCTGCCTCAATGCCATCCAGCACACCCTTGACGCCGATACCCGCATCATTCATCTGGCGGAACACCCGGTCATCCAGCCCATCCAGGCTGACGGTAACCCGCTCCAGCCCGGCATCCTTCAACCCTTGTGCCCGCGCAGCCAGCAATACACCATTGGTGGTCATGGAAACGGATACATCGCGACCCGACGGGGTTTTCAGTCTGGCCAGGGATTCAATCAGCTGCTCCAGGTTCTTGCGCACCAAGGGCTCGCCACCGGTGATGCGGATCTTTTCCACCCCCAGGGCCACAAAAGCGCGTGCCAGCTTTTGCATTTCATCAAACGACATCAGCCGGGCATGTGGCAGGAAGGGGTAATCCTTGCCAAACACCTCCTTTGGCATGCAATACGGGCAGCGGAAATTGCACTTGTCGATAACCGATAGCCGCAGGTCCTTCAATGGCCGCTGCAGTGTGTCCATGGTCGGCATGCCGTACTTCGCCTCCCCTGCTTGCTCTGATTGATCACTGATCACTTCACTACTCCTTGGCAGATGACGGTGCGACACACCGGCGGCACATGCCCATGTCCGCCAATATAGCGGCCAGCCAAAGCCGCAGGCAGTACAGTTGGTGCCCAGCCGCACGGTTACAGTCAGCCGGCAAACATTTCCCGGCACAGCGCCAGACCGTCGGCGCTTAACCCTGCGCTGCCGCGACCATCCTCGCCCAGCTGCAGCTGCACCACCCCAGCCGCCTGCAGATAGCTCAACTGGCGGCGCAGCACGCTCATGGGCAGGCCAGACTGCTTGGCCAGCCGCGCCAGCGACCAGGGCTGCTGCCCGACCTGGCCGGCAGCCCGCCACAGCTGCTCCAGCACGGCCAGCAGGGCTGCGTCCATGCCCTGCCCGTTTTCAGGCTGCGCGCGTTGATCTGCCATGGTGTTCTCCCTGTTCACTGGCGTAACTTGTCAGTGCTTGACCAGTACCACCTTGCCGCGGAACAGGTGGTACTGGTACAGGTTGTAGCCAATCATGATGGGCAATACCGTGCCGATTCCCAACAGCATGAAGGTAAGCGTGGCGCTGTTGGATGCCGCCGCCGCAATGCTCAACTTGCCCGGAACCAGCCACGGAAACAGGCTGATGGCCAGCCCGGCAAAGGAAACGGTGAACAGCAGCGAGGCCCCCGCAAACGGGCTGTGCTCGCCGCCGGTGAAAATGGCATACAGCACGTAGACAAAGGCCAGCGCCGCCAGTACACCCAGCAACATCAGCACGTGCAGGATGCCGCTATCCTGCCACTGGCTGAGGCCCACCGGGCTGAAGTACAGCGTCCCCAGCGACACCACGATGGCCGCCAGCACGGTGGTGCACACCGCCACCACGGCACTGCGTCGGGCACTGCCCTGCAGCTGGCCAGTTGTTTTCTTCACCAGCCAGGTGGCACCCAGCAGGCTGTAGCCGGAAGCCACGCCAATGGCGGTGACCGCCACAAAGATGGCGCTCTCCACCCCTGGCACCAGCCCGCTGATCACCCTGCCCAGAATCAGGCCCTGCGCCAGCGCCGCCAGCAGGCTGCCCAGGCCGAACACGCGGTCCCAGAACACCTTGCTGCCATGCGCCACATGGCGGAACTCAATGGATGCGCCACGCATCATGAAGCTGGCAATCAGCACCATCACCGGCACATATAGCTGGGTCATTAGCATGGAATAGGCCAGCGGAAAGGCACCGAACAGCGCGCCGCCCAGTGCCACCAGCCAGGTTTCGTTGGCGTCCCACACGTGGCCGATGGACTGGATCATCAGATCGCGGTCTTCCTGGCGGCGGCGGAACAGCGACAGGATGCCGACGCCAAGGTCAAAGCCATCGGTAACGACATACAGCAAGAGCATCAGGCCGATGATGCCGAACCAGGCATGGCTCAGCAGGTCCTGTGTGGAGGTAGGTGTCATTTGATCGTTTCCTGGATAGTGAAAAAAGGGGTATCAGTAATCGATGCCATGCGCATGACCAGTCTCCATCCGGGCTTGCGGCGGCTGCAGGCTCAGGTCCGGCCCGGTACGCAGCCAGCGGCGGGCAAACACAAAGAAGGACAGCAGCAACACCACAAAGAAGGCGCTGAACATCAGCATGCTGCCGGTAAGTGCTGCCGGGGCAATGGCGGAGGCCGAATGCTCGGTGCGCAGCATGCCGTACACCGTCCACGGCTGGCGGCCCACTTCACGCACTATCCAGCCGCACTCCACTGCGACATAGGGCAGCGGAATGGCCAGCACCCAGGCCCACAGCAGCTTGCGTTGAGCCAGCAGCACATCCAGGTGACCACGCGCCTGGCGCATCGCCCAGGCAGTCCAGAACGCCAGCACCATGAACAGGAAACCGATGCCGGCCATCAGGCGGAAGGCGTAATACAGCAAGGGCAGCATGGGTGGCTGATCTGCCTTGGGAATATCGTGCAGGCCCTTGATCTGCCCGTGCAACGAATGGGTGGCCAGCAGGCTGAGCATGCCCGGCACCTCGATGGACCAGTCATTGGCCTGCGTATCGGCATTGGGCCAGGCCAGCAGCGACCAGTTGGCACCGGTGCCCGGCGCATTGGTTTGCCAATGGCCTTCGATGGCAGCGCCCTTGGCCGGCTGGGTTTCAAACACAGCCACTCCGCTGGAATCACCCAGCCAGATCTGCAGCGGCGCGGCAATCAGCAGCAACAGCAGCGCCAGCCGGAAGGAGCGGGCAAAGAATTCCACATTGCGGCGCTGCAGCAGCTTCCAGGCGGAAATGCCGGCCACCACCACCAGCCCGGTTTCCATGGCGGCAAACCACATATGGCTCACACCCCATACCATGTCCGGGTTGAAGATGGCGGCAATGTAGTCGGTCACCACCAGCCTGCCGTTTACCACGGCCACGCCGGCCGGGGTTTGCAGCCAGGAGTTGGCCACCATGATCCAGAACGCCGACAGCGAGGAGCCAAAGGCCACCATGGCCGTGGCAAACAGATGCATGCGGCGCGAAACACGCTCCCAGCCAAACATCATGATGCCGATGAAACCGGCCTCCAGCATGAAGGCCATGGCACCTTCAAAGCCCAGGATGTTGCCAAAGAACTGGCCGGTATATTCGGAGAACGGCCCCCAGTTGGTGCCAAACTGAAACTCCATCGGAATGCCGGTGGCCACGCCAACGGCAAAATTGAGCAGCAGCAGCTTGCTCCAGAAGCGGGCGTGGTGATACCAGACAATATTGCTGGTACGTACCCACAGGGTTTCCACCACCACCAGAAAACCGGACAGGCTGATGGTGAGAATGGGCCACAAAATGTGGAATAGCGCTGTCAGGGCAAACTGACCGCGTGCCAGATTGAGGGATTCGACAAGCATGACAATCACCATTTGCAATGCAGCAGCCCGCCTACCCGGCCAGACCGCTGCGATTTAAAGAAAGCGTTCAGAATGCCGGCAGCGCCTGTGGCGGGGCCGAAGGATGCAGCAACACCGGTATGGATTTGGAGGTGGGGGTATTGCAGACATCACCCACACTGCCCAGCGGCACCAGCGGATTGGTTTCCGGGTAATAGCCGGCAATACAGCCACGCGGGATGTCATACGCAACCAGGCGGAAGTAATTGGCACGCCGCGCTATGCCGTCGTCCCACACAGTGCTGATGTCCACCCAGTCGCCATCGGCAAAGCCCAGCATGGCGATGTCTGCCGGATTGATGAACACCACGCGGCGCTGGCCAAACACACCGCGATAACGGTCGTCCAGCGCATAGATGGTGGTGTTGTACTGGTCGTGCGAGCGAGTGGTCATCAGCGTCATCAGGCGCTCGCCATGCTGCTGGCGGGCGCGCTGGATGGGCGTGTCCTGCTGCACCGCATGCACGATGAAATTGGCCTTGCCGCTGGCGGTTTCCCAGTCACGCTCGCGCGAGGCCACGCGCAGATGAAAACCACCGGGCTGCTGGATGCGGGCGTTGTAGTGTTCAAAACCGGGAATCACCTGCTCGATGGCATCACGGATCTTGCCGTAGTCACCAGCCATCGCCAGCCAGTTAACCCGCGCATCGCCCAGCGTAGCCTGGGCGATATGGGCAATGATGGCCGTCTCGGACAGCAGGTTTGGCGATGCCGGGGCATTCATGCCATAGGAAATGTGCACCATGCTCATGGAGTCTTCCACGGTGATGCCCTGGGCCACGCCGCTGCTGTCGTCGATTTCGGTACGACCCAGCGTGGGCAGGATCAGCGCCGCCTTGCCATGCACCAGATGGCTGCGGTTGAGCTTGGTGGTGATGTGCACGGTCAGTTCACAGGCGCGCAGGCCATCGAAGGTGCGCAGGGTGTCCGGCGTGGCCATGGCGAAATTGCCGCCCAGCCCCATGAGCACCTTCACCTTGCCTTCCAGCATGTGAGCGATGGTTTCCACCACGTCCAGGCCGTGAGCGCGCGGCGGTTCAAACCGGAACACCTTGCCCAGACTGTCCAGAAACGCCGCCGACGGTTTTTCCTCGATACCCACGGTGCGGTTGCCCTGCACATTGGAATGCCCGCGCACCGGGCAGATACCGGCCCCTTCCCGCCCGACATGGCCACACAGCATCAGCAGATTGGACAGCAGCTGCACCGTCTGCAGTGAATGCTTGTGCTGGGTAATGCCCATGCCCCAGGTGGCAATCACCCGTTTTCCGGCCACATAGATGCGGCCCAGATTTTCGATTTCGGCGCGTGCCACGCCGGACTCGGCCTCCAGCAGCGCCCAGTCTTCCCGGCGCAGGTCCTCGGCAAACGCCTCGAAACCCAGGGTGTGCTGACGGATGAAATCCACATCCACAATGCGCGCCGTGCCATTGGCCTGCGCCAGGTCGTCGCGCTCGATCACATACTTGGCCACGCCCTTGATCAGGGCAAAGTCGCCGCCCAGCCTGGGCTGGATAAAGGTGGAAGCAATGGGCGTGCTGCCCATGGTGATCATTTCCACCGGATGCTGCGGGCTGGCAAAACGCTCGAGCCCGCGCTCGCGCAGCGGGTTGACCGACACGATCACCGCGCCGCGACGGGCAGCTTCCCGCAGCTCGCCCAGCATGCGCGGATGATTGGTGGCCGGGTTCTGGCCAAAGATGATGATGGTGTCGGCCTGCTCGAAATCATCCAGCGTCACCGTGCCCTTGCCCACACCCACCGTGCCGGGCAGTCCGCGGCTGGTGGCCTCGTGGCACATATTGGAACAATCGGGAAAGTTGTTGGTGCCATACATGCGCACAAACAGCTGATAGAGGAAGGCGGCTTCGTTGCTGGCACGGCCCGAGGTGTAAAAGGCGGCCTGGTCGGCTGATGGCAGGCGCTGCAGATGGCTGGCCACCAGTTCGAATGCCTGCTGCCAGGCAATGGGGACGTATTTGTCGCTGGCCGGGTCGTACACCATGGGGTCGGTCAGGCGGCCATGCTGTTCCAGCTCGTAATCGGTCTGGGCCATCAGCGCGTCTACGGTGTGCTCGGCAAAGAAGGCCGGTGTCACCCGCTTGGTGGTGGCTTCTGCCGCCACGGCCTTGACCCCGTTTTCACAGAATTCGAAGGTGGAGGCGTGCTGGCGGTCCGGCCAGGCACAGCCGGGGCAGTCAAAACCGTCTGCCTGATTCTGCTTGAACAGCATGCGGTAATTGCCGCCGGCCACCCGCTCCTTGATCAGGTTGATGGCCACGTATTTCAGCGCTCCCCAGCCTGCGGCGGGGTGATGGTAGGGCGCAATTTTTCCCGGTGGGTTCGACTTGTCCATGAGCTGACTTCCATGATCTGCGCAGCGGCAAAACCCGGAAATCGGGCCATGTCCTGCGGCGTTTTGCATGGGTCAGAGCTTAGGGGCTAAGACAGCGGGCAAAAGTGTACACATCCCTGCTATATCACAGAGTACAGTTTGATCTGCATCAAAGACCCGACCGGCAACAGGATGATAGCAACCGGATTGCCAATTTCTTCCATCCTTGCCATCATGCGGCCCGCACCGGCCAGCCACGGATGATCTTGATGGCTGCACTTGCCGGGCAATAGCAAAAAAATACGGATTTCACGAGGCAGCAGTACATGAAAATGTATGAACAACTGGCTGGAGAGCTGGAAGAACACCTTGCCGCCGGCATGCTCAAGGCCGGTGACAAGGTGCCGTCGGTACGGCAGCTAAGCCAGCAGCGCAATATCAGTATCACCACGGTGCTGAAGGCCTATTCGTTGCTGGAAAGTCGCGGCATTATCGAAAGCCGGCCGCAGTCCGGCTACTTTGTGCGCAAGAGCAGCCATGGCACGCATACGCTTACAGCAGATACAGACAGCCCCGCCAGGCTGAAGCCGCCTCCGGTTGCCAGCAATGTGGAAATCAGCCAGCTGGTATTGCGCACCCTGAAAACCATCAGCCGGAATGACGCCGTGCCACTGGGCTCGCCCTATCCCGATTCCAGCCCGTTTCCGCTGACGCGGCTGAGCCATCTGGCCAATAATGTCGCCCGCAAAAGCAATAGCTGGGGGGTGCTGGATGACCTGCCTCCCGGCAATATCAACCTGATCCGCCAGATTGCCGGTCGCTATTTCCTTAACGGCCTGCTGGTGGACCCCAATGAAATCATCATTACCGTTGGTGCCACCGAGGCGCTGAATCTCTGCCTGCAGGCGGTGGCCAGGCCGGGCGATACCATTGCGGTGGAATCGCCGACCTATTACGCCATCCTGCATGCGATCGAACGCATGGGCATGCGAGCGATTGAAATACCCACCAGTCACAAAACCGGCATGGACGTGGACTATCTGGCCAGCATTCTGGAATCAGAAAAGATTGCCGCCTGCATGGTAATGCCCAATTTTCACAATCCGCTGGGCATCGTGATGCCGGAGGAGAACAAGAAAAAGCTGGTGGCGCTGATGACGCGGGCCAGAAAGCCGATTATTGAAAGCGCGGTATATAACGAGCTGTATTATGCCGACACCCCGCCATCCTCCCTGAAGAAATACGACACCGAGGGCTATGTGCTGCACTGCTCGTCTTTTTCCAAAACCCTGTCATCGGCTTTTCGCATAGGCTGGGCCATGCCGGGCCGTTACCGGGACAAAGTGGAAAACCTGAAATTCGTCAATACCTTGAGCACCTCGGCCATTCCTCAAATGGCGATTGCCGAATACCTGACCCAGGGCGGTTACGACCAGCACCTGCGCAGGCTCAGAAAAATATACCAGCAGCAATCAAGAATAATCAGCAGCGTGGTCAAACGCTTTTTCCCGTCTGATTGCATTATTTCCGAGCCAGAAGGCGGTTATCTGCTGTGGGTGCAATTACCACCCCATATCGACGCCATGCGCCTGTATAACGATGCACTGGAACGAAAAATCACCATCGGCCCGGGTAATATCTTTTCCAATACCGGTAATTTCACCAATTGTATCCGCCTGAATTACAGCTATCCCTGGGATAGCGACATCGAGGCCGCCATCATCACCCTGGGCAAGATCATCGCCAACTACCGTCAGCCCGATGCGCCGCATCCTTAGCACCGCCTGACAATAAATTACCTTTCCTGCGCTGTTGCCGCCTGCAGCATCTGATTACGATGTGCTGCACTCAACCAGGCGAGAACACGATGCAGATTTCACGTTTAATCCCGGCACTCACCTTGCTGGCCGGCTACTGTCAGGCCCAGGGCATGGGAGACATGCCCGGCCCGGACCAGGGTGGCAAACCCGGTAGCCACGGCATGCAAGCACAACAGCAATGCAGTCCGGCAGCGGAAGAGCCGCAAATGGTGTCTCCCAAACCCAAGCCGGCCTTCTGGTATTACTGCGCGCAGAGCAAGATGTTCTACCCGCACGTACAGGCCTGCGCCAATGGCTGGAAAATCATTCCGGCCCAGCCGCCGGCTGACGACAAGCTGCCTGATAGCCCGGCCTGAATCTGACGCTCAGGTTACATCCAGACAGTGCGCCCGATTACGGCCATCCTGTTTGAACAGCCACATGGGCGGCCTTGGACGGCTCGCCTCTGACAGCATGGTCGCGGGCATCTTTGTCAGACACCATCACCGGCTAGTGACAACATGGAAAAATCCGCCTGCAGCCAGCGCGACACCAGTGCACGGGTGTCCAGTCCTGCCCTGCCCTGCGCTCGCTCAGCAGATGCCGCACCCGGCTGGGATGGCGGATCTGGTGCGGGCTGAAGCTTGGCGGGGTGCACAAGCAGGCGGACGGGTTGTATCCGATGACATACGGCAAGGCCCGCGCCTGTCGACTGCGCCCCACCACCACGCCGCAATGGCCGTTTTCCAGCTGCACCAGCGAGCCGATGGGAAAGTGGCCGACGATGCCGATGAAGACATCCACCAGCCGTGGATTGAAGTCGCTGCCCTTGCGTGCCAGCAAATAAGACAGCACATGGCGCACCGGCGTGCGCTGGTGGTGGCAGCGTTCTGCCGCCAGCGCATCGTAGACATCGACAATTGCCGTCATCTGGCCAAGCTCAGAAATGGCATGACCAGACCGGGCCACCGGATAGGCAGAGCCATCAAAGCGCTCGTGATGTTCTTGTGCCGGTAGCAGTTGATCCCCCTGCAAACCCAGCACGTTTTGCAAAAAATCCACGCCGCACACCACATGATGCCGCGCCGCGGCATACGCGTCGGCGGGCTGTGTGCCTGGCTTGTTGAGGATGGCTGTCGGCACAAACAGCTTGCCGGCGTCATGCATCAAACCACCGATGCCAGCATCAGTCACCGCCATGGCGCTGGCACCACCCTGCATGCGATACAGCATCAGCAGCACAGATACCGCAGCAGAGTGGCTGTAGTAGTCTTTTTCCACTTCACGACAGAACAACAGCAGCAGCAAAGCATCCTGATTGCGCAGCAAGGACGCATACAGGCAGCCCACCACACCGCGGATATCATGCAGAGATACCGATGATTTCCTGCCTGCATCCGCCCTCAGCCGATCAAACAGGCATTTGACCGCCAGCAGCCCACGGTGTGCCATGGCCAGTTCGGCAGCCAGACCGGCCTTGAAATCCGGATAGGCCATGTTTTTTTCTGTCCTGCCTGGCAGGCTCATTGCGGGCAAGCAGTCTGCACCATTCCCGTGGCACGCCATCAGCCCTGCCGGAAAGTCCCATTGCGCCCGACTGCCGCCCGCTCCTGCTTTCAATACCATCCACATCCCCGCTCACCAGGCAGCAACCATTGCCACCCGACTGCCCATCAGGGCTTGCCGGGCATGCTAATCAGCTATCGGTCATCGGTATTGAACGAAAACGACATCCTGCCACGCCGTGACCAACAAGCGCATACCGCCGGACTGCAGCAGGAAAAAGCGGATTTCAATGTAAAAACAACGCTTACTACGGGTAAGATGCCGACCAGCCAGAGAAATCAAAAATACATGCCCCAATGACAACAAGGCCCGACATGGTGGTTCACGCCCCGATCAGCAATGCCAGAAACGAACTCTGGCTGCCGCCGCCAGCCATGGCATCCTGCATTCGCGCCATCATGATGCGCGACACCAGCGGTGTGCCGCTCAGTAAGGAGCAGCGGTTCAACCGTTTCCCGGTCAACCCAGGCTGCATTTTGCTGTGGACTGTCCGCGGTGAGTTCCAGTTGCTGGCACCCGGTGAGCAGGAAGACCGCTCCCGGACACGGACCGTCGTCCCGGCCCTATCGCTGTGGGCCCCCTCCACCCGCCCGCACAGCGCATGGAATCCGGCAGCCTGCCATTCATTTGCCCTGGTGTTGTTGCCGGATGCCTTTGCTGCACTCACCGGCATTACGCCACTGGATTACCTGAACCGGGTTGTACCGCTGGAAGGCTTGCTGGACGCAGAGTGGATGAGCTGGTGCCAGGCAGTGCAACAGGCTCCTGATGACAAGACGCGCATCGAGCTGGTGCTGCGCTTTTTGCAGCCGCGCTGGCAACACCACAAACAGCGCAACAAGAACGAAAACTGGATTCTGAAAGACTGGGTGCAATACCTGACCACCCACGCCGCCACCTCCAGCCTGGGCAAAAGCGTGCGTCAGGTGGAGCGGCGCATAAAAAGCTGGACCGGCCGCCCGCTGCGCGAACTACGCGGCATAGGCCGGGCCGAGCAGGTTCTGTTTGAACTGGCCATTTCCAGCCTGGAAGAAAACACCAACTGGTCGGACATCGCCAGCAAAAGCGGCTATGCCGACCAGTCCCACCTGTGCCGTCAGGTCAAGGCACTAACCGGCTACAGCCCAGAGGCACTGCGCGGCCACATCATCAGCCACGAAGCCTTCTGGCCGTACCGGATGTGGGGCTTTTGCCATCAGCACCAGCACCATTACCGGCAGCAGACGGCAAAAGACGCGTTGCCAGAGTAAGCAGGCCAGCGTGACATTGCGCTCACCCAGCAAAGCGTAATGATATTTACAGCAGCGCCACGGGCTGCGCTTGTTGATACTGGCTGTCACTGACCGGTTCCGCCCAGTGAGCGGCAACGCCGTTTTCCTGCTCCTGAATCGCAATATGTGTCATGGCCGTACTGGTCGTGGCACCATGCCAGTGCTTGAGGCCAGCGGGTATCCATACCACATCGCCGGGACGGATGACCTGGGTTTCTCCACCCCAGCGGCAAATCAGGCCACAGCCGGCAGTGACCAGCAAGGTCTGCCCCCGCGGGTGGGTATGCCAGGCGGTACGAGCACCCGGCTCGAACGTAACGCTGGCACCGGATGCCCGCGCCGGCTCCTGCGGCTGGAACAACATGTCCACCCTGACCTGGCCGGTAAACCATTCCGCCGGCCCATGCATGGCGGGCTGACTGCCCGCGCGGCTGATATGCAAATCCATGGTTCTGCTCCTTGGCAAGTTCAAATAATGCCGGCTGGCAACGATATTGACAGCGGCAGTATCACTCTAGGCCCGCCCGCCTGCTGGTGGTAGGTCTCTTGCATGGCATACCCTTATGAATGCAGCTCATCAGTCTTTGTGATATTTTGCAAAAACCGCCCATCTGCATGAGGTGTTTTCATTAATGGCCCGCACCGATTACAACAGCCTGCAAACCTTTCTGCTGGTCGCGCGCGAGCGCAGTTTTACCCGGGCGGCATCGCAGCTTGGCGTATCGCAGTCCGCGCTCAGCCATTCCATACGAGTACTGGAGGAGAGGCTGGGTGTGCGTCTGCTCACCCGCAGCACGCGCGGTGTCAGCCCCAGCGAGGCTGGCGAGCATCTGCTGGCGCGCATTGCCGACAGCTACGACAATATCGAATCCGCGCTGGCCACCCTGAGTGAACTGAAGGAAAAACCGGCAGGCACAGTGCGCATTACCACCCACGACCATGCAGCCGACAGTGTGTTGTGGCCGCGCCTGCGCCAGTTGTTGCATGACTATCCGGACATACACTTGGAAATCAGCATCGACTACGCGCTGGTGGATATCGTGACCGAACGCTTCGATGCCGGTGTGCGTAGCGGCGGCCAGGTGAATGGCGACATGATTGCCGCCCGCATCGGCCCGGACTACCGCATGGCCGTGGTGGGATCCCCCGCTTATCTGGCCGGGCGCAGTCTGCCAAAGCTACCGCAGGATCTGGCCGCGCATCGCTGCATCAATCTGCGGCTGCCAACGCACGGCGGGCTGTATGCCTGGGAATTCGTGCAGGATGGCAGAACAGTGGAAACCAGAGTGGAAGGCCAGCTGGTATTCAATACCACCGGCCAGATGCTGACAGCGGCGCGGGATGGCCACGGCCTGGCCTATCTGCCTGAAGACATGGTTCAGGCTGACCTGGCAAGCGGTGCATTGTGTGCTGTGTTGCAGGATTACTGGCCGCTGTTCTCCGGTTACCACCTGTACTACCCGCACCGGCATCAGCCCTCGCCTGCTTTTGCACTGGTGCTGAACGCCTTGCGCTATCGCGGGCCGGACTGAGTGCAACAACGCGTCGCGCGTTCAATCAGCCAACGCAGTGTGCGCACTGCAAACCTTGAGCAGGAAGTCATTGAAACGCTGTGTATTCAAGGTGTACCAGCCATTGTCAATGCTGAAGCCCTTGACCCCGCCCGCCAGCCTGGGCTGTTCAAAATACACAATCGCACGGTCCCGTCCCAAGCCAGCCAGACAATCCAGTTCGGTCATCACTTCCGCACTGTGCACCGCACTACCTCCAAGGGCAAAGTTGACACTCCACCAGACGGAAAGATTGCCGTTTTTTTCCTTGTGTACCGGCTTGTTTTCCATTTCGGCATTTTGTTCGCACTGGTCGCTGCATTGCCAGTACAGTGGCGCGGCCTGCGCCCGCACTGTGGCGGCCAGACCATAATTCATGGCAATACAACAAATAAGCAGGCGTGCGGTCTTCAAATGACGCATGAGGATGGGCAACTGAAAAGCGGGTTTGACTCAAGATGTTTACAGGCAGTTAACCTGCACTGCCTGCATGGAAATTCATTAATAATGTAATGGCAAATTTAAACATCAATAACTTTATTTACCCAATCTTACATTACCAATAACCACACCCCGCTTAGCCCCGTCCTGCAAAATTCAGGCAGCACATTGACGGTATTGATGCCGATTACATCCGCCATATAGCCGCCTGCCATTTCCAAGAAAATGGAAATGCACGGCACCGAGCGGTGCCAATGGCTGATTCAGCTTGGCATGGCAAACAGCTGGAACAGCTCCTTCAGGTGTGGTGCTTCAAAACGGCGGCGTACGGTGATGGCATAGAAGGTTTCCTCCACGCCCTGCACCGAGCCGTACTTTTCCAGCAATCCCTTGCCCAGTTCATCCTTGACCACAATGGCCGGAATCAGCGCCACCGCACCGGCATCGCGCGCCAGCAGACGCAAGGTGGCCATATCGTCCACTTCTGCACGGATACGCGGTTCTATACCCAGTTTTTCGCACAAGAGGTCAAAGCGCACGCGGATTTCGCTCTTGGCACTGGGCACCATCAGTAGTTGCTGGCGCAATATCTGCGGCAAATCGAACGGCCCTTGCACCAGGCCGGGCGGGCCGATCAGGCACACCTCCTGCCGCGCCAGCGTGCGGCAACGCCACGGGTGCTTGTCATCGGCAATCACCGGGCGATTGCTCAGCACCACATCCAGCTCAAAAGCCGCCAGCCGGCCAAGCAACTCATCCAGCCCTCCCGCCTCCAGATTGAGTTTTACCGACTGCCGCCCCAGCACCGGGTGCAGAAAGCCTTCCAGAAAATTGCGTGACAGGGTGGAGACGCTACCAATGCGTAGCTGGCCGCCCTGGCCGGCATCCTGGCTGGTGGTGGTGGCCAGCAGCTCGTTACCCAGCGCAAAAATGGCCTCGGCATAGCGCAGCACCGATGCGCCCATTTCAGTCAGCAGCAGTTTTTTGCCTTCGCGCAGAAACAGCGGCATGCCTAGTTGTTCTTCCAGCTGGCGGATCTGCGCCGACAGCGCCGATTGCGATATATGCAGCCGCTCGGCGGTGCGCGTCAGATGGCCTTCTGCCGCCACGCGCCAGAAATAATACAGGTGGTGATAGTTGAGGCGATTTATCATTCTGTTTAATAGATTGATTTGTCAATATTAATGTATTTTACCGAACAAGCGATGGCGGGCATAGTGCCGGTGTTTTCACTCATACGCCATCCACCTTATGGATTTGTCTCTTCATACCTTGCTGGCCCTGCTCTGGGTGCTGCCGGCACTGGTGCGCACCAGCCAGCCCCGTCACTGGCAACTGGCCCAGGCCAGCGCCGCCGCTGGCGCAGTGGCGGCCTTGCTGCTGATGCTGTTACAAGGCCTGCAGCCGGCCTTGCTATTTCAGTTGCTTATCCAGCTGCTGGCCTGGGTGATCCTGCGCTTCTCGGCACGCTATTTCAGCGGCGAAGCGGGGCAGGCCCGCTTTCTGCGTGCGGTGGGCTGGCTGCTGGCCGGCGCTACCCTGGTGGTAGCCAGCCAGGATTGGCCCACCCTGCTGGCCGGCTGGCTGCTGACCAGCCCGGCGCTGCAAAGCCTGCTGACCTTTTATCCCGAGCGGCCACAAGCGCGCATTGCCGCCCGGCGCGAGGCCGTGGCCAGCCGTCTGGCCGAACTGTGCCTGTTGCTGGGTGCAGGGCTGATAGCCTGGGCGGTGGCCTCGCCTGCCTTTGCCGATATCGCACGTCCGTTGGCATCGCCCATCGCACAACTGGCACGCAATACCGGAGCGCTACTGCTGGTGTGCTGTGTACTGCTGAAAACAGCACAATTGCCGTTTCACGGCTGGCTGACCCAGGTCATGGAAGCCCCGACCCCGATTTCGGCCCTGCTGCATGCCGGGGTAGTGAATCTGGGCGGCATGGTGTTGATCAAACTGGCTGCGCTGTGGGCAGCGGTGCCGCTGACAGCCTGGCTGTTAGTGGTATGGGGTGGCGTTACCGCTGGTCTGGCCTGCTGGGTGATGCAGACCCGCATCAGCATCAAGTTGCGCCTGGCCTGGTCTACCTGCGCCCAGATGGGCTTCATGCTGATGGAGTGCGGGCTGGGGCAATATTCGCTGGCCCTGCTGCATCTGATCACCCATTCCATCTACAAGGCACATGCCTTTCTCAGCTCGGGCAACCAGGTGCGAGCCACCATCCGTCAGTCAAGCAGCGCTCCGGCTAGCGGCAAGGGCTGGCATCTGGCCAGCGGCGTGGCCGGCATTGCCTTGCTGCTGGCCAGCCTGCAAGGCTGGCAACTGGCACAGGGCCATACCCTGCAACCGCCGCCGCTGCTGATTGTGATCATCGGCCTTGGCCTGGCACCGCTGTGCCAGCACAGCATACGCGGCTATGGACTGGCGCTGCTGCTGTGCCAGACCTACCTGCTGCTACACACCCTGTTTGCCAGGATGCAGGCTGACCATGCCACGGCCCCGCTTGCCTGCCAATTGCTGCTGGCGCTGTTCTTTGGCGGGCTGTTCCTGCTGCAAGGCTGGATAGATAGACACCCCGGCCACCACCTGAGCCAGCGCCTGTACGCGCGCGCCTTTGGCGGCCTCTATCTGGACGAATGGTGGCTGCGCACCACCATGCGCACCCGCCTGCACCGGTTGGGGCGACGCTCACCCCTCACCCGCAACGGAGCCACTGCCCATGACATCCGCTGACACGCTCTGGCAAAGTGCCGCCCAGGCCGCGGCCAGCCGCATTGCACCCAGCTGGCCACTGGACAGCCTGCTGGCCAGCTCGCCTTACTGGGGCTTGCGCAGCCAATCGTTCGAACAGGCCCACCATACCTTGCAAAGCCTGGCAGACAGCCGCCTGCACCTGGATGAAGCCGACTACCGGCAGCAGTACGCCGCGGGCCAGATCAGCAATGCCGACCTGAGTGCCGCGCTGCAAGAAGCCGGTATCAAGCAATCTGCCGTGCAGTGGCTGCAACAGGGACAGGCCGAACGCCACACTGCACCAGCAAGACTGCTGCAAAGCAACTGGCGGCAGGACGCTGCCGGCCACGCCGGCCTGCAAAACTGGCAACAGGTGATTACCCAGCAAATCAGTCAATGCTGCGCAGCATGGTTCGATCACGACCAGGCAGAATGGCAGCCTGATCGTCATGGCCGGCTCTATCAGAACTGGCTGGCCGAAATGGCGCTGCAACCGCCACCCAGCCCGGATGCCGCCGCGCGCGAACGCCTGCGCGGTGCCATTGCCGCGCTGCCTCAGGATCACCATGCCCTGTTCCGCCACGCGCAGGAGCGCTTGCAAGCCAAGCCAAGCTGGCTGAGCGACTGGTTTTACGTGCTGCTGCAACGCAATAGCGGCTGGGCAGCATGGTGCCGTTACCAGCAATGGCAAGCCGAACTGGCCGGCACCGCCAGCAGCCTGCCGGCAGAGTTACTGGCCATGCAGCTGGCTTGGGAGTGCCTGCTGGACGATGGCGACCGCACACCGGACAGCCACTGGCAACACTGGCATGCAGCATGGGATGCCCAATCAACAATACCGCCCGTCAACGCGCGCGGCCTGATCTGGCAACGTGCCGCCGAGCTGGCCAGCCACGCCCCACTGCTGTCCCGCCTGAGCGTCCAGCCCGCCGCCACAGAACTTGCCGGAGCCGACATCCATGCCGTCTTCTGCATTGATGTGCGCTCGGAACCGATGCGCCGCGCCCTGGAGCAGGTTTTGCCCGCGGCCACGACCGCCGGATTTGCCGGCTTTTTCGGCCTGCCGCTGGCTATCCGCTTTGCCGGCGAAGACCGCAGCCAGCCACGCCTGCCCGGTCTGCTGGCCCCTAGCTGGGAAGCCATCATGCCGTCGCTGGAAAAGGGCCTGCAGGAATGGGGATCCTTCCAGCGCGCCCCGCTATCGTCCTTCACCCTGGTGGAAAGCGCCGGGCTGGGCAAAGCGGGCAAACTGCTGCGCAAAGCCTTTCCCGGCAAGCGCAGGGCAACACTGGCCGAGCTGGACCCCTGGCTGAACGACAAGGACAAGAGCATGGTCTCCGCTGGCCGCCAGCTCAATACCGATGACATCGTGGCAAGCCTGGAGCACCTGCTGCCTGCCATGGGGCTGGGACAGCGCTTTCCCCGCACGGTATTGCTGGTGGGCCACGCCAGCCACAGCAGCAACAATCCACAGGCATCAGCCTTGCAATGCGGAGCCTGCGGCGGCCATGGCGGCCATCTGCACGTACTGCTGCTCAGTGACTGGCTGCAGCGCCCGGCCGTACGCGCCGGGCTGGCTGCTCGTGGCTGGGCCATACCGACAGCCACACTGTTTTTACCGGTACTGCACCTGACCCATAGTGACGAATTACAGGTCTTGCAAGCCGATGGTCAATCCCCGGCCCTGCAACAGCGCGGCCTGCAAGTACAGCCGCTGCTGGATGAGGCGGCCAGCCTGGCGCGCAGCCGGCGGGCCGGCCAGGACGGCATTCCCGCAGATATCCATACGGGCAAGCTATTGTCCCTGCTCCGGCAAAAAGGCCATCACTGGGCGGAAACCCGTCCCGAGTGGGGACTGGCCGGCAATCACAGTTTCATTGCCGCACCGCGTAGCCGCACCGCCGCGCTCAATTTGCATGGCCGGGCCTTCCTGCAGGAATACGACTGGCGGCAAGACCCGCAAGCCAGCCAGCTGGCGGCCATTTTTGGTGGCCCGTTAGTGGTGGCGCACTGGATCAACATGCAGTATTTCGCCGCCGTTACCGACCCCAGACGCTATGGCAGTGGCAACAAGCTGCTGCACAACGTAGTGGGCGGGCGCATTGGCGTGTTCGAAGGCAATAGCGGCGATTTGCGCATCGGCCTGTCCAAACAGTCCGTACATGACGGCAGCCAATGGCGTCATGCACCGTTGCGGCTGGCTGCCTGCATCGACGCCCCTGCCCGGCTGATCAGCCTGGCGCTGGAACAACAGCCGGAAGTTGCCATGCTGGTAAAGCGCCGCTGGCTACACCTGTACCGTTTTGCCGAAACCGGCATGGAATACTGGCGCAACGGCAACTGGCTGGCAGCCGGATTACCGCATGGCGCCTGAGCCGCACCACAGAAAGCACATATGGAATACCTCAATCCGCATGCCGCGGACATCCACCGCGCTGCCAGCCTGCTGGGCAATGGCCAACTGGTGGCACTACCTACCGAAACCGTCTACGGCCTGGCCGCCAGTGCGCAAGACCCTGCAGCCATCCGCCGGGTTTTCAGCGCCAAGGGCAGGCCGGCCGATCACCCGCTGATTGTGCATCTGCCAAACCTGTCTCATCTGCAGCACTGGGTCAGCCAGATACCAGCGCCAGCCTACCAGCTGGCCGCAGCATTCTGGCCCGGCCCGCTTACCATGGTGCTGCCGGCGGCACCCACGGTATCGCGCCTGATTACCGGCGGGCAGGATACCGTTGCCGTGCGCTGGCCGGCACATCCGCTGTTCCAGGCCGTGCTCGACCAGCTGGGCCATGCGGTGGTCGCGCCGTCGGCCAACCCTTTCGGCCACATCAGCCCCACCAGTGCCGCCCATGTGGCGCGCCAGATGGAAGGTCGCATCGAGGCGGTGCTGGATGGCGGGGACTGCCGCTTCGGGCTGGAGTCCACCATTGTCGACCTGTCCGGTCCACAGGCACGCATCCTGCGCCCTGGCAGCATCAGCGCCGCCCAGCTGGCCCGCGTGCTGCCACTGGATGAGGGTCCGCGTGACCTTGTACCGCGCGTTCCCGGCGCATTGGCTTCACACTATGCCCCGCGGATTCCCTGCCATCGTTTTGAAGCCGCACACCGCCCCCGGCTTCCTGCGCAAGTATGGGCTGAAGATCTGGCCTTCATCAGCATGGTGGGCAGGCCGGCCACACCGCTGCCGGCCACGCAAAGCTATCTGCTGCCGGCCGATCCGGCTGCCTATGCCAGCCAGATCTATGCCGTGCTGCACCAGGCGGAAGCCAGCGGCTGCAACCGCATTCTGATCGAGATGCCGCCGGATACGCCCGCCTGGTTGCATGTGCGTGACCGGCTGTTGCGTGCCAGCACACCAGTAGCAGACTAAGCCTGTCGCCTCCGGGCCGAGTCGATGTAAAACCACTGCATTTTTGCCTGAGGACGCAGAAACGGGCTTTTCATAAAAGCCCGTTGTCATGCATGATGTCCTGCAGAATCTGTCAGGAAACACCGGCATGACGCGTGAACACCGAATGCTCCGTTCCTTCAAGCTGCGTTACATCATTGCGCTATCCCTGATGGCAATACTGGCAACCAGCGCCTTTGTTTCGCAAAAACTGGTGATTGCCACGCAGCAAAGCACAGCCGCCCTGGTCAATATCAGTGGCCGCCAGCGCATGCTCAGCCAGCGCATCGCCCTGTTCAGCCAGCAACTGGCCACCACACAGGGTGGCTCCTCCCGTCTGCGCCAGCAATTGCAGCAGGCCGTCAGCCTGATGGCGACCAGTCATCAAGGCCTGATCAATGGCCAGCCGCAGCTGCACTTGCCGCAGACCATGTCGCCAGCAGTGCATGCACTGTATTTTGGCAACCCGCAAGCCATTCATTTCCTGGAAAACCGTTATCTGGCGCTGGCCAGACACATACTGGCGCAGCCGGATGGCACGCTGAGCATGGCAGACCCCGACCTGCAGCAACTGCTGGCACTGGCAGAGGGCGACCTGCTGCGTGCACTGGATACCGCAGTCAAACGCTATCAGCTGGAAGGCGAAGCTGCCGTCGACCAGCTGCAAACAGCAGAGAACATTGCCTGGCTGGCCGCCCTTGCGCTGCTGCTGACCGAGGCGCTGTTCATCTTTATCCCGTTTGCCAGCCAGATGCGCCGGGTCATTCAAGCCCAGGAGAGCAATCAGCAGGATCTGCAATCCCACCAGCTGCAACTGGAAGCCGAAATCGAAAAACGCACTGCCGAACTGCTCAGCCGCGAGGAACAGCTGAAGAAGTTTTCGCTGGTGATACAACAAAGCCCGGCCAGCATCGTCATTACCAATATGGATGCCCGCATCGAATATGTGAACGAGGCTTTCCTGAAGAACACCGGCTACAGCCAGGATGAAGTGCTGGGACAGAATCCGCGCATTCTGCATGCGGGTAAAACCTCAGCAGAAACCTATGCCGATCTGTGGTCCACCCTGATGGCCGGCGCGGTATGGGAAGGCGAATTCATCAATCGGCGCAAGGACGGCAGCGAATATGTCGAAGCAGTGGTGATTGCCCCGCTACGCCAGCAGGATGGCAAGGTTAGCCACTATGTGGCCATCAAGGATGACATTACCGACAAGAAGGCCGCCATCGAAGCCATCCGCCAGAGTGAGCTGAAATTCCACACCATGATGGACTGGGCCAGTGACTGGGTGTACTGGATCAAGCCTGACGGCCAATTTCACTACATGACCCCGTCGGCAGAAAAGATCAGCGCGTATCGCGCCGGCGAATTCGAGCGCAACCCGGCCCTGCTAGACGCCATCATCCACCCGGAAGACCGCGCGCAATGGCTGGCCCGGCAGCACACGCACGATAGCGCAATGGAAACGGTGGGCCTGGATTTGCGCATCTGCCGGAAAGATGGCGACATCCGCTGGGTAAACTATACCTGCCGCCCAATCTACGGCGAGGATGGCAGCTATCTGGGGCAGCGTGCCACGCTGCACGACATTACCGAGCGCAAGGAAGCAGAAGACGAAATCCGCCAGCTGGCCCACTACGACCCGCTTACCTGGCTGCCCAACCGCCGCCTGCTATTCGACCGCCTGCAGCAGGCACAGAAAATCAGCGAACGCTCCCGCGAACATGGTGTGCTGATGATGCTGGATCTGGACCAGTTCAAGAAGCTCAACGACACCTTGGGCCACGAGATGGGTGACAAGCTGCTGGTACAGGTGGGCCGTCGCCTGCGCAACACCGTTGGCGAAGCCGACACCGTGGCCCGGCTTGGCGGGGACGAATTCGTCGCCATCATCGAAAACCTTGGCCCCAATGAAACCGTTGCGGCCAAGCGTGCCGAACAGATTGCCGAGAACATCCGTGACCAGCTGTCCCGTCCCTACCGGCTGGAAGGGGATCAGGATACCGACCACGTCTATACCACCAGCATCGGATTGACATTATTCCGCGGTCTGGTGACTTCCATGGAAAACCTGCTCAAGCAGGCCGATGTTGCGCTGTACCAGTCCAAGGATGCCGGTCGCAACCGGGTGCGATTCTTCAGCCCCACCATGCAAGCCAGCATAGAAGCGCGCAGCCTGCTGGAAAACGCGCTGCGACTGGGGTTTGCCCGCGAGGAATTCGTGCTCTACTACCAGCCGCAAGTAGGGCAGGATGGCACCCGCATCGGTGCCGAGGCGCTGCTGCGCTGGTGCTCTGCCGAACGTGGCATGGTGTCGCCAGCCCAGTTCATTCCGGTGGCCGAGGAGATGGGGCTGATCATCGAACTGGGACGCTGGGTGATGGACAGCGCCTGCCGGCAACTGAAGGCCTGGGAGCAACACCCGTATTTTTGCACGCTGGATATCGCGGTTAACGTCAGCGCACGTCAGTTCCACCAGCCTGATTTTGTGGCTTCGGTGCAAAACAGCCTGCAGCAAAGCGGTGCCAATCCGGCCCGGCTCAAGCTGGAACTGACGGAAAGCATCGTGCTGGAAAATGTTGACCTGGTGGTGGCACGCATGCACCAGTTGGGCGCACTGGGCATACGTTTTTCACTGGATGACTTTGGCACCGGCTACTCCTCACTGTCTTATCTCAAGCGCCTGCCGCTGGATCAAATCAAGATCGATCAATCCTTCACCCGCGAACTGGGCAAAGACGCCAGCACCACGGCCATCGTCAAAGCGATTCTGGCCATGTCACGTTCGCTGGGGCTGGAGGTGATTGCAGAGGGGGTAGAAACACACGCACAGCGCGATTATCTGGAAAGCTACGGCTGCTATGCCTATCAGGGCTATCTGTTTGGCAAACCGGTACCGATTGCCGACTGGGCAGCTGACGAAACTACAGCAGACTGAGGCGTTTAGTAGCACAGGCGGTTCTTGCCATCGCGCTTGGCGACATACATCAGCTTGTCCGCCTTGCTCAGGATGTCGATGGCCGACTCGCCGGGAAATGCCAGACAACAGCCCAGCGATAACGTTACCCCGAAGCCGGCTTCTTGCTGCATGCGCGTGCTCTGCACCAGTTTCAGGCGGATGCGCTCGCCGCACTCCACCGCGCGGCTCAGGGCTAAGCCGGGCAGAATCACCAGGAATTCCTCGCCACCGATGCGGCCGAACAGATCATCAGCCCGCAGCACCGATTTCACCTCGTCCGCCAGCACCCGCAATACGATATCGCCGACATTGTGGCCAAATACATCGTTGATTTTCTTGAAGTTGTCGACATCAAAGGTAATGACGCAGAACGAGCCTTCGGCATGACTCACCCTATCCACCTGCGCATTCAGGTGTTCCAGAATGGCACGGCGATTCAGGGTCTGTGTCAGGCTGTCGGTGGCGGCAATCACCAGCAGCGCATTACGCGCCTCCTCCAGTCCTGCGGACTTGGCCTCCAGGCTGGAACGCAGGTCCACCTCCTCGTTATGCAGCCGCTTGAGCTTGCTCACCAGCGTTTCCATGGCGACTTGCTGCTCGAAAAAATCGAAATTACGCCGGGCGTATTTCCAGTCCGTCAATAACAGGAACACCAGATACAGCAAGGCGATAACGGAAAAGGCATAACGATCGGATGCTGACATCACCTGGTCAAAACCATGCAGCTGGATGAATACCATCACCGTGATTACCGTACTGAACAGCGCGTACAAGCGGAAAATCAGCCCGTGCGACAGGATAGTGACGCTATTGATAGCAGCCAGCGCAATGATCTTGAACATGTAGACAAAATCAAACTGACGATGAGGAAACGCAAACAGCATGCCACCCCAGGCAACAGCTGCCGCAAATACCGATACATAGAAAGAGTTGAAATATTTTTCCAACCGGGCCGGATCAGTCAGCAGGCTGCGCATTTTTCCCAGATGCCACAGCCGTATTGACTGAATGCCTGCCATCGATAGAAGCCAGCAGGAGCCGGTCCATCCCGGATTACTGTTCCAATGCGACAGGTAAATGGCCAGCGCAACAGCCATAGACAACCGGATCGACATGCTGTCCTGTTCGAAATAGTACTGGCAAAGGCGAACGTTGGCCGTTTTCATGGGCTGATTCTTTCTGGCTCAGCGGGCATTGCGCAGCACCGCCCGGTCCATCACAAAAGGCGGCAACAGAATATTCCTGCCAGTACCCGCAGGGGCCTTGATGGCAGCATCTGCCATGTCTACCGCCAGACCAGCCATTTTTTCACTGTCCTGCACCATGGTGGCCAGCATTTCGCCGTTGCGCACGGCATCCACAATGACCGGGTTACGGTCCACGCCAACAAAGTCATATCTCCCGGCCTGTTGCAACTGGCGCAGTGCCAGCACGGTGGCGGTCGTCGTAGATTCGTTGGGGGTGAAAATGGCATCAAATGCTGGCGGCTTACCACCAAGATAAGCCGTCACGGTCCGCCGCCCCTGACCGATGGTTTGGTCGACCGCCGGACCGTACAACAAGGTGGCACCATCTTTGCGCGCAGCGGCGGTAAAACTCTCCATGCGCTGTTCGGTGGATGGCACGCGGCCATGATTGGGAAAAACCAGAATGCGGCGGATGGCCGGATTGTTCTTTTTCAGCTGCGCCCAGGCCATCCTGCCAATGGCGGCATTGTCGGATGTGACCGATCCGTACTGGCTGGTCAGCCCAGGATTACGGTCGATCAGAACCACCGGTACCGGCAGAAAACGCAGGATTTCATTGTAGTTCTCGATGGTGGCACTAGGGGCCAGAATGATGGCGCGACAACGCCGGGCAACGGCAATATTGAGCAACTGGATCTGCGCATCATCAATCAGATGTTCGCTATCCACCGAGCCACGGTCATAGATGAAATAACCCCGCCGCCCACCTTCCTTGGCTACGTTTGCCTGCAAATTTGCCCAGTAGTCGCGCCCGCCGCTGGCATAGATGAATGACAGGCATTCGCGCGCATGTGCCAGTGTGGCAACACAAAGCAGCACGATACCCAGCAGGCCACGCCCCCCCGGCAAACGCCAAAATGAGTGATGATGATTGAACACAAGACTCCTGTGCCAGGTGATTGTTTTATCCTGCCGGCTGGTCATGAGCGTAGTGCGGCAGCAAACCGGCGTGGGCCGCACAATACGGCTCATCACTATTTGATAGCTGATATTTGCTCGTCATGCCGACGGTTTTGGCAGTCCCTTCCCCCGGATGCTGCCAATGGCCATGCTGCCGCGCCGCTACCGCTGCCGGATACCGCAGCGCTTGCCCTTGCATCTGGCGCTGCAAGGACTACACTCTCATTGTGCACTGCACAATACAGAAGGCATCATGACACTTACTTTCAGCCGTCTGCAGGCCACTGCCAGACCGGCCATTCTGGAACACCTGGCGGAGCTGAGTGCGGATGACCGCTTCACCCGCTTCGGGCTGGAGCTGGCTCCTGCGGCACTATCCAGCTACGTCGACAGCATCAACTTCAACCGCGACATCGTGATTGGTGCCCATTACCGGGAATTATTGATCGGCGTGGTACACATCGCCGTTTTTCAACACGAAGCCTACCCTTGCGGCGAGCTGGGCATCAGCGTGGATAGCTTCTGCCAGGGCAAGGGCATTGGTCGCCTGCTGTTCGACCAGGCACTGGAACACGCTCGCCGACGCAAGGTAAACCGACTGCGCATCCAGTATTTACGCCGCAATGGCCGCATGGCCTCACTCTGCCGTGGGCTGAGCACGTATTTTGCGCAGGAAGGCGCAGAAACCGCCTGCCAGATCACCCTGGCCGAGGACGATCCGGCCAATGCCTGCCGCTACGAAATGCTGGATGACATTGAAGTGTTTCATGCCGATGCCCCCCAGCCACGCGGCCATGTGCTGTTCATTCATGGCGTGGCAGGCGATGGCTGGCAATGGCGGGAAAACATGCTGCCCTGGTTTGCTGCACACGGCCTGAGTGGCTCGGCCCTGTCGCTGCGCGGCCACGGCGGCAGCGCGGCGCGGCAAAACCAGACACTGCGTGGTTACGAGGAAGATGTTCAACAGGTACTGGCCGGCCTGCCCGGCAAGCCCGGCCTTATCGTCGGCCATTCCATGGGCGGCTTCCTGACCCAGCGTGTACTGGAAGGCAATGACGATCTGCAACGCGCCAGCCTGATCTGTTCGGTACCGCCGTGGGGTCTGCTACCTGGCACGCTGGATACCGTGGTGGAGTTCATGGGCGACCCGCTGGGCAAGGCCATTGCCATTCAGGCGGCCGAAGGCAAGCCGGCCTACGTCAACCCGGACAATGTCAGCGCGCAAGTACAAGTGATAGGTGGCAGCCGTGACAAGCTGATTCCGTCCGACGTGGTAGCCGCCACGGCCCGCTCCTATGACACCACACCGGTGATGATAGAAGATGCCGGCCATGCCGTGATTTCCAGCAGCAAATGGCAAAATGTGGCCGAGCAGGTGTTGCGCCATCTGCTGGGTAATAACACTAATCCGTAACAGCCAGGCAAGGCCGCAGGGCGGGCCTAGCGCAGCCAGTTACCAGCTAAGTAGAAGCCCCGATGACAAGCACGTTGCAAAAAGCGTAAGGTTGGCATTCCTCCTTTGTAGACGACTCTTTTCCCACGCCCGGCGTGGGTTTTCTTTGTCCACGATGCCCGTACTTACCATACACGCCTGCAATAGCCTGCCTGGGCTGGCCTTGCCCGAATTCGAGTCCGTCAGACGTATGCCTGCTGGCGTTTACGACATTGCCGGACGTTGCACTGGCCCCTGTGGCGGGCCAATGTGGGTTCTGCGGCATGGCAACGATGCCTGGTTGCTGGATCAAGCTTTCTACGAATGGCTGCAAGAGCAGCAGGCCCAGCCTGTGCTGCAATGCCGCTCCTGCCACCCCGCCTGAACCAGAACCGATCCATCGCTGCTAGCGGCGGATCGCCAGCACCAGCACCCCCACCGCCACCAGGGCAATGCCGAGCCATTCGCGCGGAGCCGGACGCTCCCCCAGAAACAGCACGGCAAACACAGCCACCAGTACCAGGCTAAGCTTGTCCACGGGGGCCACCTTGCTGGCTTCGCCCAGTTGCAGGGCGCGGAAATAGCAGGTCCAGGAGGCTCCGGTTGCCAAACCGGACAGGCCAAGAAACAACCAGGTCCTGCCGGAAAGCTGCAGTGGGTTGCTCCATTTTCCGGTCAGCCAGACAAACAGCGACAGCACCATGGCAATGATGCCGGTACGTATCAGCGTGGCCAGGTCAGAATCCACCCCGCGCAGCCCCAGCTTGGCCAGAACCGCAGTCAATGCGGCAAACACCGCCGAGCACAAGGCCCAGACAAACCAGCTTTCCATCGTTGACTTCCTTTGTATTCGAACTGACCGCAGATCAAGCCGCATTCTCTTAGCATGAAATCAGGCGTACAATCAGCGGCTTCTCATCTGCAGAAACTGCTGCCCCTCGCTCACCTGTCATGTCATCTGCAAAAACCGCCTGCCTGCTGGGATTACTGTTAATACTGCTTTTGCTGGCAGAACACCACCAGGAAAGCAAACTGCCCAACCCGGCACAGCCACGGCTGGTGAAAAACATCCTGCGCGTACGCTAACCTGCCCGATCACCCTGCCCGGCCAGCCAGCCTTCCTCTGCACCAGCATCGTCCAGCGCCCATAACATGGCGGCAGTCAGTTCCAGCGGGTCAGCCGCCAGTCCAGCCTGTCGATACCCTGCAGCCGTACCACGCTGCAAGGCCTCTGCCGCCAGGGTAATGGACAGGTCTTGCGGAATTTCAGCTGCCTGTGTGTGACAGGCAGCAGCGGAAAACGAATGAGCCTTGCGGCAACTGGCCGGTCGCAAGGGGTAAATGCTGCACAGGCCATCCTGCAGGAATGCACAAGCCAGGCGAGCTAATGGCGCAGTAGCGGCCTGCATGTGCTGTTGACGCTGCAACAGGCGCTGCCGTATCTCCTGCAACTGCGGTAGCGTACCCTGTCGCAGATGGCGGGCGATAAGCAGCACCTCGGCCTGACTGGCCTCCACACGCAGATAGCAACAACTATTGCAAGCAGCCTGACAGGCGGGCGCCTGACCGCGCTGCTCTGCTTGCATCACGATCTTGTCGATGCCTGCGTGCAGATGGCTGATGAAATGCAAGGCATGCCCCACTCCGGGCCTGGCCTGCAGCTCCCGCGCCACCCGTTGACTGACTTGTCTGATCGAAGCCTGCAAGGCTGCAGACTCTTCCTTGCTCAATGTCACCATCCATGCTCCTGATTGCACTGCGGCTGATTATAGCGCTGCCGCAGCAGGCTACTGCCCCCCGCTCAATGCATTGACTCCCACACTGTCCCGCAAGCGTGGCCACGCCAGGGTCAGCAGAATGCCGCGCATCGCCATCAACACCAGCAATGCAGCCCAGATACCGTGATTACCCAGCAGGCCCTGCAACAGCAACAGCGCAGGCAGGTACACCGCAAAGCTCAACAACATGCCATTGCGCAGCACGGCGGTACGCATGGCACCCATGAACACGCCATCCCAGAAAAAGGCCCAGATGCATACCGGCGGCAAAACCACCAGCCAGCTCCAGTACTGTGCTGCCAGTTGCTGCAGCTGCCGGTCCGGTGTCATCCAGGGCAGATAAACCAGCCCCAACAAGGCCATGCCCAGCGCCAGCACACTGCTCCATCCCAGCGACAGCCAGGCACATCGCCGCACCACCAGCCGTAACCCGTTACGACTTTGCGCACCGATGGCATGCGCACCATGCACCTCGGCTGCCACGGCAAAGCCGTCCAGCAGACTGACACACACCATGAAGGCCTGTAGCAGCAGCTGATTGGCCGCCAGCGTCAGCGTACCCAGCTGCGCGCCGCTACGCGTCATCAAGGCAAACGCCACCGTCAACAGCAGAGTACGGACCATGATGTCGATATTGGCAGCAAACAGTTGCCGCCAGGCGGCCCGTCCGCCAGAGCGGGACAAGGCCTGTTGCCATTGCGGCCACGGAGCCTGACGCAGCATCACCCGCCAGGCCAGCACACAACCCACCGCTTCGGCAATCGCCGTGGCCCAGCCTGCACCAGCGACACCCCAGCCCAGCACCGATACCAGCCAAACAGCCAGCAACGCATTAAGCAGATTCATCAGCAGCTGCAACACCATGACCTGGCGTGACTTGCCCAGTCCCAACAGCCAAGCGAACTGGGCATAGGACAACAAGGTGAACGGTGCAGACCAGATACGGGCAGAAAAATAATCATGCGTCAGCCTGGCTACCTCTGCCGGCGGTGCCAGCAGACGCAGGGCCAGCCACAACAGAGGCTGCTGCAACAGCAACAGGCCAAGCCAACCCAGCAACGCGGCCAGCATGGGACGCAGGCCTGCCAGAACCACAGAATCCGGGCTGCGCTGTCCGGATGCCTGTGCCACCAGTCCGGTGGTGGTGAAACGCAGAAAGCTGAAACACCAGTACAAGACAGTGAAAATACTGCCACCCACGGCAACTGCAGCCAGCGCCACCGGGCTGCCCAGCCGGCCCAGCACAGCAGTATCCACCAGCCCCATCAATGGAGTTGCCAGTGCAGCCAGCATCACCGGAATGGCAAAGCCAATCAGCTGGCACGTGCGCGGAGGAGAATAGCCGAAAATGGAAATCATCATGAATCAGGCAGACAGAAAAATGGCATGGTAGCAAAGCCGGTGCACCTGCAAGGCAGCATATGCATCGCGACATGAAAAAAGCACCCGCTAGCGGGTGCTTTTTTGCAGGAAACCGGACGCAGAAGAATCAGGCTTTCTTGACGAACTCAGACTTCAGACCCATGGCACCGATGCCATCGATCTTGCAATCGATATCGTGGTCACCATCCACCAGGCGGATGTTCTTTACCTTGGTACCCACCTTCACCACCAGTGAAGAACCCTTCACTTTCAGGTCCTTGATCACGGTAACAGTATCGCCATCCTGCAGCAGATTGCCATTGGCATCGCGCACTTCACGGCCCTGTTCTTCACCGGCCGCTTCGGCCTGGGCCGACCATTCGTGTGCGCACTCCGGGCACACCAGCATGGCGCCGTCTTCGTAGGTAAATTGGGAACCACACTGGGGGCAATTGGGCAAACCGCTCATGCTATACCTTGCTGTAAATCAGACTGGACAAGAAGCCACCGGCCTCAGCTGGTGACACAAAACGCGCTATTGTACGCCAGACTGCCCACAAGTTCACCCACCCGCTACAGGGTTAATCAAGCGACCCACCTGCTCAGCGTGCCGCTTGACGGCTAAAGGCCCACCGCCCGGCCAGCAAGGTAAAGCTGGCCACCAGCGCCACCAACACCCAGAAACCATGCGGGTGATTGGCCAGCGGCACACCCCCCACGTTCATACCGAAAAAGCCGGCCACGATATTGATGGGCAAGGCCAACACCGTCACCATGGTCAGGGTGAACAAGGTGCGGTTGGTTTGCTCATTCAACTTGGCAGCCAGCTCTTCCTGTAACAGCTTGATGCGCTCCACCAGCGTGGCCAGATCGTTCAGCACCAAGGAAAATTCTTCGGTAGATTCACGCAAGGCCTGCACATCCGGCTCGGCCAGCCAGATCGGCGGGCGGTTCAGCAGCCGGAACAAAGCCCCCGGCTCCGGGGCCAGCAGACGCTGCATGCGCACCAGCGTGCGCCGCATGCTGGATAGCTCTGCACGATGATCCTGCAGCCGCTCGGCCAACAGCCGGTCTTCGATATGATCCACCTTGCAAGTGGTTTCTCGCACGATGCTAGCCATGACATCGGCCTGATCCTGCATCAGGTGAAACAACAGCGAACGCGCCGAAGGGAACACCTCCCCGGCCTTTACCGCCCCCCGCAGCCTGTCCACCGAACGCAGCGGTCGCACCCGCGCCGTAACCAGCAGCCGCGCACCAGCTGCCACCCACAGGGTGGCCACATCCGAACTGACCACACCGAAACCCAGCGCCACATCGTTAATGACCGCCAGCAACATGCCGTCTGACGGTTCGATGCGGGTGGAGCCACCACCGGCATGCAACATTTCGTCGAAGCCCTCAGGCAAGTCAAGGTTGGCGCGCATCCAGCGCTCGCACGCGACATGTGCCAGATTGAAATGCAGCCAGACAAAGCCATCCTCACCCTGGCTATCCCGCAGGAAATCCAGTGCCTCATCCGACCCGATGGCTTCCCCACGCTGACCGGGAGCAAAACGAAAACCGCTGATCAAGCCAACCTGATCAGCGCCATAGGTTTTGCTGACAATAGACAGGCTCATTACTTGCAACACTTTCTTGAAATCGCCAGCTGTAAAACTGGTCACAATGATTCGGATATGGCCAAGCTTAACACTGAGCATCACTGTTAATTACGACAGTCAGATGACATGGTTTCCGTTTGCATTCACACCACATCCGGGAAGTAGTTGGAAACTAACCAAGGAAATATCTTATGAAGTTGCAGGAAGTAAGATTAATTAGATTAGGACTAAGCCGCTTAATCAGCGCATGGTGAATTCATAGACTGTCTCCTGTTCGGTAACGGACAAATCCACTCAGCCCACCACTCAGGAGACGTTCATGAAATATGCCGCACTTGCGCTCATCACCACCTTCGTTGCCGGCCCGGTACTGGCCAACAAGCTGCATCAAGAGCAACCCACCGCCAGCGAGGTAAAAGCCTGGCAAGCTGATCACGCGAAAATCAAACAACAAGAACAAAAGAAAGAAAAACACAAGAAAAACAAGAAACAAAGCTCCGCAGTGACCGGCCAGGTGAAAGAAACCGTTGGCGGCCATCAGCACAACAAATAAGCCATTGCTTGCAGGACAGTTGCCATTGCAGGTGTCCTGCCTTCAGACCGCCCCCTCACCCGCCCGCAGCCCCTTCCTCACCGCAGCCAAGCGCCCCAGCCATGGCACCCCCCAATCAGTCGCAACAAACAAATATTTGATCAAATCTATTGGCAACAGCAGAGAGTCTGGGCTAGAATCATCTGGCATGTGCAAAATATTAAACGAAAAAGTTTAACGAAATGCCACAAACCAGCTACCCAGAATCCTACTACGCCGCCTCTGCTAATCCGGTCCCGTCCCGTCCGGCCCTGCAAGGCGATATCGAAACCGACATCTGCATCATCGGAGCCGGCTACACCGGTCTTTCCACTGCACTCTTTCTGCTGGAAAGCGGCTTCAAGGTTACCGTCCTGGAGGCAGCCCGGGTTGGGTTTGGCGCGTCCGGTCGCAACGGCGGCCAGATCGTCAACAGTTACAGCCGCGACATCGACGTGATCGAGCGCAGTGTAGGTGGCCCCCAAGCCCGCCTGCTGGGCGACATGGCATTTGAAGGCGGCCGGATCATCCGCGAGCGCATTGCCCGATACAACATCGATTGCGCCCTGAAAGACGGCGGCGTGTTTGCTGCGCTAAGTGAAAAGCAGATGGGGCATTTGCGATCACAAAAGGCATTGTGGGAGCGCTACGGACACAAGCAACTGCAACTGCTGGGCAAGGACGACATGCGCGGCATTGTGGCTACCGACCAGTACGTGGGCGGCATGCTGGACATGAGCGGCGGCCACATCCATCCGCTTAACCTGGCATTGGGCGAAGCCGCTGCCGTAGAGCAACTGGGAGGGGTTATCTACGAGCAATCCCCGGCGCTGAGCATTGCACGCGGCAAACAGCCGGTGGTTACCACACCGCAAGGCCGGGTAAAGGCCAGCTTCCTGGTTGTCGCCGGCAATGCCTACCTGGGCAATCTGCTGCCGGAACTGGCCGCCAAATCCATGCCTTGCGGCACGCAGGTGATCACCACCGAACCACTGGGCGACGAACTGGCCGCCAGCCTGTTGCCGCAGGATTACTGCGTGGAAGACTGCAATTATCTGCTGGACTACTACCGTCTGAGCCAAGACAAGCGACTGATTTTTGGTGGCGGCGTGGTTTACGGTGCCCGTGATCCGGCCAATATCGAAGCCATCATTCGTCCCAAAATGCTGAAGGTATTCCCGCAACTGGGCAATGTGAAGATTGACTATGCGTGGACAGGCAACTTCCTGTTGACACTATCGCGCCTGCCGCAAGTTGGCCGCCTTGGCGACAATATTTACTACTCCCAGGGCTGCAGTGGTCATGGCGTTACCTACACCCACCTGGCCGGCAAGGTGATGGCTGAATCGCTGCGTGGTCAGGCCGAGCGTTTCGATGCCTTCGCCACCCTGCCTCACTACCCCTTCCCGGGTGGCAACCTACTGCGGGTACCATTCACCGCCATGGGTGCCTGGTATTATTCGCTGCGTGACAAACTGGGCGTCTGAGCTGCTCGCCACAACCGCGCCGGAGCGGCCAGCAGGCACTCCGGCGCACCTTCTGTCCAGCAACACCCATCCCAAGTCCCATCCGCACTGGCAGGTACCGGCCTGCTTTTTACATATCCTTACCCTATTTGCAAAAGCAAACATTTTTTGACCTGTCTTGCCCATCCTGCCAGCTTCACGCTCAGGGATAATCGTGCGTACCGGCATGTGTCCGTCATGCCCTCACCCTCAAGGCAAGCACAGACAAGATGAGCAGCGCATCCATTACCACCTCCGCCGGCCCGCTCGACGTGCAGAACATCGTCAGTCAACTGATGACGGTGGAAAAGCAGCCGCTCGCCACCAGCCAGACCAAGCTGAAAACCTTCAACAGCAAACTCAGCGATATCGGGCAGGTCAGTTCTGCCTTGTCCGGCCTGCAAACCGCAGTCAACGACCTGGCATCGGGCAATTTCCTGCATACCCTGAAAGCCAGCACCTCGGATGCCACCATCGCCACGGTGGACACCAACGGTAGCGGCCTTGCCGGCAACTACCAATTGAATGTGGAAGATCTGGCCAAGCCACGTCAACTGGTGTTCGACACTACATCGGACGGGCAATCCATTACCAGCACCAGTACTGCGCTTGCCAATGTTCCTGATTCACTCACCATTGCAGTGGGTGGCAACAGCACCACCGTGCAGCTGCGCGACCCGGTCAGCACCACGGCAACCGACGCCAGCAGCAGCGATGGCACCACCACCGCGACACCGGCCAGCGTCACCCTGCAGGACATCGCCGACAAGATCAATGCTGCCAATACCGGCGTCAATGCCTCCATCGTGCATTACAAAGGCAGCTATTCACTGGTGATTGCTTCCGCCGAATCAGGCTCGGACAGTGCGTTCAGCATTACCGCTGGCGGCAGCGACAGCAGCCTGACGCAAACCGGCGCCAACACCCTGGCCGGCTTGCAGCAAAGCGACACCGCCATCAGTGAATCCAGCGATGCCAGCGACGCCTCACTCACGGTGAATGGCGTATATGTATCGTCCAGCAGTAACACCGTCAGCGACGTGATCAACGGTGCCACCATCAGCCTGCAGAAGTCCGGTGAAGCATCCATCACCATGACGCAGGACAACAGCAGCATTGCCAGCAAACTGCAGGGGTTTGTTGATGCCTACAACAAGGTGCAAAGCGCGCTGGACAATGCGTCCGGCGGCAGCATGAAGGGGGATGCGGCACTGACATCAATCCGCAACCAACTCAGCGCGGTATTGCAAACCCCGGTCAGCGGGGCCGACCCGGTCACCTCCTACGCCTATTTGTCGCAGGTGGGCATTTCCATTCAAAAGGACGGCACCTTGTCGCTGGACCAGTCCGCTTTCAACAAAGCGCTTAGCAACAAACCGACAGCCGTGGGCAATCTGTTCGGCAACAGTAGCAATACCGGCTTTGCCGACCGCTTCAACACCACCATCAACAATTTGCTGGGACCAGCGGGGATAGTCGTGACCAAGCAACATGATCTGAACCAGAACGTAACGGATGAAACCGGCCACCAGACTCAGCTGCAAACCAAGATGAGTGACAAGCAGGCCAACTACCTGCGTCAGTACACCACCCTGAACGCCACCCTGGCCAAGATGCAGCAATCCACCAGCAATCTGTCCGGGCTGATGGCTGGCGTCAGCTCCGCCGGTTCATCTTCTGGGTCTTCGTGATCCGGCAACTGACTGGCACGGCAATGCTGCCGACAGCCTGTTTGACAATTTGTGACAACCTTAACAGTTGGCAACATCTTTTAACGGTGATTTGCCATCAAGCTGCCCTCTCTCCCGCCCGATAATGCAGATAGAGCCTGAACAGGGCCTGTCTGCCTATCTGCGGACAGCAAGGAGAACAGCATGAGTTCAGCATCCATTACCACGACCGCCGGCCCACTGGACGTTCAGTCCATTGTCAGCCAGCTGATGTCGGTTGAGCAGCAACCGCTTACCGATAGCCAGAACAAGGTTTCCACCTACAAGACCGACCTGAGCGACATGGGCCAGATCAGCTCTGCGCTATCCGCCTTGCAATCATCGGTCAGCAGCCTGTCTTCCGGTGCTTTCCTGCAAACCTTCAAGGCCACAAGCTCGGACAGCACCATTGCATCCGTCAGTACCAGCACCGGAGGGATTGCCGGCAATTATCAGCTGAATGTCAGCAAGCTGGCACAGTCGCGCCAGCTGGTATTCGACGAAAACAGCAGCGGACAGCCCATTACCAGCGCCACCGCTGCCCTGAGTGGCGCGCCCTCCTCGCTCACCTTCAGCGTGGCCGGCACCAGCACCACCGTGCAGTTGAACAACGGCGGCAGCAGCGGTGAAAGCCTGCAAAATATTTCCGATGCCATCAACTCGGCCAATGCCGGGGTCAATGCCTCCATCGTGCAGTACAACGGCAATTACTCGCTGGTGATTGCTTCGGCCAATTCCGGCTCGGCCAATGCTTTCAGTGTCACCGCTGGCGGGACCGATAGTGGCAACACCAGCGGCAACATCCTGGCTGGTTTGCAGCAAAGTAGCACCGCAACCAGCGAGTCGCTTGCCGCCAGCGATGCCCTCATGACCGTAAATGGCGTCAATGTTTCATCCAGCAGCAATGCCGTTACCGGGGTGATCAATGGCGCCACGGTAAACCTGGAGAAAACAGGCCAGGTCACCATCGGCATGGCCCAGGACACCTCCGGCATTGCCAGCACCCTGCAAGGTTTTGTTGATGCCTACAACAAGGTGTACAGCACGGTTAACAGTGCCTTTAACGGTGACATGAAGGGCGACGACTCCTTGCTGTCCATCCAGGACCAGCTGTCCTCGGTATTGCAGACACAGGTAGCAGGCGTGAATGCCAGCACTTCCTATGCCTATCTGTCACAGGTGGGCATTTCCCTGCAAAAGGACGGCACGCTGGCACTGGACCAGACTGCCTTCAACAAGGCACTCACCAGCAACCCCAGCGCGGTGGCCAATCTGTTCGGCAACAGCAGCAGCACCGGTTTTGCCGACCGCTTCAACAGCACCATCAACAATCTGCTGGGACCAACCGGCATCGTAGTGACCAAACAGAACGACCTGAACCAGAGCGTTACCGACGAAACCAGCCATCAGACGGAAATCCAGACCAATCTGGATGCCTTGCGCGCTTCCTATCTGCAGCAATACACCACGCTGAACGCCACACTGGCCCAGATGCAGCAATCCACCAGCAACCTCGCCAGCCTGCTGGCCTGATACCCATCAGGAGGCAGACAGCAAAAACGCCGCTGCGGCATAGGCCGGGCGGCGTTTTTTTACTACCGGAGCAAGTCAGATCAACCCAGCAGCTGGTTACCATTGATGGCATTCATCAGCGCCAGCCCCCCCAGCACCACAAAAATCAGCGAAGCGACAATATGCACGGCCTTGGTGGGCAGGCGATCGGCAAAACGGCTGCCCAGATAGATCACCGGCACGTTGGCCAGCATCATGCCCAGCGTGGTGCCAGCCACTACCGGCATGAAGTCATGAAAGCGCGCTGCCAGCGCAATGGTCACCACTTGCGTCTTGTCACCCATTTCCGCCAGGAAAAAGGCAAACACGGTGGTGGCAAACACCCCCATCTGGCGCTTGGGCATGACGATTTCACCCTCATCCAGCTTGTCGGGAATCAAAATCCAGCCAGCCATCAGGGCAAAGGAAGCAACGACAGTCCAGTTGAGGATATTGGGGCTGAGCGCGGTGGACAGCCAGGCACCCAGGCCACCGGCACCGGCATGGTTGACCAGCGTGGCCAGCAAAATGCCAAGAATGATGGGAACAGGCTTGCGGTAACGCGCCGCCAGAATCAGGGAAAGCAGTTGGGTCTTGTCGCCGATTTCGGCCAGGGCTACTACACCGGTGGATACCAGAAAAGACTGCATCAAGTGTTCTCCATGGCCGGGACGCGAAAACGAGTGACCGCAATGCGTCCCGGCCATGCAGAGCATTACGGTCAAAAGTCTCGCCAAGTCTCGGACCACGTGTGCCATGCCGGAACCGGCAAGTCTGTTGACACACGTCCCTCTCGCATTCGGAGGGCGGCTACTCCCTGATGACGGGTGGCATTGTAAACGAGCCATGCCATTTGGCAAGCCCCTTGCCCTGATTTTCGCCATGCGCCGGGCCATCCGCCAGCCCGGCGCATGGCCACTGGGCTTAGCGCGCCGCCCAGGCGTTGAAGCGCTGCTCCAGGTTTTCGCCGTGATCCACCCAGAAGCTGCTGTCAATCGCCACGCCCTGCTTCAGGTTTTGCGGGGCAGTGGGCAGATTGCCCAGTATGCCCTTGTCGATCAGCGCGGCCGCCTTGCGGTGACTCACCCCGTAGCTGATGCCCTTCACGTATTCGGCCTGTGCTCCCGGCTGGCTGACAAAGGCCAGGAACTTGTAGGCGGCATCCAGATTGGGACTGCCCTTGGGAATGGTCCAGTAGTCGTAATCGTAGATATTGCCGTTCCACACCATTTGCAGCTGTTTGCCGCCTTCCTTCTGCGCCGCGCTGATGCGGCCGTTATAGGCCGAACTCATCACCACATCGCCCGCGGCCAGGTATTGTGCCGGCTGCGCGCCCGCCTCCCACCACTGGATATAAGGCTTGAGCTGGTCCAGCTTGGCAAAGGCACGATTTAAACCCGCCGGGGTATTGAGCACCTTGTACACATCATGCGCTGCCACCCCGTCTGCCATCAGGGCAATTTCCAGCGTGTACTTGGCCCCTTTGCGCAAGGCGCGCTTGCCGGGGTATTTCTTCACGTCCCAGAAATCGGCCCAGGAACGCGGGGCGGTCTTGAGCTTGTCGCTGTTATAGGCCAGCACCGTACTCCAGGCGTAGGCCGCCATGCCGCAGGCCTGGGCGGCGCCGGGCAGCAGTTCGGCCGGCTTGATGATGCGGCGGTAGTCCAGCTTTTCGAACATGCCTTCGTCACAGCCGCGCAGCAGGTCTGGCGATTCGACATCCAGCACATCCCAGCTCACCCGCTTACTGTCGACCATGGCACGCACCCGTGCCATTTCACCGTTGTAATCGCCACTCACCACCTTGATGCCGCTGCTGGCGGCAAAGGGCTGGTAGTAGGCTTTTTGCTGGGCTTCCTTGTTGGCACCACCAAACGACACCACGGTCAGTTCGGTAGCCTGGGCGGCAGCGCTCAGCAATACGCAGCCCAGTACGGCTGCAACACGACAATGCTTGAATGTGGGCATGGCAAATCCTTACAGGAGACTCAGCCAGGTGGGCGGCTGCAAGCACACTGTAGGGACAGCGCTGCCAATCGGTAAAATAGCTTTACCTTGTCAACTGCATTGGTTTTTGCGATGCAGCAACAGCGGGCTCAACCCAAGCGGCTGATGCTCTGCTCGCACAGCGAAACAAAAGCCTCGGCGCGCCGCGTCAGCCGCAGCTCCTGTGGCCAGGCCAGCACGATATTCAAGGCAGGCACGTCCTCCACAATGGGCAGGTACACCAGGGCATCGCCGGCATAGGACTGCCGGGTTTGCGGGCGCAGGTTCAGCAGCGCATAGCCATTGCCCGCCGCCACCAGGCCACGCACCAGTTCAAAACTCACCGTCTTGTGGCGCACCCGTGCTTCCAGATTGTGCAGACGGAATACCGACAGGAAATACTCCCGGCTATGCGGCAGATCCAGCAACACCATGGGCAAATCGGCCAGATCATGCAGCGACACTGCCGTTTGCGTGGCCAGCGGGTGATTGGCCGGCAGCACGGCATAGGGCAGCACGGTTTGCAGCGTTTGCCGGTACAGGCTGGGTGCCAGATCCAGGTCGTACAGCAAGGCCAGCTCGGTCTGCCCGCTGAGCAGTGCCTGCTGCAACTGGCCGGTATCTCCTTCATGCAGCTGCACCGTGATGTCCGGATAGGACTCGCGCATAGCGGCCAGCAGGCGCGGCAGAAACAAGGGGGCAATGGTGGTGAAGCAACCCAGTGCCAGATTGCCTTGCAAGGACTGGCTCAGCGCACTGGCATGCTGGCTGAGGTCGTCCGCATGCGCCAGCAGGTTGCGCGCCGCCGCGACAAAGCTTTGCCCGGCCGGGGTCAGCGACACCCCCTTGGCATGATGGCGGATGAAAAACTGCAGGCCGAACTGCTCCTCCAGCTGGGCGATGGCGCTGGAAATCCCCGGCTGCGAGGTATACAAGGCATTGGCCGCCGCCGTCACACTGCCGTGATCCGCCACCGCCACCAAGTAAGCCAGTTGCCGCAGGGTATATTGCATAATTTTTATCTATCCAGCTGAAAAAATAATAATATTTTCGGTATTCACTGTGGCTACCTACACTCGCCTTGTCAACCAGCAGGCCTGAAGCAGCAAGCCGCGTCACCGCCCGCACCTGACCCAGCAAGAACAATGCCCAGACAACGGCAAGGGCTGTTGCCGGGGTGTAAAATACCGCACACCCCACATACGCCATCCACCCACAATCAGCACCCCGCCCATCACCGGAATCAACATCATGGAATTCCTGACCCTGCTCAACACGCTGATCGGCTTTGACACCACCAGCCGGCTGAGCAATCTGCAGCTGATCCGCTTTGTCAAAAACTACCTGGCCGGCTACGGCATCAGCAGCCACATCGTGGAAAACGAAGACGGCAGCAAGGCCAATCTGTACGCCACCATCGGCCCCACCGACCGCCCCGGCGTAATGCTGGCCGGCCACACCGACGTGGTACCGGTAGATGGTCAGACATGGCACAGCAACCCGTTCCAGCTGGATATCCGCGACGAGCGGGCGTATGGCCGCGGCACGGCCGACATGAAAGGCTTCATCGCCTGTGTGCTGGCGCAGGTGCCGCAACTGGCGCAAAGCCAGCTGCACACCCCGGTACACCTGGCCTTCACCTATGACGAAGAAATCGGCTGCATCGGCGTGCGCCGTCTGCTGGAAGTGCTAGGCGGACTACCGGTACTGCCGGCAATGGGCATCATTGGCGAGCCGACACAAATGAAGCTGGTGGCCGCCCACAAGGGCAAGACTGCCTGGCGGGTGACGGCGCGGGGGCACGAAGGCCACTCCAGCAATCCGACTGCCGGGGTGAACGCGGTGGAATACGCCGCCGAGCTGGTCAGCTTCATCCGCAGCCTGGCCCGTCAGCGCCGCCAGCACGGCCCGTTCGATCCCTTGTACGAAGTGCCTTACAGCACCCTGCACGTCGGCACCATGCAAGGCGGCACCGCGCTGAACATCATCCCCGCGCACTGCCAGTTCGACTTTGAAATCCGCCACTTGCCGGAAGACCCGCCGCAAGGCCTGCTGGACGCCATCCGCAACCATGCCCTGCAGGTGTTGCAGCCGGAAATGCAGGCAGTCGACCCCGACTGCGGCTTTGGCTTCAGCGAAAAAACCAGCTATCCGGGCTTGCTCACCCCGCCGGACGCCCACGTCGTGCGCTTTGTGCAGGACTTGCTGAACGACCACACCCCGCCACGCAAGATTGCCTTTGGCACCGAAGGCGGGCTGTTTGCCGAGCGTTGTGGCATTCCCACCGTGGTATGCGGCCCCGGCGATATCGCCCAGGCGCATCAGCCGGACGAATGGCTGGCGCTGGAGCAACTGGCCGCTTGCGATGCGTTTTTATCACGCCTGGGTAGCCAGCTCGCCAGCCGCTGAGCCTGTCGCATGACAGCAACCGGCCCGTCTTTCTGCACAAGGAAGCCGGGCCGTTTTTGCACAACAGTGTTATCCTCTGCTGCCTTTGCCGACAGGAGCCCGCCATGGCCTTTTGCAGCAGCTTCAGCCCCCAGGATCAAGAACCCGGTGCCGAGCAACTGGCGACGCAGCACGGCCCGCTGTTGCTGGAATTCGGTGCGCCCTGGTGCGCACACTGTCAGGCAGCACAAGCCTTACTGGCCAGCGCCATGCAGCAGTACCCCGACTTGCCACACCTCAAGATAGAGGACGGCAAAGGTCGCCGCCTGGGCCGCAGCTTCAGGGTCAAGCTGTGGCCCACGCTGGTGCTGCTGCAAGACGGGCAGGAAATGACCCGGCTGGTACGGCCCGACAGCCTGCAGGCGGTCGAACAGTTACTGGCCAGCCTGGCCACCGCACCGCGCACATCATGAATACCGCCTGTCGCCGCTAAACCCGATGCCCCGGCGGGCCGCAGCAATCAATGAAAGCCATGCAGTTGAATACCACCCCCATGCAGACGTCCACCGCCAATGCGTCGCCACGCGTGTTGTCGCTCATCCCGCCGATGACGCAGCTGAACACGCCCTACCCGTCCACCGCCTATATCACCGGCTTTCTGCGCTCGCGCCAGGTCACGGCCTTTCAGGAAGACCTGGCCTTGCAGCTGGTATTGCGACTGTTCTCGGCAAGTGGCCTGCAGGCCGTGCGCCAGCAGCTTGACGCCATTCCACCGAAAAAGCGCAGTGCCCAGCTGCACAACTTTGTCGGCCAGTTCGAGCGCTATCTGGCCACCATCGGCCCGGTGATTGCCTTTTTGCAAGGGCGTGACTCCACCGTGGCGCATCGCATCTGTGGCCGCAATTTCCTGCCCGAAGGCGAGCGCTTTGCCGCGCTGGAAGTGTATGTGGACCCGGACGACCCTTATGGTGGCGACCCGCTGGCCTGGGCCTTTGGCGCACTTGGCCAGCAGGACCGCGCCCGCCATCTGGCCACGCTGTACCTGAATGACATTGCCGACGTGCTGCGCGAGGCGGTGGATGAGCGTTTTGAATTCGTGCGCTATGCCGAATCACTGGCCATGAGCCAGCCCACCTTCGACCCGCTGGCGCGTGCCCTGGCCGGCAAACCTTCGCTGGTGGACGACACCTTGCAGCAACTGGTGGAAGAAGCCATTGCCCGTCATCAGCCGGACATCGTGCTGCTGTCGGTCCCCTTCCCCGGTTCGGTGTATGCAGCCTTCCGCATCGCCCAGACCATCAAGGCGCGCTGGCCGTCCATCCGCACCGTGCTGGGCGGCGGCTTCGTCAATACCGAACTGCGCGAACTCAAAGAACCACGGGTGTTCGATTACTTCGACTTCATCACGCTGGACGATGGCGAAAAACCGCTGCTGGCGCTGCTGGAACACTGGCAAGGCAAACGCTCGGCATCGAGGCTGGTGCGCACCTTCATGCGCGAAGACGGCCAGGTGCGCTACATCAACATGATGGAAGCCGATATTCCGTTCGAGGAAGTCGGCACGCCTACCTGGGACGGCCTGCCCATCGACCGCTACCTGTCGCTGCTGGACATGCTCAACCCCATGCACCGCCTGTGGAGCGACGGGCGCTGGAACAAGCTGACGGTGGCACATGGCTGCTACTGGAAGAAATGCAGTTTCTGTGACGTGACACTGGACTACATCTCGCGCTACGAAACCGCCTCTGCCAGCACCTTAGTGGACCGCATCGAAGCCATCATTGCCGAAACCGGCCAGACCGGCTTCCATTTTGTCGATGAGGCTGCGCCGCCCAAGATGCTGCGCGCCCTGGCCGAAGAGCTGCTGCGCCGCAATGTGGCCATTTCCTGGTGGGGCAATATCCGCTTCGAAAAATCCTTCACCCCCGAGCTATGCCAGCTACTGGCGGAAAGCGGCTGCATCGCCATTTCCGGTGGGCTGGAAGTGGCCTCGGACCGCCTGCTCAAGCTGATGAAAAAAGGCGTGTCGGTGGAACAGGTGGCCCGCGTCACGCAAAGCTTTACCGAAGCCGGCGTGCTGGTGCATGCCTACCTGATGTACGGCTTTCCCACCCAGACAGTGCAGGACACGGTGGATGCACTGGAATACGTGCGCCAGCTGTTTGATACCGGCTGCATCCAGTCCGGCTTCTTCCACCGCTTTGCCTGCACCGTGCACTCGCCGGTGGGCCAGAATCCGGAAGAATACGGCGTCACCCTGCAGCCCTTGCCGCCAGTCAGCTTTGCCAAGAATGATGTCGGCTTCATCGACCCCACCGGCACCGACCACGACGCCATGGGCAAGGCGCTCAACAAAGCCTTGTACAACTTCATGCACGGCATCGGGCTGGATCAGGATGTACGCAACTGGTTTAGCGGCCGGGTACCCAAGTCGCGCGTGCCGCGCAATTTCATTGCCCGCGCCCTTGGTTGAGGCGGATTATGGTGAGCAGAGGCTGGGCGCAAAAAATGCCCGGCCTGCATGGTTTCCTGTGCGCGATACGCCTCTTGGACAGGCCGCATGCTGAACGATTGACGCACAGCCGGCTCCAAGCTGCTGTTGCAACTGATGCAACATGCCCTGCTTTCCCGATACAGCCCCGTCACGCAAGGAGAACCGCCATGTCATCCAGCCCGAAGAATGCACGGATCCCGCAACAGCCCAGTCTGGACATTACTTTGAAGTTTCTGCAGGTTTCCATCAACAATGTTGAACAGCTGGTGAATTTTCAGATCAGCACCAGCCGAGAACATCTGGACAACTACGCCAAGTCTATCCAGGCACTGAGCCAGGCCAGCACCCCGCAGGAGGCTCTCAACCAGATCAGTGACTTGGCCCGGGCCAATGCCAACAAGGCCATGGAATGTTCCGGCGAATTCTGCGACATCCTGTCCAAAGCCCAGGAAGAGCTGCAAGGCTTGGCACTGGAGCACTTGTCCAGCATGCAGCAATCCCTGCAGGGCATGAGCAGTTATCTGCAGCAGCCCACCACAGAAACCAGCCAGAAGAAATAAACCGCCCATAAACATACGGCCCGCCATCCTGCCGGATGTGCGGGCCGTATGTTTTCAACCATGACAATGGGCAATGCCCACTGCGGCACGGTTTCAGTCGTCGCCGAAATCTGCCGCAGCCACTTGCGCTGCCGCCTGCTTTTGTTCCTCGACTTGTTTTGCCTGCCACTGCTCTTCAGTCAGACCATGGCTGCCATCGCAGTAGTCCCTGCGTCCACAACCACAACGGCCGATATCAGCCGGATTTGCCTGTACCCGCATACTTGCCTCCCCTTGAATCCGCCACCGGCAGCCACTGCGAGCGCAGCAGCCATTACCGGCGCGGAGCTGAGACTAACCTGCCTGCGGTCGCATTTCAACACTGACAGCAAACAGAAACTGAAACGCCCCCGCATCGCTGACCGACAGCAAGCACCACAACAAGTGCTCCGTCAACGCCCTGTTTTCAGTTGCGTCCACAAGCGGTTCTGCAAGCGCAGGATATCCGTTGGCAAGGGTTGCAGCAGGAACAGTGTCTGCATCACCGCGGGCGGCGGGTAGATACCGGCATCACTGGCAATGGCCGGCTGCACCAGTTTGCGCGCCGGAATATTGGGCGTGGGGTAGAACACCTTGTTGGTGATGCCGGCCGCCACATCCGGCTGCAGGATATGGTTGATCCACTGGTGCGCCGCCGTCGGGTTGGGCGCATCTTTCGGTATGGTCATCATGTCCACCGAAAACGGTGCCCCGCTTTTAGGAATGACATAGGCAATCTGGTAATGCTTGCCGGCATCTGCCGCCCGGCGCCGGGCAATGCCGATATCGCCGGACCAGCCCACCGCCATGCAGACATCGCCATTGGCCAGGTCGTTGATATAGCCGGATGAATTGAACTGGGTAATATAGGGGCGGATTTTCTTCAGCGTCTCGAATGCCGCCTGATAATCGGCCGGGTTCTTGCTGTTCGGGTCCTTGTGCAGGTAATGCAGGGTGATGGCAAACACATCGCTGGCCTGATCCAGCATCGACACCCCGCAACTCTTCAGCTTGCCCAGCCGTGCCGGGTCAAACAGTAGGTCCCAGCTATCCAGCGCTGCATCATTGCCCAGCGCCGCCTTCACCTTGTTCAGGTTCAGCCCCAGCCCGTCGGTAAACCAGGCATAGGGCACGCCGTATTTGTTACCGGGGTCGGCACTGGCCACCATTTTCATCAGTTGCGGGTCCAGATTGGCCAGATTGGGCAGCAACGCCTTGTTGAGCGGCTGATAGATGCCGGCGGCAGCCTGACGCGCCATGTAGTTGGAGGTGGGAACCACCACGTCGTAACCGGCGCGGCCGGTAAGCATTTTGGCCTGCAAGGTGTCATCGCTGTCGTAGACATCGTATTTCACCTTGATGCCGGTCTGCTTCTCGAAGCTGGCAATGGTTTGCTCGCCGATATAGTCCGACCAGTTGTAGACATGCAGCTCGGCCGCCTGGGCGGTGAGGCCAAGACAGCAGAGCGTGGCGGAGGCAAGACGGCGCAGGGTGGGTGTGAAGCGCATGATGGTGAAACTCCTGTAGTGCGGACGGGCAACACCCGTCCACCGGCCAGGCTGACCGGTGGCGGGAACAATGGCGCTGTGCTGAAGGAGTGGTCCCGGCAAGGAATGGCCGCTGAACGGCTCTGAGAGGATGCCGGTGGCGGGGCTTACAACATGCCCAGCTCGCGGGCAGTGCGGTCGACTGCCCGCAGGGTTTTGCTCAGCAGCTCGTCAATCTGGCTACGGGAAATAGCCAGTGCCGGCGCCATGATCATGCGGCCATGGGTGGAGCGGATGATCAGCCCCTCGTCAAAACCATGACTGCGGCAACGCCAGCCGATATCGTCTTCATTGGCAAACAGCTTGCGGCTGGCCTTGTCTTCGCACAGCTGCAAGGCCGCCACCATGCCCGTGCCCTGGATGTCACCCACCAACGGGTGGTCGGCAAACACTTCACGCAGGCAGCGTTGCAGATAGGGGCCGGTATCCTGCTTGACGGCCTCCACCATGCCCTCACCCTGCAACACATCCAGATTGGCCAGTGCCACCGCGGCAGCCACCGGGTGACCGGAATAGGTCAGGCCGTGGGCAAACACCCCGCCCTTGTCGATCAGGGCCTGGGCCATGCGCCGCGACAGCACCAGTCCGCCCATGGGGATGTAGCCGGAGGTCAGCCCCTTGGCAATGCTCAGCGTGTCGGGCTGGAAGTCGAAATGCTGATGGGCAAACCATTCGCCGGTACGGCCAAAGCCGCCGATTACCTCGTCGGCGCACAGCAGCACATCGTACTGACGGCAAATACTCTGGATTTCCGGCCAGTAGCTTTCCGGCGGAAAAATCATGCCACCGGCTCCCTGGAAGGGTTCGGCGACAAAAGCCGCCACCTTGTCCGCACCCAGTTGCAGGATTTTCTGCTCCAGCGCGCGGGCGCACTGCAGGCCGAATTCCGCCGGGCTGAGGCTGCCGCCGTGACGGAACCAGTCCGGTTCGTCAATGTGTTCAACCCCCGGAATCGGAAGATTGCCCATCTCGTGCATGAAGGCCATGCCACCCAGCGAGGCACTGCCCACGGTGGAGCCGTGATAGCCATTGTGGCGGCCGATGAAGATTTTCTTGTCCGGCTGCCCCATCACGTCCCAGAAGCGGCGTACGGTGCGGATCAGCACCTCATTGGCTTCGGAGCCGGAGTTGGTATAAATCACATGGCTGTAACTACCGGGTAGCAAGGAAAACAGCCGCTCGGACAACTCCACCACCGCCGGGTGGGTAGTGTGGAAAAACATATTGTAGTAACTGAGCTCCTTGAGCTGCCGGGTGGCGGCATCAATCAGCTCCTGCCGGCCATAGCCGACATTGGTGCACCACAGGCCGGACATCCCGTCCAGATACTGCTTGCCCTCGCTGTCCCACACATACAGCCCTTCGCCACGGGTGATGACGCGCGGCCCCTCCTCGTTCAGGGCTTTCTGGTCCAGAAAGGCATGAATATGATGGGCGGCATCCATGGCCTGATAGTCGGCGGTACTGCGTTGGTTTTGCTTCGTGCGCATTGAGGTCTCCATGCCGGGGCACCGGCTTACAGGCTGATCCAGGTAGTTTTGAGCTGGCTGAACTTGTCCAGCGCATGCAGGGACAGGTCGCGGCCAAAGCCGGACTGCTTGCAGCCGCCAAACGGTACGCCGGGGTCCAGCGCGTCCACGGTGTTGACCGAGACAGTACCGGCGCGCAAGGCACGCGCCACGCGGTGCGCCCGCTGCAACTGATCGGTCCACACCGCAGCAGCCAGGCCGTAAATGCTGTCATTGGCCATGGCAATGGCTTCGGCCTCGCTGTCAAAGCGCAGCACCGACAGCACCGGGCCGAAGATTTCCTCGCGGGCAATACGCATCTGCGGCGTGACGCCGGCAAACAAGGTGGGTTGCAAATAGCAGTCACTGTCACCAAGTCGCAGCCGCTCACCGCCAGCCAGCAAGCGCGCGCCCTGCTGCACGCCGTCCCCGATAAAACCGTGTACCCGGCCGGTATGCCCGGCATCCACCAGCGTGCCTAGCCGTGTGGCCGGGTCCAGCGGGTTGCCCGGCTGGTAATGCGCCATTTCGGTCAGCACTTTTTCGACAAAACGGTCGTGGATGCTGCTTTCCACCAGCAAACGCGAGCTGGCAGAACACACCTGGCCCTGATTGAAGCAGATGCCGAAGGCCGCCTTGCGTGCTGCGGCGTCCAGGTCGGCACAGTCGGCAAACACCAGATTCGGGCTTTTGCCACCGCATTCCAGCCACACCATCTTCATGTTGGAAGCGGCGGAGTACGCCAGAAAGCGCTTGCCGATTTCGGTGCTGCCGGTAAACGACAGGCAGTCGATATCCGGATGCAGACCCAGTGCCTGCCCGGCTTCCTCGCCATAGCCTGGCAGCACATTCAGCACACCATCCGGCAGACCGGCCTCGCTGGCCAGCTGTGCCAGACGAATGGCAGACAACGGCGATTGCTCGGCCGGTTTCAGCAGCACGCTATTGCCTGCCGCCAGCGCCGGGGCCACTTTCCAGGCGGCCATGTCCAGCGGGAAATTCCACGGAATCACCGCCGCCACCACGCCCACTGGCTCGCGCGTCACCAGGGCCAGCGCATCCGGGCCGCTGGGGGCCACTTCGTCATACAGCTTGTCGCAGGCCTCGGCATACCAGTCGAACAAGGCTGCCGTGGCCGGCACGTCGATATTCAGCGCATCGGAAATCGGCTTGCCCATGTCCAGGCAATCGAGCAAGGCCAGCTCATCGGCATTGTCGCGCAGCAGTTGCGCCAGTTTTTGCAGCACTGGTTTGCGCTCTCGCGGATGACAGCGCGACCAGTCCCCGGCCTCAAAGCTGCGTCGTGCGGCGCTCACTGCCAGGTCAACATCCGCCTGTGCACAGCGCGCCACCATGGCGATGGTCTGGCCGGTATGCGGACAGATGCTGGCAAACCGGCGGCCATCTACTGCATCTTGCAGCCGGCCATCAATATAGGCCTGTGCAGCAGGCTGCAGCGCGCTGGCACAAGCCGTCCAGAATGACAGATCTTTCGATGACAACATGCTACTCTCCTGTCGGGTTTTGCCAGTCACGACACAAAGACAGACTGACATGCAATGGCCACAGTCTAGGCAGGCCACCCGGCCCCGCCCATCGCCTTGATGGGTGAGGCCACTCACCCCTTGGGGGTAGCGCCGGGTCAGATACAGTTGCGGCATCATGCAGAACCATGGCCAAAACCGACACAGGAGCAAGAACAGACATGCAGATCGCCGTGAGTGACCTGGCCTTTCATCACCGGCTGGGGAAATTGCTGGAACAACTGGGAGAGCCACGCTTCTGGCCGGTGCTGGCCAGCTTTCTGGGAGAGATTGCCACCTTCGATACCTGGGTAGTGCTGCTGTTTCAGGCTGACCAGCCCCCGCTGATCCTGGCGGATCATGCCGCCAATCTGGCAGCGGACGACCTGTTTGCCGACTACCGTGCCGGGCTGTACCGCATCGACCCCTTCTATGCCTTCAGCCAGCAAAACCCCATGCCCGGCCTGTATCGGCTGGACGATGTGGCACCGGATTCCTTCCGCGATACCGAATACTACCGCCAGTATTTCAGCCGCAATGTCGGGGAAGACGAGCTGCAATTCCTACTGCCCATTGCCGGCCAAGGTGTGCTGTCACTGTCGCTGGCCAGCCGGCAGCGCTTCAGTGCCGGCGAGGTTGGCAGCTGCCAGTTATTCAGCCCCTGGCTGCTGACCCTGCTGCGCAAGGCACTGCAATTTGATGCCAGCCTGATTGCACAGCAGCAAAACAATCCGGCTCAGCGCCAGCTGCGGCTGGAAGATGCCTTGCGCCAGCGCGGCAAACCACAACTGACCGAGCGCGAGGTGCAAGTTGCCCTGCTGATTCTGGCCGGACACTCCACCAAGGCCATTGCCCGTGAACTGGGCATCTCCCAGGACACCGCCAAGGTCCACCGGCGCAATCTGTACGCCAAACTGGGCGTCAGTCAGCAAGCCGGTTTGTTTCTGCTGTTTGCCGCACCAGATGCAGCCTCAGGCCCCACACCCGCCAACTGAGAAAACATCCCTTTTATTTCAATGTCTTGCAGAAAACCCAAGCAGCAGCCGCAGCAAGAATGCCACACTGCAAGCACAGATTTTGAAATTGGCATTGCCAAGCCATTTGAATTTGTACACAATCAATTCACCGCAAGCAAATCAGGGAAAGCCAAGATGGCACAAGGAGGCAAACGAGACGGTGCCGGACGCAAATCGGCATTTGGTGGCGACAAGACCGTCGCCATGCGGGTTCCGGAACCCTTGCGGCCACTGCTGGAAAGCTGGCTGGCCGAGTACCGCCAGCTGCGTACGGTCAAGACGGCAGATACCCAGGACATCCGCACCTTGTCCGACACCCTCAGCCAGTTGTCGCTGCCGCTATTTGCCAGCCGGGTACCCGCCGGCTCGCCCGTTGCCGCCGATGACCTGAAAGAAGCCGACATCGACCTGAATGCCCATCTGGTCAGCCACCCCGCCAGTACCTTCATGGTAACGGTGAAAGGCGACTCGATGATCAACGCCGGCATCCACGATGGCGACCTGCTGATTGTCGACCGCGCCCTGCAAGCCCGCAGCGGCAAGGTGGTGGTGGCGGTCATCAATGGCGAGCTTACCGTGAAGCGGCTGGAAAAAACGGCAAACGGATTGTTTCTGATGCCGGAAAACCCGGCCTACTCGCCAATCGAAGTGCCGGAAGAAGCGGCATTGTTTATCTGGGGTGTGGTGACCAACGTCATCCATCCGGTTTCGTAAAGGAGCGCATGATGCAAATCGATGAGAGCCTGATCAAGATGAAGTTCATGGACTGGCGCCGTCTGCCGCGTGCTTTTCGTGAAGTCCGCGCCGGACAACCGCAGGTGCTGGTATCCCGCACCGGTCGCAGCTACTTTGTCCCGGTGCAGTTTGTCTAGCCCAGCTTATCCGGGCAAGTCACCCCCCCTCACCCGGCAACATCATCAGACCAGCATGCCTGGTCTGATTTTATTTGGCTCCACCCGCAACGACAGCCCCAGCCTTGATCCGCTTCATCAGCTTGATTTGCCTCATCAGACCGGAACGATGCAGCCATAAAAAATGCCCACCATCAAGCATTTCTTGATGGCAGATATCACGTTAAAAGTCTATAGACAGCAATAGTTTAAGGGGTTACCGGTGACTTCGGCCCACTACTGATTTTTGGACTGGGAGCCACATAGGAGCATCGCGATAGCAAATCCAGGAGCGCTATAGCGAATGGATTGCGCACGGCAAGACCTCGTCCCCGATCACCAGCTCTGCAAAGTTCCCCCCAAACGAGAAGGCGCAACTCGTGGGCTGCGCGTTCTTGACAGGACCGGATGCCTTGTATGGCCTGGCCTCCCTGCATCAACTCGAAGAAGCATTGGATCGAGCACAGATGTACCGTGCACCTCCAGCGCCAACGAAGACCGACAGTGCCACAGCCCAACTTGCCACGAAATTAAATTTGAAGTTTTTTTTTCATAGTTACCTCCTTGGTTTGTTGTGCGTTGGTTTGGGTACGGTGCTTGTTGTTAGTGGGAATCTCACCCAGCAATCGGACGGTTCGCTCTGTTTTCTGAATCTGTTGATACGTCAGGCTGATTGAACTATCGGTCTTCTCGCTCCAATGCTTCCTCTTTAGTGACTGGTATGCACAGTTTACCGTGAGGTAGTTCCAGTTGCTTTGAATCGCCCCGATCCTCGGAGGTAAGGAGCGATGATTGAGAAAATACCCAGTGGAATGTGTGCAATTGACTTCGCCAGCTCAAAAACCACAGGAATAGGATGGAGTGTCTTTCTTTCACCGTTGAATAGCAGCGTGTACTCACCACCCTTTGCATCGTTGTTAACAATGATCACGGGCGACAAATGATTGATCAACGCGGCATTCAACGCAGCATAGTTACGCTGCATATCGGCATCAACCCGGGTGATGGCATGCTGACCACTGACCAGAGCACTCGATCGGTATGCAGTCATGTCCAAGTCATACAGATCCAGACCACCCGCCCTGCGATGCGCCCGGCGATGATGAGAACGTGACAGCCCATTGGAAATGCTCAGATCTCGACCTTGATGGCGGGTGACTGGACAGGCATTATTTTCTTGTTCCATGGCTTTTTCCTTTTTGGGATATTGATTGATGATGATCAGCTTCGACCGGCACAAGTTCGTGGTCAGATACGAATACAAACGATCAGCAATACCTGTCTTTTATCCGAGCTCGTCAGCGTTCGAAACGACCACGCCGTAGAGATCCGCGATAGTGGCCAAGGCGCAATGGTGAAGTTGTGCAGACGAGATTTCGATAGGCAGGGCCTGGCCCGACCCTGTGACGCAGGGCAGTGGTCGTGTGGCACACGCATTGGCAACCACCGTAGGCCTTTTCCCCTCTAAGAAAATTCCTTCTGCGGTGAACAACACGCACATATGCGTCATAAATCCAGCCACAATGACGTTATTATTACCAGCATCTTGCAGCAACTCTGCCAGTTTGGTTCCCACTAGCGCATTGGGTGCCGTTTTCACGACGATTACCTCACCATTCATGGGAGCTACCTGAGGGTGAATCTGCCCGATTTCGGCTCGAATGTCGTAGGGTGTATCCGGCCCGCCATCATTGATGATATGAATCACCGTCGTGCCCTGTTGACGCGCACGGGCCAATAAATCGGCGGCAGCTTCGAGCGCCTGCTGCCACCCGTCAAGTACCATCACACCTCGGGTATAGGTATTCTGAAAATCGATCATCACCAAGGTCGATTTCCCCAAGGGCGCAGGAGTTTCATCCAAGCCATTCAACTGGCGAAGTGTTATGCGTGCCATTGACATCCTCATTTCTACGGTCTAGTTGAAAATCAATTCCATCAGCAACTGCCTGGCTTCGATGGTAGGGTTTGACTGGAATGTCGGCAATGTCATAGAACTTGCAAAATCGGACATCTTTGGGCTGGCACGGAATGGAGGTGAAAATGAATGGACGGCAACGTCTGATCGTGGTGGTGGTGTTCGATCAGGTCGATCTGCTCGACGTGACCGGCCCCTCCGAGGTCTTTGCCTTGCTACAACGCGAGATGGATCAACCCACGGGCTACCGTGTCCTGCTTGCCGGCAAAACGCTGGCCCCAGTGACCACCTCGGCCGGGGTCAGAATCCTGCCCGATACGTGCTTTGACACCATCGACCAGCAATCAATCGACACCCTGCTTATTCCCGGGGCCGTGCAGGTCGACACACAAAGGCGGGTGACAGCGTTGGTGGATGCAGACATCGTCGAACTGGTTGCCAGACTTGCCACGCGAGCCCGCCGCATTGCTTCAGTTTGTGTGGGAGCCCATATCCTGGCAGCCACCGGCTTGCTCAATGGCAAGCGCGTCACCACCCACTGGTCTACCGCCCGGCAGTTAGCTGCAGAGCACCCCGGGATCACCGTAGATGCCGATCCCATTTTCATCCGCGACGGCCAAATCTGGACTAGTGCGGGAATCAGTTCCTGCCTCGATCTTTCCCTGGCCCTGGTCGCAGATGACTTCGGCGAGGCCATGGCACAACAGGTCGCCCGACAGCTTGTTGTCTACTTGAAACGCCCCGGCGGACAGAGTCAGTTCAGTGTTTTTCTGGAGCCTATTTCATCGACGCGGCGCATGGACAAACTGCGCCACTACATATCCCAGCACTTGCGTGCACCACTCACCATCCCCGAGCTTGCCGAACATCTGCATGTCAGTGAGCGTCAACTAACACGGATATTCAAGAATGAACTCGGCATGATGCCAGCCGCCTATGTCGAGGCGGTACGTGTTGAAGCCGCGCGAAATCAGCTGGAAACCAGCAGCAACACACTTGAGCTGATTGCGAGCAACAACGGCTTTGGCTCGGTCGATACCCTGATCCGTGCTTTTCGCCGAGTGCTCAACATCACGCCTTCGGACTATCGACAGCGCTTCCGCCTACAGCCGCCATGGCAGGTGTGATGAAACCACTTGCCAATTGAATCGATCGGATAGGCGTCGTCAGTTGAGTGAGCTTCAGGATCAAGTGCGGTCCCTGCCCTGGGATGCTGGTCAAGCAAGAATTCACCGCACAGCAGTGCCGCTCTCGGCCAGCCGCATTGATTCACGGGAGCGGGAACGCAAACCATCTAATCCGATCAGATACAGAAGCGCAAAAGCGGAGTTGTGGAACTCAGGCAAGGCACGGATGCAGCTCCCCGAAGAAGAAAAAATGCCTCAGCAGGTTTGACGCCTGCCGAGGCATTTAGGTCAGGCTGACCATCACATTAAGGCCGACGCTCAACAGCTGACCGAGTTGCGTGAGGTGATGGAGATCCATCCAATGGCGCTTCTCATATTGAACACCTTGCGGCCCGACGGAGTATCCTTGCACAAGAAGCCGGGCACTAGCGTGTCTTGGAGTTCGACGGCCTGCAGCTGGGGTTATGCCGCATCGACAGCGGACTTAGTGAGCTTGATTTTTGCCATGATGACTACTTAGAAAGACCCGGTTTCCAGGAGCCTTCTAGGGGCCAGCAGAGCGGAAGTCGGGTCAATTTTCAGAAAGCACCGGCATATGACGAACTAGACTAAGTCATTGATAAACATGACGTATCTAGTCTTGGCGCAGACTGGCGAAGTGCCGAAATGGAGTCATGGTGAAATAAAAAAACCCTCCCACGAGGGGAGGGATTAACAGGGTATCGGGGAAGTGTAACGACCGGGAGCTGAGGGCAGCCGGTCATACAGCACCTGGCTCCATACCAAGAACCAAGCACATGTGCATCGTAGCGCTTGCACCTGGCATTGACTATGGTGGAATTTACTTAGAAGACATATCGCGCATTATCTTAAGAATATTCTCAGCAGAAGTTTCCCGGCGTATCACTTCGAAAAAGTGCTCTGCTTCCGGATAGGTTTTCTTCAATTGCCCCACCCACTGCTTAAGCCGCGCCGGCGGATAGCGCGACTCCCCGGCCTCGGCAAAACACTGCTGGTAGAAATCCAACAACCATTCCATCAACACCGGCCAAGCCATTGGTACAGCGAACTGATCACCAGCAATACGCTGTGCCAGATCCGGCGCAGCAATCAGGCCCCGCCCTATCATCACCCGCTCGCAGCCGCTTTGTGCCCGGATGGCATGGTAATCCGCCACGGTCCACACCTCGCCATTGGCGATGACCGGCACCGTGACATGCTCGCGGATACGGGCAATCCAGTCCCAATGCGCTGGCGGCTTATACCCTTCCACCTTGGTACGCGCATGCACCACCAGTTCGGCAGCACCCGCACTAGCCAATGCAGCAGCGCACTCCAGCGCCAGACTCTTGTCTGCATAACCCAGCCGCATCTTGGCTGTTACCGGTATCTCCGCCGGAACAGCCGCACGCACCTGCCTGACAATGGCGTGCAGCAGTTCCGGTTCAGTCAGCAGTACCGCACCGCCACGATGACGATTGACCGTCGGTGCCGGGCAACCAAAATTCAAATCGACACCCGGTGCCCCCAGGCTGGCCACCTTGGCCGCATTCTCAGCCAGGCAAACCGGGTCCGAGCCCAGCAATTGCACCCGTACTGTTGTCCCCGCACGGGTCTTGCCGCCATTGAGCAATTCCGGTGCCAATCGATGAAAGGCACGGGTAGGTAACAGTACATTGGTGACTCGGACAAACTCGGTTACGCACAAGTCGATACCGCCCAGACGGGTCAGTACATCCCGCATGATGGGGTCAACCAGGCCCTCCATCGGTGCCAGCATCAGATTCATGACTTAACCTGCTGAAAAAAGGGCGCTATTGTAACGGAATCACTGTCCGGGAGCGAATGCATGACCCTGAAAATCAGCCCTGTCACTGCCCATCAACTTGAACACTGCCTGCCACTGTTTCAGGCGTATCTGGCTTTCTATGCCGTAGAACAGTCCGATGCCGACTGCCTGGCCTTCCTGGAAGCCCGCTTGCATCACCACGAAGTCCGGCTGTGGCTGGCCGAAGATGCGGGCGTGGCCGTCGGCTTTGCCCTGATGTACCCCGGTTTCAACTCGCTTACCCTCAAGCCAAACTGGCTGCTGCATGATCTGTATGTCGTACCGGAGTATCGTGGCAGCGGTGTCAGCCGACAGCTGCTGCAAACCTGTCAGGCCCATGTCCTTAGTCAGGGTGGCGGTGACATCATGCTGCAGACCGCTCACGACAATACCCGCGCCCAACGCCTGTATGAAGGCAACGGCTTTGTTCTGGACAAGGAGTTCCGGGTGTACTACTGGGATGGCAAGGGTGCTTGACCACGCCCGGCCTCCGCGCCATGCTGGCGACCGTTTTTGAACAGCAAGGACCATAACCATGGATATTCCACGCGGCATTTACCGCCATTACCGGGGTAATTTATATGAAGTGCTTGGGCTGGGCCTGCACTCTGAAACACACGAACCCATGGTGGCCTATCGCGCCCTGTATGGTGATTACCAGCTATGGACACGCCCTGCCGGCATGTTTCTGGAAGCCGTGATTCATGAAGGCGAAAGCCGACCACGTTTCTCCCCGGTCAAGCTGTTTTAGCCAGACAGCCATGCGCATCTACCGTACCGACCAGTTTCCCTTGCCACTGCCTGACGGCCACCGTTTCCCGGCGGCAAAATACCAGCTGCTGGCTGAAGCTGTTGCAGGCTTTGCCAGCCATGCAATGGAAACCGCCCCTGCGGCCACCACCTGGGAGCTGCAGCAAGCACACTCAGCAGACTATGTTGCACAGGTGATTGATGGCAGCCTGCCGGCACGCGCCTGGCGGGAAATCGGTTTGCCATGGTCACCCGAGCTGGTGGAACGCTCGCGTCGCTCGGTCGGTGCCACCATTGCTGCTGCACGCGGCGCGCTGCTGGATGGCTGCGGCGTCAACCTGGCCGGCGGCACCCACCATGCCTATCACGACAAGGGCAGCGGATTTTGCGTATTCAACGATGTTGCCGTGGCCTCTCGCCTGCTGCTGCAGGAAGGATTGGTACGGCGCATTCTGGTGCTTGATCTCGATGTGCATCAGGGAAATGGCACCGCTGCCATCTTTCGTGACGAGCCGCGGGTGTTTACCTTTTCCATGCATGGCGAAAAGAACTTCCCGTTCCGCAAGGAGGTCAGTTCACTGGATATCGACCTGCCCGATCACACCGGCGATGCAAGCTACCTTGCCCTGCTGCAACAGCATCTGCCTGCCCTGCTATTGCAACACCAGCCGGATATCGTGTTTTATCTGGCTGGTGCCGATCCCTGGCAGGGTGATCGGCTGGGCAAGCTGGCACTGAGCATGCACGGCCTGCTGCAGCGTGATCTGTTGGTGATGCAGCAGGTCCGCAATACTGGTGCCGCACTGGTCATCACCATGGCGGGTGGCTATGCCAGCGATATTACCGACACAGTCAACATCCAGACCAGCACCATCCACGCTGCATGGCAGCTGTATGCAGGCACAAAATCCATGCAGACCAACACGTCCATCCGGAGCGAACACAATGCATAAGGCCATTCTTGCTGGCGGTTGTTTTTGGTGTACCGAAAGTATTTTCCTGGCACTGAACGGTGTCGAAAAAGTGGTATCCGGCTATATCGGTGGCCACACGACAGATCCGGACTACCGCAGTGTATGCAGCGGCCAGACCGGGCATGCCGAAGCAGTTGAAATTGATTTCGATCCCGACATCATCAGCTTCCGCCAGTTGCTGCAAATCTTCTTTGCCACGCACGACCCCACCACACTCAACCGCCAGGGCTATGATGTGGGCAGCCAGTACCGCTCTGCCGTCTTTTATCTGGATGCCACCCAGCACGACACCGCGCTGGCCGTCATTGCCGAACTGGAACAACAACAGGCATTCCCGTCACCCATTGTCACTACACTGGAACCCGCCAGCCGGTTTTATCCGGCCGAAGGCTACCACCAGCAGTATTTTGCCCTGCATGGAGACGAACCCTACTGCCAGGCAGTCATTCTGCCCAAGCAGCACAAGCTGCGACTGGCGTTTGCGCCATGGCTGAAGCAGGACTGACCCCTTAGCGCATGCGCCAAGTGCGGAAGAACCACCCTCCCGGCCAGGCCGTCGTCCGCGCATGCTTGGCACAGCAGAATGACAATCCGGCATGCCAGTCAGCTTTTATGCTGATAACATTCAGCCTGCAATGACATATATGCGGCATCGCAACAACCGGGTCAACCCAGCCGCCTATCCTGCGTAAACCCCGGCCAGACAAACGCCAGACAGGTATCATGATGGCCGGGCAAGCAGGCAACACCAAAAAAGCTGGAATACCAACTAGCAGACAATCCACAGGAAGGCCGCAACAACGCAGGCTGCATGGCTGCCAGGCATACTTACCCCCGGCCTTCCCGCATTTGGCACACAAACAGCACATGCTGTTGCAGGAGAATACCGCTCATGAAGTACATGATGCCCACCGTTTTCATCGTGGATGATGACCCCGCCGTACGCGACTCGCTGGCCCTGCTTATCATGGCGCAGGGCATGCGCACGGTTACATTCGCCAATGCCATGGAGTTTCTCGAAGGCTATACCGAGGGCGAAGTCGGCTGCCTGGTTCTGGATATCCGCATGCCGCAGATTACCGGCCTTGCCCTGCAGGAAAAACTGGTTGAACGCGGCCTGAGCATTCCCATTGTCTTCATTACCGGCCATGGCGATATCGAACAATGCCGCCGCGCCTTCCAGTCTGGTGCCATCGACTTCCTCACCAAGCCGATAGACCAGAACCGCCTGATCGACAGCTTGCGCAAAGGCATTCGCATGAGCATCGACCAACTGCAGCAGGATGAAGAGACGCAAGAGGTCATGATGCAGCTGGACCGCATCAGCGGCCGTGAACGTGAAGTGCTGGAACTGGTGGCCGACGGCCTGTCCAGCAAGGAAATTGCCCGCCAGCTCGACCTGTCGCCGCGCACCATCGAAGTGCACCGTGCCAACCTGTTCAGCAAGCTGGGCGTGGATTCGCTGGCCGACCTGATCCGCTTTTACCTGAAGGCACTGGAAGCCACCGGCAAAAAACGCAGCGACGAGTCTTTTTTGAACGAAACCGCCCCAAGGCAGTAGAATCGCCCACATGGAACGACTGTTCAAACATGTCTGCCTGGTGGCAAGACACAGCAAACCGCAAGTGGTGGAATCGCTGCGCACCCTGGCCGATCATCTGGCCGCTGCCGGCGTCACCGTATTCGTGGACAAGGAAAGCGCCACCCAGGCCGAAGCCGGGCCCCATCAGCTGATCGAACGCAGCGACATGGGCAAGCTGGCCGATCTGGTTATCGTGCTGGGCGGGGATGGCACCATGCTGTCCATTGCCCGCCAGCTGGCGCCCTATCGCGTACCGCTGGTGGGCATCAACCAGGGCCGGCTGGGTTTCATGACCGACATTCCGCGTCATGAAATGCTGGAAGCCATCGACGCCATCCTGGGCGGCAACTTCGTGCCGGAAAACCGCATCCTGCTGCAAGCATCGGTGATTCGCGAAGACGCCGAAGTCGCCAATGCACTGGCCTTCAACGACATCGTGTTCAGCCGCGGTGCCGTGGGTTCGATGATCGAGTTCGAGGTATTCATCGACAACCAGTTTGTCTACAGCCAGCGCTCGGACGGCCTGATCGTTGCCACCCCCACCGGCTCCACCGCCTACTCGCTGGCCGCCGGCGGCCCCATCCTGCACCCCACGCTGCAGGCCATTGCCCTGGTCCCCATCTGCCCGCAGTCGCTGAACAACCGCCCGATTGCGGTGAACGACTCCTGCGAAGTGGAATTCATGCTGACCCGCGGCCTGGACGCACGCGTACACTTTGACGGCCAGTCGCACTGCGATCTGATGGAAATGGACCGTGTGCTGATTCGCCGCTACCGCAATCCGCTGCGCATCCTGCACCCGGTGGGCTACAACTACTACGACATGCTGCGCCACAAGCTACACTGGGGCGAGCGCCTGCTCTGACATACACCATGCTGCTATCCCTTCTGGTCAAAGACTTCGTCATCGTTGACAGCATTGCGCTGGACTTCTCCCCCGGCTTTACCGTACTGACCGGCGAAACCGGGGCTGGCAAATCCATTTTGCTGGATGCCCTGGGCCTGCTGCTGGGCGATCGCGCCGAGGGTTCGCTGGTGCGCGAAGGGGCTGAACGCGCTGAAATCAGCGCCGAATTCGACAGCCGTCAGCGCCCAGAAATCAAGGCCTGGCTGCAGGAAAACGCCCTGTCCGGCGACGACGACATCGTGCTGATCCGCCGCGTGCTGGACAAATCCGGCCGCTCGCGCAGCTTCATCAACGGCCAGCCCGCCACCCTGGCACAGCTCAAGCTGCTGGGCGAGTTTCTGGTGGACATCCACGGCCAGCACGCCCACCAGTCGCTGGTGAAAGCCGAAGCCCAGCGCGAACTGCTGGATGCCTATGCCGGCAGCAGCTCGCTGGCCCGCGAAGTGCATCAGGCCTGGCAGGAATGGCAAGCCGCCCGCAAGGCACGCAGCGATGCCGACAAGCTGTCACGCGAATCCGAAGTGGAACGCGAACGGCTCACCTGGCAGATCAACGAACTGACCGAGCTTGGCCTGCAACAGGATGAATGGGCCGGGCTCAACCAGAGCCACTCGCGCCTGGCCAATGCTGCCGAGCTGGTACAAAGCGCGCAGTACGCGGTGGATACCCTGTCCGAGATGGAGGGCAACTGCCTGTCCGTGCTCACCCAGGTACAAAGCCGCCTGAGCAAGCTGGCCAACCTCGACCCGCGCCTGGCCGACACCCTGTCGCTGCTGGATTCGGTAGATGCCGAACTGCGTGAAGTCGTCTACAGCCTGCGCGACTACGCCAGCGACATCGACGAGGACCCGGGCCAGCTGCAACAGGTGGAAAGCCGCATCGACAGCCTGATGAGCATGGCGCGCAAATACCGCGTACAGCCGCAGGAGCTGCCACTCAAGCTGGCCGACTGGCAAGCCCAGCTGGCCGCACTGGAGGCCTCCACAGACAGCGAAGCCCTGGCGCTGGCCGAAACCGCCAGCCTGTCGCGCTACCGCACCCTGGCCGAAGCCCTGTCCGGCAAGCGTCGTCAGGCCGCCAGCGAACTGTCCGCCCGCATCAGCAAGGAAATGCAGCAACTGGCGATGAGCAGCGCCCGCTTCGCCATCGAACTGGCGGCCCTGGCCGAACCCGGCGCCCATGGCCTGGAATCCATCGAATACCTGGTGGCGGCCAATGCCGGCACCAGCCTGCGTCCGCTGGCCAAGGTGGCCTCTGGCGGCGAACTGTCACGCATCAGCCTGGCCATGCAGGTGGTGATCAGCCAGGTGGCCAGCGTGCCCACGCTGATCTTCGACGAAGTGGACGTCGGCATTGGCGGGCGCGTGGCGGAAGTCATCGGCCACATGCTCAAGCAACTGGGTCAGCGCTATCAGGTGCTGTGCATCACCCACCTGCCGCAGGTTGCCTCTTGTGGCGAGCAGCACTGGCAAGTCAGCAAGCGCGAAGAAAAGAAACGCGTGGTCAGCCGCATCACCCCGCTGGATACCGAACAACGCGTACTGGAAATCGCCCGCATGCTGGGCGGTGCCGAACTGACCCAGACCACCCGCCAGCACGCCGCAGAAATGCTGAAAATGAACCGCGCAACCCCCTAGGCAAAACGGCTTGGGGCGGTTATGATTGCGTCCTCTCTCGCCATGGCGTCAACAAACAGCCAGTGGCAAGAAACTGCGGAGGTTTGGGTGAGTGGTTTAAACCAGCAGTCTTGAAAACTGCCGACGGGAAACCGTCCGTGGGTTCGAATCCCACAGCCTCCGCCACCCCATACTTGGACACCGTCACCTTCTGTCATCAAAAGGGCTAAAACCCTGGCAGAACGTGGCGGTTTCTTCATTCTGGCGCACCGCCACGCATCGACCATCATTTCATTTTGATGGTACGAATCACCGCGTGATGGTGCAGCCAAGCCCAAGCCGTCCACCATCCAGATACCCGCATGCGCAAAGCAAACCCTGCAGAGGGCTGGCGCTGCGCATCTAACCTCATGACCAAATATTTTGCAAATTCAGTATGCGAGCATGCGCTGTCGAAGCTGCAAGTGCTTGCAGCCTCCCTGTGATGCTCTTTATTCCCGCTTGCTTTGCTTATTTGAAAATCAGCTGTACGCCGTGCGACTTGCGCTCGGTATCGTAGCGGACCGTGATGTAGGCCTCGGAAACACCCACGTCGGTCAGGAAATTTTTCACGTCCACAGCACGAGCCTGGGCAGCCACCTTGGCATTGCCGATATCTCCGCGGTAGCAATGACCGCGCACGATGATGGACTTGCTCGCCTTGAGTTTGGGCAGCAGCCGCAATAGCTGTCCCTTGCCCACTTCATCCAGCTTGGGGCTGAGTTTGTCGAACGGAATAAAGTCAGCGTCGATCGCCATGTTGGCATCGATCTTTTTATCCAGCACCGCCTTTTCGGCAGCGGCCTTATCCAGAGCAGCCTTGACTGCGGGATCAATAGCATGTGACTGATTGGCAGCACAGCCTGCCAGCATGACCGAAAACAGGCCGCACAACAGCAATTGCTTCATGACAAACTTCCAGAATTGAACTGAACAACAGCCCGCCCCCGGCGGGAGCGGGCACTACAACGACAAGTCTGATCAGGCGATCGTCTTGTTGCTGGTCAGATCCCAACCGGCGCTGACATTACCGCCGCCAGTGCCGTCAGCACGTTTCTGCTGCGTATAGGTCCACTTGATCTTGCCGTAGGAGAAGCTGACCTTTTCGCTGGGGAAGCCGGAGTCATTGGCCGCGCCGCTGGGAACCACCTTGGAAATCAGCACTTGTTCCATCTTGATTTCCATGTACTTCACCTTGTCGCCACCAGCACGGCACAGCTCGATGGTCACATCCTTGATGTGCTTGCCGGTGCAGCAGGCTTCGTAGATCTTCGGGCTGGCCTTATCCAGGAAGTGGGTGATTTCAAAAGGTGCGTGGTTAACGCGCTCGGCAGTGGCACCACCAGCAGAGCTGGCAGTGGACTGGGCCGGCTGTTCCAGGCCATGGGCAAAGGACAGGATCTCGATCCAGTCCTTGTGCTTGTCATCAGTGCTTTCACCCGGGATACCATCAATTTTCAGAAATGCATCAAAAGCCATTTATTTACCTTTCATTATGAATGACACGTGGGACAGGCCCACCAACAGTAATCAACCCGCAGGCTGAGGCAGCTCTGCGACAAGTCGCAGGGAAATCGTCAATTCGTCCAGCTGGAAATGCGGGCGCAAAAACGCAGCAGCGCGGTACACGCCCGGCTTGCCAGGGACTTCCACCACGTCCACACGTGCTTCGCGCAGCGGATATTTGGCCTTGGCTTCCTGGCTGGCAGAGTCGTCCAGCAGCACATACTGGGCCAGCCAGGTATTCAGGTAGTCCTGCACGTTCTGGCGGGAAGCAAAGCTGCCGATCTTGTCGCGCATGATGGATTTCATGTAATGCGCAATACGTGACACGGCAAAGATGTAGGGCAACTGGGTGGACAGCCGGGCATTGGCATTGGCCGCATCGGTGTTATAGGTTTTGGCCTTTTGTACCGATTGCCCGGCAAAGAAGGCGGCGTAGTCGGTGTTCTTGCAGTGCACCAGCGCAATCAGGCCCAGATCGGACAGCAGCTTTTCCGTCCGGTCGGTGATGGCCACTTCGGTAGGACATTTGAGTGCCACTTCGCCGTTGTCAGTCTTGAACGTATGCGCGGGCAAACCTTCAACCAGACCACCGCCTTCCACGCCCCGAATGGCCGCAAGCCAGCCATACTGGGCAAAGGCATCCGTCAGGCGTGCTGCATAGGCATAAGCGGCATTGGTCCACAGGTACTTGTCGTGATTGGTACCATCCACATTTTCTTCAAAGTCGAATTCCTCGACCGGCACATTGTCGCGGCCATAAGGCAGGCGGCCCAGGACATGCGGCAGCACCAGGCCGACATAGCGCGAGTCTTCCGATTCACGGAAAGATTTCCACTTGGCGTACTCGACGGTGTCGAATATCTTGGCCAGATCACGCGGCTTGCCGATGTCGGCAAAGCTTTCCAGCCCGAACAGGCCCGGCGCGGCAGCGGAAATCAGTGGTGCATGCGCGGCCGCGGCAACATGCGACAGTTCTTCCAGCAGGTAGAAGTCTTCCGGATGGCGCGTGAATTCAAAGTCACCCACCAGCGCGGCATAGGGAGCGCCACCGAAAGTGCCGTATTCGTCTTCGTAGATCTTCTTGAACAGCGCGCTCTGATCAAACTCGGACGCCGCCTTGAAGTCCTTCACCAGCTCTTTTTTGGATACGTTCAGCACCTTGAGCTTGAGCTGCGTACTGGTTTCCGAGCTTTTCACCAGATAATTCAGGCCGCGCCAGGACGCTTCCAACTGCTGGAAATCAGCGTGGTGCATGATGGCGTTCAACTGCTCGGAAATAAGCGCATCGATTTCGGCAATGCGGGCATCCAGGCTGGCACTCAGATCACGCGAAACGGTGACACTGCCTTCCAGCACCTGCTCGGCCAATTCGGCAATCAGGTCACGGGCATGGCTGCGCTCGCTATCGCTGCTGGCAACACGACTTTGTTCGATGATGCTATCGAGCAGGCTGGAGGCTTGCTGAGTAGCAGCCAGCGGGCTGGCGGCAATTTGCTGTTCTGCGCTCATCTCACTCCCCTGCCTTGTCATTGCTGCCGGATTTACTGATCTGCTGCAGCTTTTCGGTGTCCTGCACGATATCGTCCAGCAGGGCTTCCAGCTTGTCGTTGCCTGCCATCTTGTTACGCAGCTCCGACAGGCGCTGACGCGCCGCTACCAGCTTGTTCAGCGGTGCCACCTGCTTGGCCACGTTTTGCGGTTCAAAATCGGCCAGACACTCAAAGTTGAGCTCGACGCCCAGCTGGCTGTCATCATCGACCAGCTTGTTATCCACCTTCATCGCCAGGCGCGGTGCCATGCCCTTGAGAACTTCGTCGAAGTTATCGCGATCAATCTGCACAAACTTGCGACCGGCTTCCTTGAGCTTGGGCGGCGGCTCGCTACGGTGACCGGAATAATCGCCCAGGACACCCATGACAAAGGGCAGCTCCTTGGTTTCGATGGCATCGCCGATTTCAACGTCGTAAGTGATCTGCACACGCGGAGGACGTACGCGCGACAGCTTTTTCTGTGTACTTTCATTACCCATGATGAATCCCCATATAACCGAAAATGCTCATCAAACCGTTAAACAAGACTGCGAGACAGACTGGCCATCACATCGCATAGCTGGGCCAGTGAAAACTGTGGATCGCTCAGGCGGCGACTAAGGATGTAAACCGCCTCGGCGTAAGACTGGTGGCTGCACCAGGGTGCGTGTGGGTCCGTGACATCGATGATGTACCGGGTATCCAGCTGCTTGCCCCAGCACTGCGCCAGCATGGGGGCGGTAAGCGCCCCCGGAATCAACGCCAGACAGTTGCGCTCAGGCTGGCGGATGATCAGGCATTGCACCGGGGTGTCCGGCAGGCTGGAGGTGGCCGCAGTAAACAGGGCCAGCCAGGTGACGACCGCCAGCATGTCTTCACCCTCGCCATCCGGCAGCGGCAACAGATAAGTCTGCGAAGACAGGCTGCCCTGAAACTTGCGCAGCAACTGGCTGTGAAACACAAAGGACAGCAGCAGGGAGGCCAGATCGGCATTGCCCGACTGCGCCAACTGCGCAGACAACAGGCTGCAGGGCGTCATGGCCAGGTGACGGCTGAGCAGTTGCTCGGCCAGTTCGGTATCTGCAGCGGAGCCTGCACCAAACAAGGATTGCTCCTCCAGATACTGGCGGCAGGCCACCATCTCCACTGCGTTGTCGATGGCATTGCTCAGCTGCTCCTGCAAACCGTTGTAGAACAGCTCGTTGGACAGCATCATCACGCCCACCGGCGGACGCGGCATATCAGAAGGCAGCAGCGACGCAGCCACCAGCGGATACAGCCTGCCACTTTCGTCCCGGCTGGGCTGGATTACCCCCAGGGCCAGCCATGCGCCATCGGGCGTGCGGGTAAGGAAGGAAGAAGCCGGCATTTGCTGGTAACGCTGGCGTGCGCTGTCGTCGTCCAGCAGCACCAGGCTGTCGGCAATCACATGATCCAGCTGGGCCGCTGCCGTATGCGTGGCATTGATGCGGATGAAGTCACCACGTCGCGGCAGTTTGCCAAATACGCAGAATTCCCCTGCGGTTACTGGTGTGCGCTTGAAATTGAAGGCCATGTACTGGTCGTCCTTGTTACAAAGTCACGCGCTCAGGCAGGTTTAGTTTGTAAAGCTTGATCAGTTGCAAGGGATTGACTCCACCAACCATACGGAAATTGAAACGCACCATCTGCCCGTCCGTGGCTTTTCCGGCAGGCCAGGACAGCTGCACCAGATCGCTGCTGTCTTGCACAACCTTGGCTGCGGCCAGCAGACGCATCAGACCCATGCGACCGGACTGGCTGGCAACCACACTGGCTGCGCCGTTATACGAAACAACCTGGATGCGCGCGCCGCCGGCATTGTCACTGCCCGGCCAGTTAAACGGCTGCCAGGTTTGTGGGCCGTTGCGGTAACGCAGCTCCTGGCCATCCACCACAATGGATATTTCCGACAGCCCTGGCGTGGGCTGCGGTTGCAGCTCGAAACGGCTGTTTTCGCCATCCTGCAACTGGGTGGAGGCCAATGCTCCCAGTTTGCCGGCGGCGGACAGGAACTCCGGATTGAAGCGAATGCCCTGCTCGCCCCAGGCGCGTGCCACCAGCGTGTCTCCCTTGCGCTGCACCAGGCCGTTCAGGTATTTGTTGATGAATTTGTCCAGCACGCCATCATTGGCTTTGACAAAGCGGTTGATCTCGGCCACCGAGGCTGCGCTACCCGAATCGGTAAACGGATACTTGCTGGCCAGCTGCTTCCATTGCGGCAGCACCTCATTGGCCCAGGCCTGGTTAATGTCCTGCTGCACCGGCCCCAGCATCGCGGTATAGGACTGCGACAGCGGACGCACCAGCATGGGGCGCACCATGGCCGCGGTATCGGTCGACACCTGGTTGAGCAACGAGTTGTCTACATAGGAAATGGTATCGGCCAGTTCGGAGCCGGAACCGTTCAGCGTGGCCTGCAATGTAGCGCGGGCCTGCGGACCCGGCTCGTCAGTGGAAGCAATCGATGCCACCTTGGCTTTCAGCTTGGCCAGTTGGTCGAGATAGCCGTTGATAGGCGGGTTGTCGCCCTTGACCAGCTGGGCCACTCCGGCAAAAGCCTGACCCACTTCGCCAAATTGCTTGTCACCGGTTTTCTTGCCTTGGCCATCACTACCGCCCTTGAGAAACTCGGTTGTTTTCTCCAGTACCGACTGCTTGGCGTTCTCCAGCGAGCGGTTCAGTTCGGACGGGTTATCCCAGGAGGTTTCCATGGTTGCACGCACCAGAATCAGCTTCACCGGCGAACTCTGCTTGTCAGACAAGCGGGTCAGCGCCGACGCCGACTGCGCCGGGTTACTGAAATCACGCACCGTCACACCGGGCAGGAATTTCTTCCAGGCGGCAATGTACTGGGTGCGGTACAGCGCCATCAGCGCGGCACGGTTTTTCTCGACATTGCCGTCCTTGCCCAGATTGTCCTGCATGGACGAAGCAAGTACCCAGTCATCGCCACGAATCTCGCCCTTGCTGGCTTCATCGATGGCTGCTTTGACATAGCCGTTCCAGGCTTCGCGGGTGAACACCCCCTCCACCATCTGGCTGCTGGCCATGATGTCGAGATCGCGATTATCCAGGATGCGGGCCACCGTCAACGGTGCGTAACGGGTATTGGCGCGGGCGCGGATTTCGTTGTACACGCGCTCTTCAGCCGACAAATGCTTGTAGGAGCTGCGCAGGGTGTCGCGTACTTCGCTGACCAGGCGCGTATCGTTGTCGATCAAAGGCAGGTCGCCCGCCTTGATCTGACTGACATAGAAAGCCACCAGTTTTTCGGCGACCGACATGATTTCTTCTACCGAATACTGGCCACGCTGGCTTTCCAGATAAGGCCGCCAGTAGCGCGGAATCTGGTCGATCAGTTGCGGCTCGTCCATGCGCTTTTGCTCGTGCAGCATCAGATAGGTTTTCAGCGCGTTGTATCCCACTTCCAGCTTGACCGGCTGGTTAGCAGCAGCGGCGTTGCCAACAAGCTGACCGGTCGGCGCACTGGCATCCAGCATGGCGGCGGTGGCCTTTTGCGCCCAGTAGTCGTAAGCACCGAGTGCGCCAATAACGATATTGGGCAGGCTCCTGTGCGGCTTGGTCGGCCGCGGATGGGGCTTGGCCGCCGGGGCAGCGTGTACCGGCTCAGGTTTGGCTTCCGGCTTGGCGACCACTGCTTCGGTTTTGGGAACAGCCACCGGCTGGGTTTCGGGCTGCGCCTTGTACTGCTTGATGGTGTCTTCCAGATTGTGCTGCACCGGCACCAGCATCACCTGCCGCAGGCCAGCAAAGTATTCCTTGCGCAGCCCTACTTCCAGATCATTGCCCTGGTACAGCCCCCAGCCCAGTTGCCAAGGCTCGCCGTTTTTACGGTAGTCCTGGAACTCTTCCAGCCGCTTTTGCAGTACCAACAAGCCGCGGAGCTTGTTGTACAACTGGCCGGACGCCATCATTTTCCGTGCTTCACCACGATCACTGGCAACTTGTGCCAGCAGGCGCTGATTGCCAATGTATGTCCACGACCATACCCCGGCCACGCCGGCCAACAGCAATACGCCAAAGACCATGGCCAACAATCTGGCGCGGCCGCCACGCGGTGCTGTCTGACGGGAAATCAGATGCTGATCGGGAAACAGTACCTCCCGGAAAAAGTCGCGCAGGAAAAAACTGTATGAAGATGGGGCCTGCTTGCCATCACGCCCGACCGCACTCAGGTCGAACTGGCCTTGCACACGGTTGGCCGCCACAATGCGCGGCACACCCTCTTGCAAGGCACTGGTGAAATAGAAACCGCGCAACAGCGGCCGGCCGTGATACGGGTCTTCCTCATGCAGCAGGCGCATGAATTTGACTACCGCTTCTTTCAGACCATGAAATTCGATGGGAAAAGCAAAGTGCGCCGGGCTGACCTGGCTGCCACGGTGCTGCACCAGCTTGTCCTCACCCATCTGCACCAGGCCACGGTATAGCAGTTCAAATTGCTGGGCAGTGGCCGTGGCAACGTCAAAACCCTTGCCCTGTTCGGCACTCAGCGTTACGCCCCAGACACGGGAGCGCTCTTCATCGCCGGCATCCTGAAAGAACTGGGCAAAGCCGCCCAGCAAGTCCAGCTTGGTAAACACCAGATACACCGGCACCTGGGCGCCAAAGGTATTGCACATTTCATGAATGCGCTCGCGCACCTGGCGCGCATAAGTGGTGAAGCCTTCAGTATTGTGCTGGGCCAGCTCGGGCAGGCTGATGGCCACCAGGATGCCGTTGACCGGGGCTTTGGTGCGATGCTTTTTCAGCAGCTTGAGAAATTCCAGCCACTCGACACGGTCTTCGGTCTGGGTAGCGTAGCGGCCAGCGGTATCCAGCAGCACCCCTTCCGTGGAGAAGAACCAGTCACAATTGCGCGTACCGCCCACCCCCTGGATGCCACTCTTGTCGCTAAATGGAAAGGTAAGGCCGGACTGCAGGATGGCCGAGCTTTTACCAGCCGCCGGATGGCCAATAATCATATACCAGGGTAATTCGTACAGCGCCGCGCTGCCGCTAGACACCCCCAGCTTGGATTTTTTCAGGGTATCCACTGCCGCCAGCATTTTTTGCCGCAGCAGTGTTACTTCGGCGCGCTTGCCAGCATCGGCACCGATCACAGCATCATCCGCCTGTTTGCGCAGCATCTTCTCCAGCAGGCTGCCGGCGCGGCGGGTAAGCAGCTGACCTACCAGCAAAGTCAGCACCCACAGCAGCATTACCCCCACAATCCACCCGAGACGCGCTTCCGGTGAAGGCAGCCCCATCCAGGGTCCGACAAACCAGATAAGCAGGATCAAAATCAGGAAACCAATCGCCGAGGCGACCTTCCCATGCCGAAGCCAAGCTTGCATAACCACCACTTCTTGAAAATTGAAACGTTACCTTTTACCCAGCAATACCTTTAGCGAACCGGTCTGCTCGATATGCCCATAATCCTTGAAACTCCAGTTACCACCCCAGGTAAGCCCGGCGGTTTGCGCCTCTTCGCCCAGTGCCTGGTAAGCCTGCATCGCCCACGGGTCACGCTCTGAAATCACCACCTTGCCGGCACGCATCGGTGCCAGATCGACAGCCAGACCGTATTGGTGCTTGCTTTGCCCACCCTTGGCCTGGGTAACATGATTACCCTGCGCGGCCAGTGCATTCTGTCGCTCCGGGCTGCGATAACCCTCCAGCAGCACCATGCCGAATCCACGCGCCCGCATTGCCACCATCACCCGCAATACGGTCTGCACAAAGGCCGGATTCATGTGAGCCCAGTCACGGTTGGCATGCACGATATCCAGAGAAGGCATCTGGTTTTGCACATCAGCAAAGGCGGTGGGTGGCAAGGGCGGCGGCGGCACCAGCTTTTCTTCCAGCAAGGTCTGCTTGATACGACCGGCCTGCTGATAATCCTGGGCCACGTAATCAGGGCGCTGGTAGTAATGCCCACCCATCTTGAACACGGCTACCACTCCAAGCCCCACCAGCAACAGTGACAGCAAGGGTAAGGTCACCCAGCGATAGCTGTGTAGCCGAGCTGCCGCTGCAGGCTCAGCCGTCGTCACGACCTCGGCTTCTCCAGGAGGCCGAGCAAGGGGCACAGACACCCCCTGCTCCAGCACCGCATCGGCGGAGGTGTCGACTGCCCAACTGCCAGCAACCTGGCCTCCCAGGAAAAAACGCCACCCCACCCACGCCACCAACACCACAAGAGCGGCTATGACGAAAGGCAGTGCGATAGTCCACTGCATGATTCATTCCAGTAATTCAGATATTTTACACTTAGTTTAAAGTGTATTTATCTTATGTAACAATAGCCATACGGTATATTGTAATGTACTTTTTCATGACTTTTGACTAGTTGTAATTACTAGTAAAATATGAAGCTTCCATTCCAAACCATCTGAATTCAGAATTTACCCATGCTGAAGAGACCTAGAGCACACTGCCTGCACATGCTGCTGAAAGCCTTGCCAGTACTGGCATTGGCTGCTTGCGGCGGCCCCAAGCTGGTAAATGTCACCGGCGAGGGCAGCAAGGGCATGAACCGTGACGCACAAGGCAAACCCTTGTCCGTGGTGGTGCATATTTATCAGTTGCGCAATGCCGATGCTTTCAACCGCATGACCATGGATAGCCTGCTGAGCGGGAAGCCAGAAGCGGATTTGCTAGGCAATTCGCTGATCTCCAGCAAGGAGCTCACCCTTATTCCAGGGGGAAAGCTGGCCGAGCAGGAAACCATAGGCGAAGAAACGCGATACGTTGGCGTGGTGGGCTTTTTCAGGCAAGCAGACCCGGCCTACTGGCGTTTACTGTATGCGGCAGAAGCGGTGAAAAGTGACGGCCTTAATTTCAAGGCGGCCGACTGCTATCTGCAACCAGTGCGGACCAAGAATACCGCCATCCCGGGGCAGCCGGCGCAAATACCAAGCATTTGTCATGCTCAGCAGCGTTAAAAAGTTAAAACCCCTGCACAAGACTGTCTCAATTTAACAACAATTGTTATGAGTCATTCAATGATTCATTAATTTAATTTTATTGACATCTTGCACCCAATAAATATGACAAATGATAGTTATACTAAGTAAATATACGCATAAAGCACTAAAACTCACCAAAACCAGATTTGACAAGGCAATCCGCAAGCACTGGCAACAGCGCCATGAAGCGGAAAATCGACACGATGAACCAGAGCATTACGCTACGACAGCCATAATGCTATGCGCATGAAAGTTTGAAATCAGATGCAACAAGCAAAACGGGTTCTGTGGGGTGAAGGCATGTTTCTTCGACCGCAGCATTTCCAGCAACAGTCACTTTTCCTGGAACAAAAAACTACGGCACTGCTGCAGCACGCACGCCGCCACCAATGGGGACTTATCCAGCTGAAACTGGACGAACAGGCACTCAAGGGCGGCATGGTGCATCTGGATGAACTGGCCCTGCTGTTTCGTGACGGCACCCTGTACCAGGCCCCCACCAATGCGGCGCTGCCCCTGTCACGCGAGCTGACAGCACTGCCGCAACTAGGTATCAAAACGCGTCTTTATGCCTGCCTGGCCAATATGCAGCCCTATGGTGGCAATACCCGCAGCGGCGATGCCAGTGCGCGCCCTACCCGCTTCACCAGCCAGCAAAGCGAGCTGGGCGACCTGTACACACAGGCAGTAGACGCCGATATCAGCACGCTGGAGCTGGATGTTCGTCTGATGCTGGAAGAAGAAAACCGCGATGGTTACGATGCCATCGCCCTGTGCGACCTGGAAAAGAACGCCACCGGCCAATGGGTAGTGGCGGCAGGGTTTATCCCGCCGCTCACCACGGTAAGTGCATCGGATGATATCCAGCAGTTGCTGCGCCGCCTGCTGGATATCCTGCTGGTAAAAAGCCAGTCACTGGCAGGCAGCCACCGCGAGCGGGCAAAAAGCGTAGTCGAGTATGGCTCCACCGACATCAGCTCTTTCTGGCTGCTACACAGCGTCAACCGCAACTTTGCCCGGCTGCGCCACCTGTCCCTGTGCCAGCCGCTGCACCCGGAAGAGCTATACATGGCGCTGGCTGAGTTCTGTGGCGAACTGCAAACCTTCTCTACGTTGTACAGCCTGGCCGACATTCCAGCCTATCGCCACGACCAGCTGCAACAGGTACTGCCCGTGCTGGACCGGCAAATCCGCGAACTGCTCGATACCGTGATCTCCGCCCGCTACACGGTCATTCCACTGCATTCACCCAAGCCGTCATTCCATATCGGCCGCCTGGAAAGCGACCGCCTGCTGGAAAACGTGGATTTCTACCTGTCGGTGCAAAGCGAGCTGCCGGCCTCCCAGATAATCGACAACGTACCGCTCAAGATGAAGATTGGTGCACCAGACGACGTGGAGAAAATCCTCAACTCCGCCCTGCGCGGCGTCGCCATCCACCATGCGGCGCAAACGCCATCCGCGGTGCCGGTACGGGTTGGCAACCACTACTTTGCCTTCGAGCCGCATGGCGACATCTTCAGCCGCATGCTGCAGTCGCGCAGCATCTGCATTTACCTTCCGCAAACCCTGTCAGATCTGAAGCTAGAGCTGATCGCCGTCTTCCGCTGAGTACGCCATGAGCCAAGCTATTGCTACCCCGACCACCGAACGCCCCATCACCCTGTCGGCACCCGCGGCCCCCTCGCTGCGGGAAATGCTGGAGGACGGCATTTACCTGCTGTTTCTGCTGAAGGATGGCAATGCCCCCGGCAGTGCTGTCGAATTCAACCGTCGTGTGGATGGTTTTCTTTCCCAGTACGAAAAAAACGCCCGCAACTTCAGCAAGGACATGAATGACGTCAATCATGCCAAGTACGCCTTTTGCGCCTTGATGGACGAAATCATCCTGTCCTCGTCCTTCTCCTTGCGTGACGAATGGGAACGCATGCCGCTGCAGCTGCGTTTGTTCGGCGAGCATCTGGCCGGAGAAGGCTTTTTCAACCGGCTGGAACAGCTGCGACTGGAACCCACCCGCAATATCGAAGCGCTGGAAGTGTTCTACACCTGCCTGCTACTGGGCTTTCAGGGCAAATACCTGCTGGAAGGCGAAGAAAAGCTGGGCTACCTCACCCACAAGCTGGGCCAGGAAATCCAGCAGGTGCGTGGCGGCAAGGCGGAGTTCGCCCCCAACTGGCAGCTGCCGCAGCGCTTTCAGGCCTTTGTCCGGCACGAACTGCCCTTATGGCTGTACGTTGCCCTGCTGGCCGTAGTAGGCAGCGGCATTTTCCTGACCTACCGCTGGTTGCTGTCACAGCAATTAAGCAAGGTATTTGGCGGCTGAGATGAGCACCTTCAGCCGACACACACTGCTGCAGCCATCGGTACTGGACCGCCTGCTGGACGATCATCCGGACAACAGTGGCCAGGACCATGCGCCGTTATACGAGTTGCCGCAGTTCAAGCAATCGCTGGCGCGCGATCTGGAAGCGCTGCTCAACACGCGGCTGATGCCGGCCGAAGTACGCGAAGACGACTACCCGCTGGCCCGCAGCAGCATGCTCAATTACGGCATTCCCGACCTCAGCGGCATCAGCCTGTTGAACCCTGACGACCGCGAGCTGCTGCGCGAGCAACTGCGTCGTGCCATCGAAACCCACGAGCCGCGACTATCGCGGGTACGGGTGAATCTGGATGCCCCGCGTGAAATGGAGCGCCATCTGCGTTTTCGCGTGGATGCGGTACTGCGCATTCACCCGCACCGCCCGCCGGTCACCTTCGATGCCACGCTGCAACTGTCATCCAATGTATACAAGGTGCAATAAGCCATGCAGCAGCCCTGCCCTGGCGCAAACCTTGCAATGAATAAGAGATAAAACCGGGATGGACCTTACCAGCCTTTTAAGCAGCTTCGCCGCCGCCTTCTCCCAGCACCAACGCCTGCTCACCCTGCAGCTGGATGGCGGACAGATCGCCGCCGAGCAGTTGCTGCCCCACACCCTGGACGGCAGCGAGGGCGTGTCAGAAGCCTATCGCTATCAGCTCAGCTGTTTATCGCCCGACGGCAATATCGAACTCAAGTCGCTGCTCGGCGTCGCCGCCCGCCTGGGGGTGCTGGATGCCGATGGCAGCCAGGTGGTGCGTTGTGGTGTGGTGTCGCGCGCCGAGCTGTTGGGGTCGGATGGCGGCTTTGCCAAGTATGGCCTCACCATTGAACCGCCGTTTGCCCTGCTGCGCCTGCGCCGCACTTCGCGGGTGTTTCAGGACTTGTCCGTCCCCGACATCGTCAAGCAGATTCTGGCCGAGCATCAGGCCAATAACCCGGTGTTCGCCCAGGTGCAGACGCTGGAGTTCCACACCGCCACGGCCAGCCCGCGCAGTTACTGTCTGCAGTATCGTGAGAGCGATTTCGACTTCATCGTGCGCCTGCTGCACGAAGAGGGGTATGCCTGGCGTTTCGAGCATGTCGATGGCGAGCATCCGCAGGTCAAGCTGGTGGTGTTTGACGATGCTTACAGCCTGCCGCCAGCGGCCAGCGAGCGGGTGCGTTTCCATCGCAGTGATGCGACAGAAGAGGAAGATGGCTTCACCGATTGGAGCGCCGCCCGTCAGGTGGTGTCCGGTGCGGTGGCGCTGGCCAGTTTCGATTACCAGCCGGTGGCTACCCAGCATACCGGCGACCAGACCCGCATCCAGCAAGGCCGCAGTGGTGATGCCTTGCAATCCACCTTGCAGGATTACGATCCGCAGTCGCTGTACTACGCCAGCGATGCCGAGCAGCTGAGCCAGTACGCCCAGTTGCGCCAGCAGGCGCACGATGTGCAGGCCAAGCAGTTTAGCGGCAGCGGTTCGGTACGCAGCCTGCAGGCCGGGCAGTGGTTCCGCCTGGACGAGCATCCGCTGCACGAGGGCGACAGCAGCGAGCAGCGTGAATTCGTGGTCACCGGGCAAACCTTCCGCGCCAACAACAATCTGCCGGGCGATCTGGCCAGCGGACTGCGCAGCCTGTTGGCCAGCGGGACCGACAGCACGTCAACTGACGGTCAGGACAGCAGCCCCTTCCAGACCACCATCACCGCCCAGCGCCGTGGCATTCCGCTCACCCCGGCTTACGCCAACAGCACCCAGGCCAAGCCCACCTCCAACGGTGTACAGACCGCTACCGTGGTGGGCCCGGAAGGCGAGGAAGTGCACACCGACGCACTGGGCCGCATCAAGGTGCAATTCCACTGGCAGCGGCCAGACGAACACCCCGGTATCGGTGCCAATCTGGATGACAAATCCTCCTGCTGGCTGCGCGTGGCCATGCCCAGCGCCGGGGCCGGCTGGGGCCACCAGTTCATCCCGCGCATCGGCCAGGAAGTGCTGGTCGACTTTATCGAAGGCGATATCGACCGCCCGGTCATCGTCGGCGTGCTGTACAACGGCAGCCACGCCACCCCGGCCTTTAGCGGTGCCGGTGCGCTGCCCGCCAACAAGACGCTGTCCGGTATCAAATCCAAGGAACACCAGGGCGGGCAGTACAACGAACTGCTGTTCGACGACACTCCCGGCGAAGTACGGGCCAAGCTCAGTAGTGAACCCGGCAAGACCCAGCTCAACCAGGGCTACCTCACCCACCCGCGCAGCAATGGCAAAGCCCAAGCACGCGGCGAAGGCTTCGAACTACGCACCGACCAGCACGGTGCCATCCGCGCCGCCCACGGCCTGCTGCTCAGCACCGAAGCGCAAAACGGCGCATCCGGCAAACAACTGGCACGCGAACACGCGCAAAGCCAGCTCGACGCCGCGCTCAGCCTCAGCCAAAGCCTGGGCGACACCGCCGCAGCACAACTGGCCGACAGCATGGAAACCGGGCCGGACGCCATCAACCCCGACAACGGCAAAGACGGCAACAAGGATAGCGGCCACCTGCAACACCACGCCGCCGCGCTCAAAGCCTGGGAAGCCGGCAGCAATACCGACAAGGAAGGCAAAACCGCCAGCAGCGGCAACAGCAGCCAGGCTGGCCAACAGCCGCTGCTCATCCTGTCCGCCCCGGCCGGCATCGCCAGCCTCACCGAACAAAGCCAGACCCTCAGCGCCGGCACCAACCTCAACCTCATCGCCCAGCGCGACGCCAACCACACCACCGGCCGCCGCTGGCTGCACAACGTCGGCCAGCACATCAGCCTGTTTGTCGCCGGGGTGAAAGACCAGATCGCGCTGAAGCTGATTGCGGCGAAGGGCAAGGTGCAGCTACAGGCGCAGAGCGATGCGATGGAACTGACGGCGGATAAGGATGTGACCATCACCTCCTGCAAAGAAAGGATTGTGGTCAACGCCAAGCAGGAAATCCTGCTGACCAGTGGCGGTGCTTATATCCGGTTAAAAGGCGGCAATATCGAAATCCACTGCCCGGGCACGGTAAGTGTGAAGGGGGCCAACCATGCGCTGAGCGGGCCAGACCAGATGAATCCACCACTGCCAAGCTTCCCTAATACCGTATGCAAACCCTGTATGGCCAAAGCATTCAATCAGGCCAATCCACTGGTGGCCGCCAAATGAGTCATCGCATCCTGTTAAACCAAGCCACGCCACAAGCCTGGCTCACGCTGCTACAGAACCATGCAGCCGCATTGGCACTGGAATGGCTGGACCTGATTGTGGATCAGGCGGAATTGAGTCCTGCATGGCAGAGCCGGATTAGCACACTCAACAAGCCGGTAGCACTGCTACAGGACACCCCGCATGAAGAAGCGGCAGAAGCCGGCCCGGTACTGGTACGCGTTCCGCTCCATGTTGCCGACCCGCAACTGCTGAAATTACTGCAGCGATGGCACGGTCAGCCCAGGGTAATGGCCCTGCTAAGCAGCTGGGACTTTGCCGACCTGGTCAATAACTGCCGTCTGTGCCTGCAGGCATCCTGGGAACGGGGATTGAAAAAAGGCGTATTGCGCTATCACGACCCCCGGCTGTTTGCCGCTGTGGTGGATACGCTGGATGACGACAATCGCAGCCTGCTATTACGCCCTGCCCGTGAATGGCACTGGCTGGACCGTGATGGCAACGCCCGCATGCAGGACACCGGAAAATGGCAAAGTCCGCCGCCCGCCATCTGGCTGGACGAAACCCTGCCATTACAAGACAGCCAGGTGGATGCCCTGGCCAATTGGCATGTTGCCGAGCAATGGCGGCAAAACCACCTGCTCAGTCCGGAGGAATTCCAACTGCAGTCCGAAGAAGAGCTGATGACGCAGCTGGCACACGCGCACCAGGCTGCGGACAAAGCAAAATTGTGGTCGGAAGATGCACGAATGCCATTCATTGAGCAATTTTTGCGTATTAACTAAGCATATTTAAGATGTTGTAACGACACCCTTACCGAAGACAAATCAAAAATGAAAATCAAACTGAAAAGCACCACTGCACTTCTTAGCTGGGCATTCTTGATTAGCAACATATCAACAGCACCAATAGCATTGGCTGGCAATAATACTTCCCCACTAGCCGGCAGTTATGTAATGACAGACGAAAACTGGCTACCATCCCATCTAAAACTAGAAAAGTCAGGAAAGTTTCACTGGAATTTATATTACAACGGGCACTATAACGTTAGCGGCACCTGGAATATAAAAGATGAAAAAATAAACCTAATAGCCAACAAAGAAAAAGGCCACCCGAAGTACCAGCCATACATATCAGATCAAATAAGATTCCGCCACCCCAACGACGTGATCGGCACCTACATCATTGGCACCGAAATACAAGGCATAACTGGAGATGCCGCAATTTTTGAAGATGAAAAAGGCCAAATAATAAATGGTGAAACAGATCAGAGAAATAGAGGTTTGCTAACAGCAAAAAAACCTCCTTCCTGGGGGCCATGGAAAAGAGTCGCCCTAAAGCGTATTGACGGTGAAGACAAATGGAACTGGTTTTCCGTCACAGATGCTGCACAGGAGAGCGGCATCATGCCTATGATGCTAAAAAATTCCAACAAAATTGCTCCGGCATTCAATAACATCTTACTTTCCTTAAATAATGGGGAAAACGATGAATTGATACTTTCCATGCCAAAGCCGGAAATAAAAGAAAACCCTTTCGCAAAAAGTATTCAAAGCTTATCTTATCGAAAACAGGAAAAGCCAATCAAAGAAAAATTTATAATCGGAAAATACACATCATCCAGTACAAAATCTGAATTATGGTTAGAAAAAAATCACAGAGCAGCATGGTACTCGCAATTTGACTATCTGGAAGGAAAATGGCATATCGAAAATGGACTAGTTAAGTTCACAACCGAACTGCCTAAAACTCAGCCGACCTACCGCTTAATGACTAATGATGAAGAAAAAATCATTAAGCCTGCCACCAATGAGGAGCTGATTATTGTCGTTGGCGTGCCAAAAGCTGGAGGTGCCAATGATATCGAAGTGCAATTCCAATCAAATGGAAAAATATTGGGTCATGCAGTCAGCAACAGTAGCGGCGATGCCATTTTGCAGTGGAGCGGATCGGCTTCTGACTGGACAAAGGTCGGCTTACGAAGAAACGGCAGCCATGATTCTTGGTCCTGGTTTGACATTCCACCAGAGCGACGCAGCAAGCGCATTGTCGGTGTAGCCATCAATGATCTTGGATTGACTAAACCCTTTGTATCTGAGTTATGGATAGGTCAATCTCAAGATGGTGGGCTTATTTTACTAGACCCACTCATGAAGTCGGCTCTGCGCTACACGAAGAAAACAGAAAATAGTAATGCGCCTTAAAATAAATCCAAGTTAGCTGACACAGTCAATGCAACGAATGATGGCAAGTGCTTTTAATTGACCAGGCATAACACAGCCATATCGAGGGCACTTGCCATACAAAAAAATGGATAAACAGAAAAACCATGAAGGCGCTAATAGGTATCGAAAAATAGCACAAAATTATCAGAAAATAGCTATCTGCCTATTCGACGACGCAAACCAGGATATGGAATTGCTATGCGAAGCAACGCGCTTAGCAACAGAAAATGTTAAGAAATAAATTATTGGCCATCATCAGCACCCTTGCCCTGCTTAGCGGCTGCCAAAGTATGGCCGACGAAGCCACCATTGGTATTGCTGGCAGAGTAGTGAGTGCAGACAGCAGCGTCCAAATACTTAATGCAAGCCTGAATGGCAGCGGTGTCAGCGGATCTGGTGGTGATGAATGCTGCATGAGCATCCCGGCCAAATGGAAGCCGGGCATGACCGCAACGCTTAGCTGGACCAAGGACCCCAGTCCGGGAGTCAATCCTGATGGAAAAAGACGACCAGCTCTGCCGAATGGAATAACAACCCCGGAATGGAAAAGGTGGATGAATTCTCATGAAGCCAATTATAAAAAAATGGAAAAGATCATCCCCTTACCAAAGTATGGTGAGACGTGTGGAGTAACATTTGTATTTTTACCATGTGACGATGCTCGGGTAATTCTAGATTGTGATGAAAGATACAAATTATTCAGAACATTGCCTGGCGGAAAGGACCGCTATCCTGAATTGATTCGTCGTATGGGAGGACGTGCGATATGCCAGTAAGTCTTGCACCCTCACTATCCGGAATCCGGCTTCTTTCCAACCCGAATTGCGGACATCTTGCGACAATGCTGCGAACAGCAAAAGGATATTGCCGAAAGCTGCAAGAATGAGTGAGTTGTTAAATAGTCCGCCCTTTAACTGTAACCAATAGCATGATGACTCGACGATGCAGTAAATAAAATAACCAGCAAAATATTGGCAAGCACTACTTAAAATGACCATGCAAAACAATTCAACCAAGCAACAACACAATGTCAAGAAATAAACTACTGGCCATCATCATCAGCACTCTTGCCCTGCTTAGCGGCTGCCAAAGCATGGCCGACGAAGCCACTATTGGCGTTCCTGGCAGGGTAGTCAATACAGACCGTAGTATCATTATTCTTAATGCAAGCCTGAATGGCAGCGGTGTGAGTGGAACAGGTGGTCAAGAGTGCTGCATGAGCATTCCGGCCAAATGGAAGCCGGGCATGACAGCAACGCTTAGCTGGACCAAGGACCCCAGTCCTGACATTAACCCTGATGGCAAAAGTGCCCCGGTAATAAAGAATGGTATAAGCACCCCAGAATGGAAAGCCTGGATGGCAAACCACAGGAAGAATTATAGAACTATAGAAAAAACCATCCCCCTACCTAAATATGGAGAAACATGTGGGGTAACTTTTATTTTTCTTCCGTGTGATGGCATCAGAATTGTTATAGATTGTGACGAAAAATACAGTCTCTTCAAGGATCTTCCTGGTGGAAAGGAATTTTATCCTGAACTAGCCCGTCGTGCGGGGGGAGCAAAAACATGCCGGTAAGTCTTGCACCACACTACCCTGAGGCTGGTTACTTTCCAACCAACATAGCCCATATATTGCAACAACGCCGCGAACAGCAAAAAGATATTGCTGAAAGCTGCATGGATGAATGGGTCATTTGATAGCCCACCCTTTAACAGTAGCCAACAGCATGACGATTCGACGATGCAGCAAATAAAATAACCAGCAAAAATATTGGCAAGCACTACTTAAAATGACCATGCAAAACAATTCAACCAAGCAACAGCACAATGTCAAGAAATAAATTATTGGCCATCATCATCAGCACCCTTGCCCTGCTTAGCGGCTGCCAAAGCATGGCCGACGAAGCCAGCATTGGCATTCCAGGCAGAGTAGTTAACACCGACAGTAATATCATAATACTTCGTGCAAGCTTGAATGGTAGCGGTGTGAGCGGGTCTGGTGGTGATGAATGCTGCATGAGCATTCCAGCCAAATGGAAACCGGGCATGACCGCAACGCTTAGCTGGACCAAGGACCCCAGTCCTGACATTAATCCTGATGGAAAAAGTGCCCCGGTAATAAAGAATGGTATAAGCACTCCAGAATGGGATTCATGGATGACAAACCACAGGAAAAATTACAGAACTATAGAAAAAACTATACCACTCCCTAAATATGGAGAGACGTGTGGAGTGACATTTGTATTTTTACCGTGTGACGATGCGCGGGTAATTCTAGATTGTGATGAAAGATACAAATTATTTAGTACGTTACCAGGTGGAAAGGCCCGCTATCCTGAATTGATTCGTCGCATGGGAGGACGCTCGGTATGTCAGTAAGTCTTGCACCTCACTATCCGGAATCCGGCTTTTTTCCGAGCAGAATTGCGGACATCTTGCAGCAACGCCGCGAACAGCAAAAAGATATTGCCGAAAGCTGCATGAAGGAACGTACCATTAAATATGGCTGATTCTTAAAGGCAGCAAACAACATGATGATTCGACGATGCAGTAAACAAAATAACCAGCAAAAATATTGGCAAGTACTACTTAAAATGACCATGCAAAACAATTCAATCAAGGAACAACACAATGTCAAGAAATAAATTACTGGCCATTATCATCAGCACCCTTGCGCTGCTTAGCGGCTGTCAAAGCATGGCCGACGAAGCCACCATTGGCATTCCAGGCAGGGTAGTTAACACCGACAGTAATATCATAATACTTCGTGCAAGCCTGAATGGTAGCGGAGTGAGTGGGGCTGGTGGTGATGAATGCTGCATGAGCATTCCAGCCAAATGGAAACCGGGCATGACGGCAACGCTTAGCTGGACCAAAGACCCCAGTCCGGGAATCAATCCAGATGGCACAAGACGACCAGCCCTGCCGAATGGAATAACTACTCCAGAATGGAAAAAATGGATGAATATTCATGAAGCAAATTATAAAAAAATGGAAAAGATCATCCCCTTACCTAAATATGGTGAGACGTGCGGTGTTACATTTATATTTTTGCCATGCGACGATGCGCGTGTGGTGATTGATTGCGAAGAAGAACACCGGTTGTTTTCAAAGCTACCTGGCGGTAAAAATTTTGATTCAGAACTAATCCGCCGCCTTGGAGGGAAAAAGACATGCCGGTAAGCCTTGCCCCACACTATCCTGAGTCTGGTTACTTTCCAACCAAAATAGCCCATATCTTGCAACAGCGCCGCGAACAGCAAAAGGATATTGCCGAAAGCTGCATGGATGAACGGGCGGCCGGCAAGCCAGCCCCCTGCGATATCGTGCTCAATATCAGTCTGTTCTTTGATGGCACCAATAATCACGGTGATTCGGATGACGCAGCAAACCCCGTGTGCAGCAGTAATGTACGCCGCCTTTACCAGGCAACTATCAGTGCCAAGAAGGCGCAAGCAAGCGGTTACTATGCACACTATATTCAAGGCGTAGGTACGGAATTTAAAAAAATTGGAGAAGATGGCCCTTCATCTAGTGGACTTAGCTTTGCCAGCGGTGGTGAGCGCAGAATTTTATGGGGGCTAACGCGGATTATTGACTCACTCCAACTGAGCTTAGAAATTGGAACGCTTGTTGACAGCCAAGCCATGAAAATAATCCAGCAAATGGAATTTACCTACAAGGAGGGTAATCATGGCGTGATGGTAAAAACCGGCACCAGCAAGGAAGATCGCCGCGCAGCGATGAAGGCTGGCATGAGCGATGTTCTGGCCAAACTGGATAGCAAGCCGACCATTCTGAAAATCAAGCTGTACATTTATGGCTTTTCCCGTGGCGCTGCCGAGGCCCGTGCTTTTTTGTGGCGTCTGGATGAGCAGATGCAAGACAGCGCCTTCTTTGGCATCCCACTGACAGTGGAGTTTCTCGGTGTGCTGGATACGGTGGCCTCGGTTGGCCTGACCGAGCTGGCCCCCGGTGCGCAAGGCCATATGGATTGGGCCGACGGCACCATGCAGCTGCCGCAGCGCGAGTGGCTCAAGCGCTGTGCGCACCTGGTGAGCGCACACGAACAGCGCCTGTGTTTTCCACTGGACTCGGTGGCCACCACCACCCAGGGTGCCTACCCTTCCTGCGTGGTAGGCGAATGGGTTTATCCGGGTATGCACAGTGATGTAGGCGGTGGCTACCCGCCAAACGATCAGGGCAAGGCACGCGACGGACAGGAAATGTTGCTGTCGCAGATTCCGCTGAACCATCTGTATCGCCTGGCTTTTGATGCTGGGGCACCTTTGAAAATTGATGCTGACCGTTGCCAGCAGGGTAACGTAAGTGAGAAGTCCAAAATCAAGATGCTTCAGGCGAAAGAAGCGTGGCGATTTTTTGACGACGCAACAACAAAACTCTTTGCAGTTGATCCCAAACTCATCCAGCGCTTCAACGCATGGCGGCATGCGTCAAGATCAGGCGGCTCCCTAATTGACCTGATCAAGAACCAGACTGCGCAAATCAATGCCTGGCGTATCGAGCGCTATGCAGGCGGCTTGCATGGCAGTGGCGGGCAAAGCCAGGAAACTACCGACTCCTACCAATATGCGGCGACAGAACGCGAAACGCCGGACTGGGCAATCAAGCAAGAGAAGGACGCCTGGGAAACCCAAAGTAAAAAGGGCAAAGCCAGTGCCGCCAAGATGAAATGGCCGGAGCACCGCGTTACCAATATCAGTGGCCGCGGTAGCCATTACGAGCCCGTGCCGGAGGACAGCATGTCGGCCAATGACAAGGCTTATGTAGGCCGGGACTATCAACCCAATTTATCCAAGGGCTATGAGCCTACCCTGGACGGAACCCAGCTGCGTATGGGTGCCAAAGACTTCCGCGATGACTATCTGGGCATTATCAGCGTAGACCCGAATCCGCTAGGTTGGCTGGCATCCTTGTTTACTGCCATCTCCCGCCCCTTCAGTGCCGACTGTACCGGCACCGAGCGTGAAATGCTGATCAAACACAGCGAGGCCAAATACCAGAAGCTGATTCAAAACGCGGATCTCATGCTGCTATACGACGAACATGTCCACGACTCCCGCGCCTGGTTCATGCAATCCACACTGGGCAAGCTAGAACCCCATGGCTCTTATTGGCGCTATCGCACCATCTTTTTCACGGATGACGACAACAACAAGAAACTCATCTGCAAGGCCCCGGATAGCGAGAAAGATGATGATGATTCCGCTGCCACAGCCGAGCAGCCAGACCAAGGCACAGCAACGCCAAGCAAGGACTTACCCGCTACGGCCTTTTGACATGCCTGCCACCTTGGCGATGGGCAACGATGCATGGGTGTGATTACCCGCCCCTTTATGATGTGAGTTTGAATGCTTGAATCCCTCCTCCCCTATTACGAGCGCGAGCTTGGCCATTTACGGGAATTGTCCGGCGAGTTTGCCCGCCGCTACCCGAAGATAGCCGGCCGGCTGCAGATGGAAGGCGACCAGTGCGCCGATCCGCATACCGAGCGGCTGATCGAGTCGTTTGCGCTGCTGGCGGCGCGCATCCACAAAAAGCTGGATGACGATTATCCGGAAGTGGCGGAAAGCTTTCTGAATGTGCTGTATCCGCACTATCTGCAGCCCATTCCCGCTGCCACCATCGTGCAGCTGGAGTGTGACCCGGCACGACCGGAGATTGCCCGCCGCTACCGGGTGGAGCGTGGCCAGATGGTGCAGGCTCCGGCCATCAACGGTGTGGTGTGCAAGTTCCGCAGCGCTTATCCGGTGGATTTGTACCCGCTGTCGCTCAGCGAGGCGCGGCTGGAGCTGACCAGCGGTTCGGCCTATTTGCGCCAGCTGGCACCAGACGCAGCAGCGGTGCTGACGCTGGAGTTGCAAACCCACGGCGGTTTGCCGGTGAATGCCATTGGGCTGGAGTCGCTACGCTTTTTCCTGGATGGCGAACCGGCACAGATGCACCTGTTATATGAGCTGCTGCTGGCCAATGTGCGGCGGGTACAGGTGGGCGATGGCAGTGAAGACCCGGCCCGTACCCGGCAGTTGCCAGCGTCTTGCATCACCCCGGTGGGCTTTGGCCGTGACGAAGGCATGCTGGAGTATGACGAACGCTCCTTTGTCGGCTACCGGCTGTTGACCGAGTACTTCTGTTATCCGGACAAATTCCTGTTTGTTGACTTTGGTCAGCTGGACAAGGCCGTGGTGCGGCTGGATGGCGAGCGGCTGGTACTGCGGGTGATGCTGGACAAGTTTGCCGACAGCGAGCGCTATAACCGTCTGCTCACGCAGTTGGGCGTGCAGCATCTGAAGCTGGGCTGCACGCCGGTGGTAAACCTGTTCCGCCATGCGGCAGAACCCGTTCGCGTTACCCATCAGAAAGCGTCCTATGCGGTGACACCGGATGGTCGCAAGCCGCATGCCTTTGAAGTGGTGCAGGTGCGACGCGTGCAAAGAGTGGAAAAATCGACCGAAGGCGAGCGCAGCGAGGAAGTACCGCCCTTCTACGCTATCCGCCATGCGGTGCAAGACAAGGCACCACGCTTTTACTGGCATGCCAGCCGCCAGGATTCGCCGCATCAGGGCGACAAGGGCAGCGACCTGGAAATCCACCTGGTAGATCTGGCCTTCCAGCCGGTACGCCCGGCTACCGAAGTGCTGAGCCTGGAGCTGCTGTGCAGCAACCGCGACCTGCCCGAACAGATTCCCTTTGGCGGCAGCCAGGCCACGGCACGCTCGGACTTCACCATTCCCGGCCACGCGGTAGTGAAGCGGGTGCGACTGTTGCGCAAGCCGGGTGCCACCCAGCGCAGCCCGCTGGGCCGCGCCGTGCAGTGGCGGCTGATTTCGCATCTGTCGCTCAACTATCTGTCCATCGTCGATTCCGGCGTGGAAGCGCTGCAGGAAATGCTGACGCTGTACAACCTGACCGATTCCGCCGCCAATACCCGGCAGATTCAGGGCATTGCCGCAGTCAGCAGCGGACCGGCCGTCACCCGTGTGGCCGGGCGGGACTTCACCGGTTTTGTCCGTGGCAGCGATATCCGGCTGACACTGGATGCCGATTACTACGTGGGGGGCAGTGTGTATCTGTTTGCCTCGGTACTGGAGCGTTTTTTTGCCCTGTACTGCGCCCCCAATAGTTTCACCCGCCTGCATGTGGAAAACGTGCAGGACAAGGAGGAGGTGCTGACATGGCCAGCCCGAGCCGGCGAAGCCCTCGTGATTTGAGGCAGGAACTGGCGGCCGATGCCAGCCAGTTCGGTTTCTTCCAGGCGGTGCGCCTGTTGGCCCTGTCGGGCCGCAAGCGTGCGGGCGACAAGCGACGCTTGCCTGCCGAGCTGCGATTTCGCACCCTGGCCACCCTGTCGTTTCCGCCCAGTGAACTGGCGGGCTACCAACCGGCACCGGAGCAGGCACCAGACGACGCCCCCGCCACCGCGGAAATGGTGGTCAGTTTCATGGGACTTACCGGCCCGTCCGGCGCACTGCCCACCGCGTATACCGAGTTGCTGCTGGAGCGCAAGCTGCGCCATCGCGACCACGCCATGCATGCGTTTTTCGACATTTTCAGCCACCGGGCAACGGCGCTGTTTTACCAAGCCTGGCACAAGTACCGCTTCTGGCTGGACATGGAGGCTGGCGAGCGTGATGGCTTCACCCGCCACCTGCTGGACCTGGGCGGCACCGGCCTCTCCAGCTTGCGCCAGCAAATCGGCACCAGCATGGAGCTGGACGAAAACCTGTTTGTCTACTTTGCCGGTTTGCTCAGCCAGAAACCGATGTCGGCCCAGTCGCTGGCCACGCTGATTGAAAGCTTCTTCGGGGTAAGCGCCCAGGTAGAGCAATTTGTCGGGCAATGGATGGTTCTGCCGGAATCCGAGCAAAGCCGGTTGGGCGACCAGGCTTGCGAGCTGGGTGTATCCATGCTGGCAGGCAACCGGGTATGGGACCGCCAGACCAAGCTGCGGCTACGCCTGGGCAGCATGAATGCCGAGCGTTACGCCGTGCTGCAGCCGGGTACGGATGCCGCCGCCGCCCTGCGCGCCGTGTTGCAGTTTGCCCTGGGCCACAGCCTGGCAGTGGAGGTATGCCTGGTACTGGAGAAAGAGGCCGTGCCGCCTGCCTGCATGTCTGCCGCCTCCCCCTTGCTGCTGGGGGGCAACTGCTGGCTGGGGCCGCAGCCGCAGGACCCCGACGATATGCGCTATGTCTTGCTGCACTGAATTACCCGACCCGAATCTTGATTCAAATTACTGGAAAACCACATGTCGGTATCACTCAAATCGCTGATCGAACGTCTTACCCCCGCCGCACGCCAGGCCCTGGAACAAGCAGCCAGCCGCGCACTGGGGCGCACCCACTTCGAAGTGGAAATCGAGCATGTACTGCTGGCCCTGCTAGACCAGCAAGACAACGCCGCCTTGGCCGCGCTGCTGGCGCTAGGCCTGCCCATCGACCAGCTGGGCCGCGAGCTGGATGCCGCCCAGGACAGCTTCCGCAGCGGCAATACCCGCAACCCGGTGCTATCGGCCTGGCTGCCGCGCTGGCTGGAAAAAGCCTGGCTGCTGGCCAGCATGGAGCATGGCGAAAGCGATATCTCCACACTGGACATGCTGCTGACGCTGTGGCGTGACGATACGCTGCGCAATGCAGTACAAGACAGCTCGCGCACCCTGGCCGTACAGGACAGCAGCCTGCTTAACGGTGCCTATCGCGAATTGCGTCGCCATGGCGGCGAAGGCAGCGCCACCCCGGCCAGCCAACAAGCAGAAGCCGCCGAACAGGCCGACGACACCAGCGCCAGCCAGGAAAAACCGCAACGGACACGCGGCAATCCGGCACTGGACAAATACACGGTGGACCTCACCGCCCAAGCCCGCGCCGGCAAGATCGACCCTATCCTTGGCCGTGACAGTGAAATCCGCCAGATGATCGACATCCTGATGCGCCGCCGCCAGAACAATCCCATTCTCACCGGCGAGCCCGGTGTAGGCAAAACAGCGGTGGTGGAAGGACTGGCCCGGCAGATTGTGCTGGGCGAAGTACCAGACACCCTGCTGGGCGTTACCCTGCGCACCCTGGATCTGGGCCTGTTGCAGGCCGGTGCCAGCGTCAAGGGCGAGTTTGAAAACCGCTTGCGCCAGGTGATCGACGAGGTCAAGGCCAGCCCGGTGCCCATCATCCTGTTTATCGACGAGGCACACACCCTGATCGGCGCGGGCGGTGCCGCCGGTCAGAACGATGCCGCCAATTTGCTGAAACCGGCATTGGCACGCGGCGAGCTGCGCACCATTGCCGCCACCACCTGGGCCGAATACAAGAAATACTTCGAAAAAGATGCCGCGCTGGCCCGCCGCTTCCAGGTAGTCAAAGTGGAAGAACCGGCACCGGACATGGCGGTACAGATGGTGCGCGGCCTCACCGCCGCCATGCGCCAGCACCATCAGGTGGAGATTCTGGACGAAGCCATCCGCGCTGCCGTGCATCTATCCAGCCGCTACATCACTGGCCGCCAGTTGCCGGACAAGGCCATCAGCGTGCTGGACACTGCCTGCGCCAGAGTGGCGCTGTCGCGTGCCGGCAAACCGGCCCCGCTGCAGGACATCCAGGTGCTGATCGACAACGCCGAACGGGAAATCGAAGCGCTGTCACGCGAGGAAGGCCACGCCGAACGCATCGCTGAAATCGGCACCCGGCGTGACACCCTGCACGTCGATCTGGCAGCGCTGCACACCGCCTGGCAGCAACAGCAACAGCTGGTGGACGAAATCGAACAGCTCAAACAGCCAGCCGATACGCCACGCCCGACGGGCAAGAAACCCAGCCCGCTGCAACAAAAGCGCCTGGCGCTGCGCCAGTTGCAGAAAACCCAGCCACTAGCCTTTGAATGCGTGGACGAAAGCGTGATTGCCGATGTAATAGCGGGTTGGACCGGCATTCCGCTGGGCCGCATGGTCAGCAACGAGCTGGAACAAGTACAAAAGCTGGGCGCGCTGCTGGCCGAGCGGGTGATCGGCCAGGACCATGCACTGGCACAGATTGCCGAGCGGGTACAAATTGCCAAGGCCAATCTGGAAGACCCCGGCAAACCCAAGGGCGTGTTCCTGCTGGTAGGCCCGTCCGGCGTAGGCAAGACCGAAACCGCACTGGCGCTGGCCGAAGCCCTGTACGGCGGCGAGCGCAATCTGGTCACCATCAATATGTCGGAATACCAGGAAGCCCACAGCGTATCCGGCCTGAAGGGCTCGCCGCCCGGCTATGTCGGCTACGGCGAAGGCGGGGTACTGACTGAAGCGGTACGTCGGCGTCCCTACTCGGTGGTATTGCTGGACGAGGTGGAAAAAGCCCATCCGGATGTGATGGAGCTGTTCTTTCAGGTATTCGACAAGGGCGTGCTGGAAGACAGCGAAGGCCGCGAAGTGGACTTCAAGAACACCATCATCCTGCTTACTTCCAATGCCGGCACCGACCTGGTGATGCGCGCTTGCGAGCACGGCGTAACGGTAGAAGGCGAAACCCGCGCCCCCAGTGCCGCCGACTTGGTGGAAATCCTGCGCCCCACCCTGCAACAGGCCTTCAAGCCAGCGCTGCTGGGCCGGCTTGACATCGTGCCTTACTTCCCCATCAGCGACGAAGTGTTGCACGCCATCGTGGCACTCAAGCTGGACCGCATCCGCAACCGCATCGCCGACAACCACGGAGCCAAGGTGGAGTTTCCGGCCACGCTGGCCGCCACGCTGGCCGCCCGCTGCATGGATGTGGACAGTGGCGCGCGCAATGCCGATGCCATCCTCACCCGCACCCTGCTGGCACCAATCTCTTGCGACCTGCTCAGCCGCATGGCCAGCGGCAAGCCGGTGAAGAAGATTGCCGTCTCGCTCAAGGGTGAGGACATCAAGGTCAGGCTGAGCTAAGGGCAGATATCACATGTTGAGATTGCTTACCCTGTTTGGCGGCTTCACCATCGGCTGGTGGAGCCTGTTGTGGCTGGTGCTGCCGCTCAGCTGGCAGCGTATCAGCCCATCGGCCATGCTGTTGCTGCATATCGTGCCACCGGTTGCACTGACGCTGGGACTACGCTGGTGGACGGCCCGCAAGGAAAAGAAAGCCGAGGTCGAGCGCCAGCAGGCCGAGGCCGCCGGCGAAGCCGAACGCGTGGCAACACGCGAAGAAGCACGCCGCCGCCACAATGCTGCGTTGGCAGAGCGGCAGCAGACCATCGCCTGCCGCTGGTTGCGTTGCACCGCCTTGCCAGTGGGTGAAGAGCCCGCCTGGCTGGACGATGTCGATGACAACTGCCAGTGGCTGCCACTGGACCTGGAAGACCTGGAAGAAGGGGAAGACGACGACCAGCTTGCCGCGTTGACCACCCCGCAGCGCGAAGCGCTGGAGGCCTTGTATCTGGCCGCACCGGGCGCAGCCTGGCTACCGGTATACACCGAGGTGATACCCACACAGTCCGGCATCGAACAGCTGGCAATGCTGAAAACCGTGCAGCACGAAGCCGCCGCCCTGGCGCTGGACAGCACGCCTCCCGCCGTGGAGTGCCGCTTCCTGCCCGGTCATGGTGACGTGGCCGAGCGTGCCCGCCAACTGCTGCTGCAACACAGCGACTATCCAGGCCTGGTAATGCTGGCGGCTGATGCGCCAATACTGCCACTGCGGGAAGAAGATGAGCTTGACGCCAGCGCAGACCCCGAGCAGGCCTGGCGCGGCAAGCCCGGCCTGGCCCTGGCCTGCCTGTTATTTCTGCGCCATGGCCTGCCCTGCGCGGAAGACAGCAACACGGTACCGGTCAGCGACAACCAAGATCCATATCAACCCTACTGGGAAAAACCGCAGACCATACAGCACAGTACCGACTGGGGCATGGTGCCGCCCAGCCGTCAGCCTTCGCTGGCCGCCTTGCCGGTACTGGCCGAACTCACCCAACCCATCCAGGGTGCCGCCGCATCCAGCCGGGTCATGCAATTGAGCCGCCAGCTGCAACCCATGCTGGACAATGCCCTGGTCAATGCCGCCTTGCTGGACTATCCGTTCAGCGAGGAAGACGCCCAGCCCACAGCCAACCGTGCCGCCAGCCTTGGCTGGCTGGTGCATAACAGCGGCGAGGTGCAGGTGGGCGGGGCGCGCCTGTCCGCCCTGTCCGGCGCACTCAGCCGCCATCAGGTAGAACTCCACCCCATCGACCAGGCCAGCAACTCGGTACGGGAATGGGGGGATAACGGCGCAGCTACGGCAGCCTTGCTATGCGCCACCGCCATCACCCACTGCCATGTTCTGGCCGCACCGGTACTGTTGGCTCAATTTGGCCCGGACGAAGCTGCGCTCAGCGTAGCCAGGCCACCCCTGGAGGAAATGTCATCGTGAAGCGCGTCATTCGACTGGGCGACCCCACCGATCACGGCGGGAATGTCGTTAGCGCCGCCGCCAGCACCACGCTGTTCGGCAAACAGATTGCCTGCCTGGGCGACGCCGTCAGTTGCCCGCAACAGGGCCATAGCAACTGCACCATCGTCGAAGGTGATGGTAGTTGGCTGGTTGGTGGCAAGCCAGTGGCACTGGAAGGCCACAAGACCAGCTGCGGCGCAGCACTGATTTCTACCCTGCCAGAAGTCGGCAGGGGCTGATTACCCATTTTCGGAACCATCATGCAAGACATTATCGAAGCCCTGCTCAGCCCTGTTGCCGGAGAAAATCCGGCGGGCGAAGACCTGAGCTACTCTGCCCTGTTCGACCAGATTCGCGAAGCACGCCGCAGCGACGACCCCGCACTGTCCCAGGGCGATTGGGAACAAACCCTCAAGACCGCAGAATGGCCGCGGGTAATCCGCCAGTGCGAGGCCGCCTTTACCGAACAAAGCAAGGACCTGCAGCTGTTGGTATGGCTGGCCGAAGCCTGGGTGCGCCAGCATGGCATCAGCCGGCTGAGCGATGGACTGGCCCTGCTCAACGGCTGGACCGCCCGCTTCTGGCAGAACGGCCACCCGGAGCTGGACATGCAGGATCCGGACGAACGCGTCGGCAAGCTGGAATGGCTCAACCAGCAGCTATCCGCCGCCATCCGCAGCGCCCCGCTGCTCAAGCCGGAATTTGGCGGGTATAGCTGGCAGGCCTGGCAGGAATCCCGTGAGGTGGACAATCTGGGCCTGAAAAACCCCGAGGCACGCGACGCAGTGGTAGCCGAAGGCAAGCTGGCCGGTGAAACCTTCGAAAAAGCCGCCACCCAGTCCGGAGCCAACTGGTTCTCCGGCCTGCACGACCAACTGGTACAGGCACTGGCTGAATACGAAAAGCTGGAACAGCAAGTAGACGGCCTGCTCGGCCAGCACGCACCCAGCCTGGTGGAAATCCGCAACGCCATCTACGCCTGCCAGGATCTGGTGCTGCGCTATCGCAAACAGAATGGCGGCCCCGCCATCACCACCCCGGCCATCCTACCGGAAGGAACAAGTACCATGGCAGCGGCAACAAGCAGCACCATCCAGCAACAGCCATCCCCAGCCGCCACCTTCGATGGCCAGATCCGCAACCGAGAGCAGGCCGTGCAGATGCTGGGGGAAGTGGCACGCTACTTCCGTGCCCACGAGCCGCACAGCCCGGTCTCCCTGCTGGCCGAGCGCGCGGCACGCTGGGCCGAAATGAGCCTGGAAGAATGGCTGCAACATGTCATCAAGGACGACTCCACCCTGAGCCAGCTGCGCGAACTGCTGGATTGCTGATCAAGCCAACTGCAATGTCAGCAGTGCTGTGCTGCTACCGATTCCGAGCAGGTGCCTGATTTTCCTTCAGAAGCGCCGGAAGGTTTTGACCCAAGTATCGTCGGGATGGCTGGGTATCTGAACTCTCGGCTTCGTGGCTTTCGGCTTGCTTGGCCAGTTTTTGGACAATGGACAGGACCATTTGTAACTGGCCAAGTAGTTCCTTGCGCCGTGGCGGACATGAGCGCTGAGATAGCCTCTGCTCACCGTCCAGCTGCAGGGCAATGCCATGGGTAATATAAGTGGCTTAGCATGCCAAATTAAAATTACTGAAAATAGCATTTCGGCTTCCAACCCAAAGTGCCGGCTATCGATCACACATATAAAAAATCACTTATTAATTTCTTTTCACTCTCAACCAATAAAAAACATCAAATCAACGATAACAGCAAAAATAATAAATATTATATCATTAACTGTTGAATAACGAGCCTTCTGACGCTGGGCTTCATACTTTAAAACCGCACTATCATAAGACACCACAACAACACCATCCACCTCAATAAAAAACACCACCCTATCCTTGATGCCACTCATACCAACCCAGCCCAGTTTTATTCTGGAACCAACTTTATCGGCGAAATCCGCCCGCCCAGGCTCATCACAGCGCCCTTTGAAAAAACACAAACTACAACTCGAATAGCCAGCTCCGGCAGTGGGCGCACAATAATAAAAATGATTATCGCCCAGCAAAATTCCGGAATTTCCGTCAGTACGCTTTCCTAGCCTGTACTGAACTGTGCCCGTTGAGTATTTGATATCTGATTTATGTGGTGTATGATACCTGGAATACAAAACCCAATCATCCCAAGCATTACCGACTGCAAAAAAATTGACTCCCACCACAATAATCATCAACGCAAGTCTTGCAAACATTTATCTTCCTGACTGCCAAGTCAAATTGCCTTGCAGATTAACCATTATTCGACATGCATGGCATCCACTTCAAAAACAAGCACCAGCCAAACCACAGCCGGAGATAACCAGGCCAATTGGCGAGAAAATGGCAGCCAAAACAGCAACAATCTCCACCCAATCTTCACGGACGCGTCTCTCTTGTTTCCTGAGCAAGAATGCGCAAACAAATGCCAGCGAACTCGGGAGAAACAAGAAAACAGGAATTTCCATATTTTCCGCAATAATGATTAGTACCGATTTAGGTCTGACAGGTGGTGTTTTTGCCCAGAAAAATGCATAGGCAAGCATAAGACCAGCAGTCAACGCAATAGCCAGTGCAACATATTGCAGCACCTTATTTTCGAAGTGAACTTTCGCAAGCACAATGCTTTTTCTTACAAGAAATGCATAGCCAAAGGCTAGCAACGAAACAACAAAAATCTCTTTCACCATTTTTCATTACCAAAATAAAAATGCCCGCCATCAATCTCACAAAACCAAGTACCCAAAAAAAGCAACAATAAATAATATTTAGCACTCGGACCAGCTGGGCTGGCAGCTTCTTTTACTTACCCTTCAGCATCAAATAGCCAATACAAACCAAAAACACACCCAATAGCAAATAGATAATACCTGCCGCAAGCGCCCCTACTGCTGGGCTGAAAAACTGCGAAAGTAACAGCAAGAGGCCGCATATCACCTTGCAACTGCTTCCTTCTGCATGAATTGCACCACGAATCAAAGCATCACCGCCATCTACAATTCCGAACACACCAAAAATAAAAATACACCAAGCCAAGACAGTGCGTTCACGATACATACTTGACCTCGCTGCATTTAATGAACAAGCAATTACGATTAAGCTTGGCCGGTCGCGAGCGATACGCCTGGCCGATAGCAGCTACTTAAGTGCCTTAACCTGAATAAATCTCTGCGCTTGAATACGAAACCAAGGCTTCGCTCACGTGGTGATGGTTAAGCCGGCGTCTTTGCCAGCGACAGCACATGAATGCCTTCAACAATTGGCAGGCCGACACCTGCCGACAAAGGATATTCCTCTACCTTCCCGGTAAGTACATAACCGCGCCGCTCGTAGAATGCCAGGAGTTCTGGTCGTGAAGACAGAACCGACATGTTGAGTACCGATGCCTTTAAATGTTCTGTGGCGTATGCCTCTGCATGGAGCAGCATTCGTTTACCAAGACCTTGGGCCTGCATGGCGGGATTGGTTGCCAGCATGCCGATGTAAGCACCAGACTGGACTCCTTCCACATGTACACATGCGACAATCTTTGGCCCGAGACACAACAGCAGAATCGTAGACTGCTCGTGAAACAAAGAAAGAACCTGCTCAGCAGTAGTTCTTTCGCCAGCAATCAGATCTGCCTCGTGTGTCCAACCCGCCTCTTGCGGAGAGGGGCGGTAGGCTCTGTTCACGAGAGTTGCAATTTCTTGGGCATCGGCCTCACCAGCAATACGTAGTTCAAATGACATTGGCGCTTTCATGGTTTAAGCCAGCTAATAGTGATTCACGAGCAGAGACGGCATGGACATTGCTGACAAGACGGGCAGCAATGGAACAGCAGCAAAGCATTTAATGACATGCAGATTATCCGATGCAGACCCTCCACTCAAGCAGCAATCACACGGATAGCGCCGCAGAAATCCGCTGCGCAGGTGATGATTTAAGTGCCGCTTCCGCACGGCAAACGGGAAGGAGGGCTTGCCTGGCCAAGCCCTCCTTCACCTCCAAGACCACCCAGCAAGCATGGCCTGTGGCTGCCAGACAGCGCCCGTCCGAGGCGAGGCGCGCCTGAACTCGCGATTTGCCAAGTTCAAATCGCTCAGACAGGGCAGGCGCTTAACACCTCGCCCCGGCCACCCGTCGGCATGCTTGACGGGGCCCGTGGGTCGCATCGGTGCGGTACTTTCGCTGCAAGCAACGTCCTGCTCGCCTTCCCTTTCGTGCAGTTTCCACCCCGCGATAGCGTCCCTAGAATCCGCCGCTGGTGCTCAACACACCTCAAACAGCGGCTACCGCACCCGAAAGTATGTGGCATTTTTCTTTGTCCACACGGAGCCCCGCACCATGACAGATCAAGCCACCCATCAACATCCCCCTCCGCTTTGTTTCTACTACCACGGTAAACCCCTGCACGTGCTACACCACAACGGCCAATGGTGGCTGTACAGCGGCGATGTGCTGGCCGTCATTGGCCGTCGACTGGGATGCCGCATCCAGCATTTACTGGCAGCAGACCCGACACGTGAAAACTCGCCAGAAACAGAAGACACCAAGGAATGCTGGCCCGCGCCCGCCCTGCTGCGCGCCTTGCGCCGCAGTAGCAAGCCGCTGGCGCGGCAGTTGCGTGACTGGTTGAATAGACAGATGCTGCCGGCGCTGGCGCAGTTGCCGCCCGCCGCCCCACGTTGGGAGCAGGCCTTGGCGCTGGCGGCGGAGGCCGGGGTGCAAGTGAGCCATGCGGTGTTGCAGGCGGTATTGACGCAGGGTGCGCGCCGGCAACATTAGCACTGGTTGCTGACGCTGGATTACACGCCGGATCACCCCCTGCGCCATGCGCATGGCCGTTTGCTGGGGCTGAACAGTTCGGCCACGCCCTTGCAGGCGCTGGCGCAGCAGATTGCTACCCCGCAGGGGATTGCGGCAGATAATGGCGAGCTGTTAGGGCTGGCCGCTGCCTGCCATCAGCGCTTGCACAGCCGTCTGTCGCGGCAGGTGCTGCGTGATGGGCAGGCGCAAGCCCGCCCGGCTTGAAGTCTTGCGCGGGTGCGCAGACACAAAATGCGTGAGAACTAGGCGTGACGCCAGTTGAACTGGCAAAAGCGCCGCTGCCACCCTTCCAGCCTTCCACCCTTCCAGCCTTCCAGCCTTCCAGCCTTCCAGCCTTCCAGTTCGGTAGATATTGACTATTAAAACGCAAATTCAAATTTTCAATTTCTATCGACATGCATGAATCATGCGCATCACCCTTCCGGTACAAGCTACTACCGGAAGGGATATAAATCTTTGCCCGCCGCAATGAAAATTCCAACTCGAAGCGATGGTTTTATCAAACATGCAAAGATTAATCTGATCGCACCCAGACATAATTCTTATTATAAGAAACAGCTAAATAATAGCCTTGACGCCCCGGTCATTCAGCTAAATTATGCAAACAGCAATCAAGGCGTTACCACTCAGCCACAGCGCCAACAATACTGCATTTTCCTGACCGAATCATCAACACAAACCATCACGCCATACCTGCTATTGAACAGCCTCCATACTGCCCAACAATAAAGGACGGCATATGCAAATCAGAATCAGCCGCGGCATTTTATCTGCAACCATGGCTGCCTTTTGTTGGGGCAGCGCAACAGTCATGTCTAAATTTATTATTGAAACGATTAATCCGGTCTTACTGCTTTGGCTGCAATTATCCGTTAGCGTCCTGGCATTATGGATGATCATTTTATATAAAAATCTCATTCCTAGCTCCATGAAAAATACATGGCAGCTCGCCTCACTTGGGCTTTTTGAGCCGTGGCTTGCCTATTTACTCGGCTTGATAGGACTGGCCGAAACCTAAGCTATTGGAGCCACACTTATTCAATCCTCTGAGGCAATGCTTATTGTTGCCATTGGAACAGTATTTTTTAAAACTTTGCCAAGCAAAAAATTTATCTTGCTCTCACTTATTGGATTTCTTGGTCTTTTGCTGTCACTTGGCATCTTTGAATATCAAGACATTGGAAGCAGCAGCACTGGAGGAATGTTTCTAATCTTCATTGGCACTGCAATGGCCGCTCTTTATGTCATTCTATCAGCCAGACTAGCTAGCACAGCCAACCCAATATACATTGTCGCCCTACAGCAAACAGTAGCATTACTACTCACCAGCCTTACACTATTACTTATATGGAACACCAATGCAAATGAAATGAATATGCCCAGCAATTTCACCATGTGGCTCATCATTGCCGCTTCAGGTCTAGTTCAGTTTGCAATGGGGTTTACTTTATACATTTACGCACTTCAGTCCCTTAGCGCGAATTCGGCTGGTACGTTTCTTAATCTAACACCCGTTTTCGGAATTGCATGCGCATTCATTGCACTTGGAGAAAGAATGTCAACCTTTCAAATAATGGGAGCCATATTGGTTATCACAGCTGTAACATTAATAAACCGAACGAGCGAGTCATAACAACGACTTGCCACATTCAAACCACTGACACACTCTATCCATCAATGTCGCCAACTGAACTGGCAAAAGCGCCGCTGCCAGTCGTCCAGCACCGCCCTTCCCGGCCATTGTGCGGCGTCGAACAGTGGCTGACCCTGGCTATCCCTGCCCTGTTGCAGGGCGGCATGGGTGACGCCTTTGGCCTGTAGCGTTGCCGCCAGGCGGTACAGGCTGTCTGCCGTCATCACTCGCGGGTCCAGCGTGGTGCGGCATTCCAGCGCGGCTCCGCTGGCCAGTGCAATATCCAGCGCCTGCCACATGCGCGCCTCGCTGCCCGGCACGCCGGTGACGGCATCCACGCCGCCGGGCGCGGCCTTGATGTCCAGCCCTATCCAGTCCACCAAGCCCTTGAGTGCTGCCAGCCGCTGCGGATAGATGCCTGCCGTGTGCAGGCCGATGACCATGCCCAGCTGGCGGGCGTCCTGCATCCACTCGCCCAGCTGCGGAGCCAGTGTGGGTTCGCCACCGGAAAACACTACGCCATCCAGAAAGCCGGCCCGCTGTGCCAATACGGCCCGGGCGGTGTCCCAGTCCAGCACGCCCTTGCTGCGCGCCTGCAGGTCCGGGTTGTGACAGTAGCCGCAACGCCAGGGGCAGCCGGCGACAAACACGGTGGCTACCAGTTGCCCTGGCCAGTCGCAACTGGAAAACGGCTCGATACCGGCCAGCGGCAAGTCGCTGCGGCTGGCCGGTAGCCGCTGCTCAGTGATGCAGATGCTGTTCATCAAAATGCAGACGCTCGGCAAATTCACCCTGCTTGCCTGTGTTGAAGGCGGATACCGGGCGGAAATAGCCCATTACGCGGGTCCATACTTCGCAACGGGTGCGCAGTGCCGGGTCCAGCTGTTCGGCCTGTTTGATTTCGGTTTGATGTGACATGTTGTTCTCCTGTGAAGGGTGGGGATTAGGCGCTCAGAGGCAGCCGGGCGCAGTGACTGCCGTCGCGCGGGCCAGCAGTTCGGCATCGCACTTGGGGCAGAATTCGTGATGACCGCTCAGGTAGCCATGCTGCGGGCAAACCGAGAAAGTGGGTGTCACCGTGATGTAAGGCAGGCGGAAGCGCTGCAGCGAGCGGCGCACCAGCTGCTTGCAGGCTGCGGCGGAGCTGACAGCCTCGGTCATGTACAGATGCAGCACGGTGCCGCCGGTATAGCGCCGTTGCAGCGGCTCTTGATGCTGCAAGGCCAGGAAGGGGTCGTCGGTATGCCCGGCCGGCAGTTGGCTGGAGTTGGTGTAATAAGGTTTGTCCGCCGGACCGGCCTGCAGGATGTCGGCAAAGCGCTTGCGGTCTTCACGGGCAAAACGGTAGGTGGTGCCTTCGGCCGGGGTGGCTTCCAGGTTGTACAGATGGCCGGTGTCTTCCTGCATTTGCACCATGCGTGCACGGATGTGATCCAGCAGCTCCAATGCCAGTTGCTGACCTGCCAGGCTGGTGATGTCCTCGGCATCGGCGGTGTAGTTACGCACCAGTTCGTTGATGCCATTCACCCCCACGGTGGAAAAATGATTGCGCAGCGTGCCCAGATAGCGCTTGGTATAGGGATACAGGCCATCATCCATCCAGCCCTGTACCCGCTCGCGCTTGATTTCCAGGCTGATGCGGGCCAGTTCCAGCAGGCGGTCGGTTTCGGCCAGCAGGCCGGGCCAGTTGCCCTTGAAGCGGTAGCCCAGCCGTGCGCAGTTGAGGGTGACCACGCCCAGCGAGCCGGTTTGTTCGGCGCTGCCAAACAGGCCGTTGCCGCGCTTGAGCAGCTCGCGCAGGTCCAGTTGCAGGCGGCAGCACATGGAGCGCACCATCTGCGGCTCCAGATCGGAATTAAGAAAATTCTGGAAATACGGCAGGCCGTAGCGTGCAGTCAGGTCGAACAGCAATTCGGCATTGGGACTGTCCCAATCGAAATCCGGGGTGATGTTGTAGGTGGGAATGGGAAAGGTAAACGCCCGACCATGGGCATCGCCCTCACTCATCACGCGCAGGAAGGCGCGGTTGATCTGGTCCATTTCGTGTTGACAGTCGCCATAGCAGAACGGCATTTCCTCGCCGGCAATCAGCGGAATCTGTCCGGCCAGGTCGGTCGGGCAGATCCAGTCAAAGGTGAGGTTGGTAAACGGGGTTTGCGTGCCCCAGCGCGAAGGGACATTAAGGTTGTAGACGAACTCCTGCAGCGCCTGCTCTACCTGTGCATCGCTCAGGCCATCGCGTTTGACGAAGGGTGCCAGATAGGTGTCCACGCTGGAAAAGGCCTGCGCGCCCGCCCATTCGTTCTGCAAGGTGCCAAGAAAATTCACCATCTGCCCCAGTGCTGAACCCAGGTGGCGCGGCGGCGCGGACTCCACTCGCCCAGGCACACCATTGAAACCTTCATGCAGCAACTGGCGCAGCGACCAGCCAGCGCAGTAACCGGCCAGCACGTCCAGATCGTGCAGGTGAAAATCTGCCTCGCGGTGGGCGGTGGCGACGGCTGCCGGGTAGATGCCATCCAGCCAGTAGTTGGCAGTCAGCTTGCCGGCGGCGTTGAGTATCATCCCGCCCAGGCTGTAGCCCTGATTGGCATTGGCGGATACGCGCCAGTCGGCGCGGCTGAGGTATTCGTCCAGCGTGGCAAGCGGATTCACCAGTACAGTATTTTTCATAACAATATGTAGTGATTTAAAATTTCAAAACACTATATATTGATTTTTATGTCGCAACAGGCCCAGCAGAAAAAGACTTGATCCGCATCAAGAGCTGCCCTTGCCCACACACTGCTGACTGCATTTGTCTTGACCGTGTCACACAAGTGATGACGGAACACAGATTGACTGGCAGAACAGACGGGGCTGCGGACTATAATGGGCGACAAAGCCATGCCGCATGCACATGCCGGCCAAGATCGAAGAGAAAACAAGACAAGCCCGGGTAGCCCGCCTTGTGGCCAGCACATCATTCATGATCAACAATCTGGAAGATTCATCGCAGGAGAAAGTACGGATCGAACAGATCCGACTCCTGCTCAACAATCTGGGCAGCTCCGTGCTGCCCGGCATCCTGGTGGTATTGCTGGTGGCCTATGCCTTGCAGCATGAGGCCGACCCGCTGCGGCTGACCGTGTGGTGCGTGGTGGTCATCGCCTCCAAGCTGATCGACATCATCGATGCCCGCCGCATCCTGTCCCGCGAAATCCTCCCCGCCCGTCTGCCCGCGCTGCGGCGGCGGCTGGTGCTGCTGCACGCCATCGACGGTGCTGCCTGGGGCAGCCTGATGTGGGTGGGTCTGAACCCGGCATCGCCGCCCAGCTGGATTCTGGCCATTGCCGTGCTGTCCGGCGTGGCGGGTAACTCCATGTCCATCCTGTCACCAGTGCTACCGGTCTTCATCGGCTTCATCACGCTGGAACTGGGCATGATTGCGCTCAAGGCCATGCAGTCGGATGCCGTGGCACTCAATGCGCTGGGGTTGGCCGCCATCATGTATCTGGCCACCTTGCTGATGCAGGCGCGCAACAGCGCACAGGCTGCCCGAGGGGCCATCGAACTGCGCTTTGAAAACCTGGAGCTGGTCGACCGGCTGCGTCAGGCATCGGCCGACTCGCGCCACGCCCAGCAGGAGGCGGAGCAGGCCAATATCGCCAAATCGCGTTTTCTGGCTGCAGCCAGTCACGACCTGCGCCAGCCCATCCACGCCCAGGGCCTGTTTCTGGAGGTGCTGGGCAAAACCGAGCTGACACCCAGACAGCAGGACTTGCTGGCTAATATCCAGAGCGCCACCAATGCCTCGGCGGAAATGCTGCACAGCCTGCTGGACTATTCTCGCGTGGAAGCCGGCGTGATTACGCCACAACGACAGGCCTTTGCCCTGCAAGCACTGCTCAACAAGATGGAAAGGGAACTGGCCCCGCTTGCAAATAGCAAGGGCCTGTTTTACCGCACACACGACACGGCAGAACTGGTCCTGTCCGACCCGTCACTGATCGAGCTTATCCTGCGCAATCTCATCAGCAATGCCATCCGCTACACCCAGGAAGGCGGCATCCTGATTGGCTGTCGCCGCCGTGGCAATCAGCTGCAACTGGAAGTCTGGGATAGCGGCATCGGCATCGACCCGCACCACCAGCAGGAAATCTTTGTCGAGTTCCACCAGCTTGGCAATCCCGAACGCGACCGCAAGAAAGGCCTGGGGCTTGGGCTAGCCATCGTGCATGGTCTGGCCCAGTTGCTGCAGCATCCTTTACAACTGCAATCCCGCCCAGGCCTTGGCAGCGTGTTTCGTCTGAGCCTGCCGCGCGTCGACAGCACCAAGCACGACGCCGTGCCAGCTGCCGCGCCAGCGGCCATTACCCGGCTACTGCCCTGCGCCACCATTCTGCTGGTTGAGGATGATGAAATCGTCCGCAGCAGCATGGTGCTGCTGCTGCAAAGCTGGGGCTGCCAATGCCTGGCCACGGAATCACTGGAAACTGCCCTGCCCTTGCTAAACCACTGCAAGCCGGACTTGCTGATCAGCGACTACCGGCTGCGCGAACAAAAAAGTGGCACCGATGCCATCCGGGCCATCCGGGCGGCACTAGGACAGGATATTCCGGCCCTGCTGCTGACTGGCGACACTGCCCCGGCGCGACTGCGCGAGGCCACCGAGAGCGGGCTGCCGCTGCTGCACAAGCCGGTGCCACCTTCAGTGCTGCACGATACGCTAGGCCAGATGCTAAACCGGCAATCCAGCCATCAGGCGTGAACATTTCCAGGAAAAACAGAGAAAAGCTTTGCTATTCTCTGAAAACAGGACATATTTGCCTTTCAGCCAATTTTCATCCTCTTGACATGACGCGCCCATCAAGGAAACACGGGCGGACGGACGGCCCTGCAGCCCCCGGCACCCTACATCCCAATCAGCGACAGACACCCAAACATGCTTAGCGCCAGACTGCTCCTCATCGACGACCACGCCTTGTTCCGTACCGGCTTGCGCCTGGTGCTGGAAAACAACGACAAGGTTGGCGACATTCTCGAAGCCGGCACCGTAATGGATGCCATCCACCAGTTCGGCAGTACGCCAGTAGACATCATTTTGCTGGACATCCAGCTGCCCGGACTGAACGGGCTGGATGGCGTCAATGTGCTGCAACGCTATTTCCAGTCGGCCCGCATTATCATCCTGTCGGCCAGCCCGGAGCAGGCCGCCGCCACGCCTGGCATTGCCGGCGTGCTGACCAAATCGGCCAGCGTGGCGCAGATCGACGAAGCGCTGGAGCGCTGCCTGCGCGGCGAAGTAATGGATTCCGCCACACCGGCTGCAAGCGGCAATCGCCATTCACAATTGACTCCGCGCCAGCTGGAAGTACTGAGCGAGCTGTGTCTGGGCCGCTCCAACAAGGCCATTGCCAATAGCCTGGGCCTGTCAGAAAACACCGTGCGCGTACATGTGGCCGCCATTCTGGAGCAGTTTGGCGTTTACAGCCGTACCGAGGCGGTACTGGAAGCACAGCGGCGCGGGCTGGTACAGGTGATGCGCTGATGCTGTGGCCACGCTTCGACCCGCCGCGCCTGCTGGCCGCGCAGATGGAGCTGATAGACCATAGCTTTGGCATTGCCATGCTGGGCTGTTTTGTAGCGTCATTGCTGATGGCGATGGGGGTGTATGTCAGCACCGGTAATGTCGACACCATGGGCTGGTCTGCGCTGATGGGTGTGGGCTGCGCTGCCGGTCATTTCGGTCGCTTCCGTATCCGCGACCGGCTGACTGAAGCCCGGGCACCTTACTATGCGCGCTGCATGACACTGCTGCTGGTCTTTCTGGGCAGCATGTGGGGCATAGCCGGCGGCCTGTACATGGATCTCAGCTTTCCGCCCACGGCCATCAGTCTGCTGTCGATGATTGCCGGCATGAGCGCGGCGGCACTGGCCATTTTCTCTCCCTGCCTGCCGGTGGCGGTCGGTTTTTTCATCCCGTCCATCCTGCCGGTGTGGGGGGTATTCCTGGCCACCGGCAATCTTGCCTATCTGCCGATGTTTCTCGGCGTACCACTGTTTCTGCTGGTACTGCTGATATTTGCCCTGAATTACGCCCGGGTGGCCCGGCGCTCGATCGAACTGCGTTTTGAAAATACCGAGCTGGTAGACCAGCTGCGCGAGCAGACCGGCCGTGCGGCTGAGGCCTTGCACGAGGCAGAAGAAGCCAACCGTGCCAAGCTGGTGTTTCTGGCTTCAGCCAGCCACGATTTGCGCCAGCCCATGCATGCACTGGGGCTGTTTCTGGCCACGCTGAAAACCACCACGCTGGATCCGCGTCAGCAAGAACTGCTGGAACATATCGAGGCATCGGCCTCTGCCGCCTGCGAAATGCTGGACACCCTGCTGGACTTCTCCAAGCTGGAGGCCGGCGTGATCGAGGCCAGGCCACGCCAGGTGGCACTGCAAAGCATTCTGTACAAGCTGGAATGTGAATTCGCGCCGCTGGCCAATGGCAAGAACCTGGTATTCCGGGTGAGGGAATCCGCGGTGCATGTGCATACCGACCCCAGCCTGCTGGAGCTGATCCTGCGCAACCTCATCAGCAATGCCATCAACTACACCCGCAGCGGCGGCATCCTGATTGGCTGTCGGCAGCGAGGCGAGCATTTGCTGATCGAGGTATGGGATAGCGGCATCGGCATTCCGCCGGCCCAGCAGCAAGAGGTGTTCCGCGAATTCCACCAACTGGGCAATCCGGAGCGCGACCGGCGCAAGGGCCTGGGGCTGGGATTGGCCATTGTGCGTGGCCTGGCCCTGACCATGGGCCTGAAGGTGGAGCTGCAATCCCGTCCTGGCCGCGGCTCGGTGTTCCGCCTGCACATGCCGCTGGCCAGTAGCCAGCCGGAGCTGGCCGAAACCGTCGGCAGCCCGCCGCGCCAGCTGCCCTTGCAGGCCGTGCCGGTGCTGGTGATTGATGACGATTACGCGGTGCGCTCGGCCATGGAGGCGCTGTTGGGCTGCTGGGGCTGTCACATTCTCACGGTAGAAGGCGGTGCCGAAGCACTGGATTGTCTGGACAGCTTCCAGCCCAGGGTGGTGATTGCCGACTACCGCCTGCGTGGCAACCAGACCGGCCAGCAGGTGCTCAAGCAGATTTGCCAACAGCTGGGCCGCAACATTCCGTCCATTATCATGACCGGCGACACTGCCCCCAACCGTCTGCGCGAGGCCCAGTCCAGCGGCGCGGTATTACTGCACAAGCCGGTGGATGCTGCCGCACTCTATGGCAGCATCCAGGCTTTGCTGGCAGCTGGCTGATACCGCAATGCAGCAGTCCCTATGCTGACGTCGTGTAGGAATCGCCCTACAAGGCATCAGCAAATTTCCTGACAGCAAAATCCGCCGCTGGCCGATATCCCTGCTGTCATCGGGTTTTTACAATTCAGTCATCACCATTTAAACAACAGGAGTGGTCATGGCTGAAACGAGTGCAAGCGACATCCTGGTCCGCTTCAAGAACGTACAAAAGAGCTACGACGGCGAGACCCTGATCGTCAAGGACCTCAATCTGGATATCCGCAAGGGTGAGTTCCTCACCCTGCTGGGACCGTCCGGCTCCGGCAAGACCACCAGCCTGATGATGCTGGCCGGCTTCGAGACCCCGACTGCCGGTGAAATCATGCTGGGCGAACGTTCGCTCAACCGTGTGCCGCCGCACAAGCGCGACATCGGCATGGTGTTCCAGAACTACGCACTGTTCCCGCACATGACCGTGTCCGAAAACCTGGCCTTCCCGCTGAAGGTGCGCGGCATGGACAAGACCGACGTCACCGAACGGGTGAAGCGCGCGCTGTCCATGGTGCAGCTGGACAAGTTTGCCAACCGCTACCCCGGCCAGATGTCCGGTGGTCAGCAACAGCGTGTTGCCCTGGCCCGCGCCCTGGTGTTCGAACCGCAACTGGTGCTGATGGACGAACCGCTGGGTGCTCTCGACAAGCAGCTGCGCGAACACATGCAGATGGAAATCAAGCATCTGCACGAACGTCTGGGCGTGACCGTGGTGTACGTGACCCACGACCAGAGCGAAGCGCTGACCATGTCCGACCGTGTGGCCGTGTTCCACCAGGGTGAAATCCAGCAGATCGACAGCCCGCAAAACCTGTACGAACACCCGCGCAACACTTTTGTGGCCAACTTCATCGGCGAAAACAACCGCCTGCACGGCAAGCTGCTCAGCCGCGATGGCGAGCGCTGTACCGTTGGCCTGGAAAACGGCGAGCGCGTGGAAGCCATGGCCATTCACGATGCAGCCCCGGGCGCACCGGTATCGCTGTCCATCCGCCCGGAGCGCATCAATCTGAACGTGCAGCAGGAGCAGAACCGCTTCTCCGGCCGCGTGCGCGAATTCATCTACCTGGGTGACCACGTGCGTATCCGCCTGGAAGCCTGCGGCAACTCCAGTTTTATCGTCAAACAGCCTATTGCCACCCTGGACCCCAAGCTGTCCGTGGGCGACGTGATTTCCCTGGGCTGGAATGTAGAACACGTAAGAGCGCTCGATCCTGTCGAACTGGCTGAATGAGTGCGTGCGAGTGAGTGCGTGTAGTTGTAGTCCCAAAACAATATGGAGAACTATCAAATGAAGAAATGCATGAAAGCTCTTTCGCTGGCGGTTGTGGCCGCTTGTTGCGCTCAGGCTGCCCAAGCCGCTGACCTGACCGTGATTTCCTTTGGTGGTGCCAACAAGGCAGCCCAGGAAAAGGCCTACTACGCTCCGTTCACCAAATCTACCGGCATCAAGGTGGTAGGCGGCGAATACAACGGCGAAATGGCCAAGGTCAAAGCCATGGTCGACACCAAGAGCGTGTCCTGGGATGTCCTGGAAGTGGAATCCCCGGAACTGGCCCGCGGTTGTGACGAAGGCATGTTCGAAAAGCTGGACTACAGCAAGATCGGCAACAAGGCTGACTTCGTACCGGGCGCTGCCCAGTCCTGCGGCGTGGGCATCTTCGTATGGTCTACCGTACTGGCCTACAACGCCGACAAGCTGAAGGTTGGCCCGAGCGGCTGGAAAGATTTCTGGGACGTGAAGAAGTTCCCGGGCAAGCGCGGCATGCGCAAGGGCGCCAAGTACACCCTGGAAGTGGCCCTGATGGCTGACGGCGTAGCGCCGAAAGACGTGTACAAGGTTCTGGCCACCCCGGCCGGCGTTGATCGCGCCTTCAAGAAGCTGGACCAGCTGAAGCCGAACATCCAGTGGTGGGAAGCCGGCGCACAACCGCCGCAATACCTGGTATCCGGCGACGTGGTGATGAGCTCGGCCTACAACGGTCGTATCGCCAACACCCAGAAGGAAGGCAAGAACCTGAAGATCGTATGGACCGGTGGCATGTATGACTTCGACTCCTGGGCCATTCCGAAGGGCTCCCCGAACAAGGACGCTGCGCTGAAGTTCATCGCTTTCGCCAGCAAGCCGGAAAACCAGAAAGTGTACTCGCAGAATATCGCCTACGGCCCGACCAACAAGAAAGCCGTACCGCTGCTGGACAAGAAACTGGTTGCCGACCTGCCGACCGCTCCGCAAAACATCAAGAACGGTGTAGCCGTGGATGTAGCTTTCTGGGCTGACTACGGCGAATCGCTGGAACAACGCTTCAACGCCTGGGCTGCCAAATAAGCAGCTGCAATACGCATGACTGCTGCCGGTGATATCTGCCGGTAGCAGGTCCGCCCCCTCGGGGGTTCATCCCCAGGGGGTTTTCACCCCTTACCTGATCCGGAGCCGGAAGAATGACCGCTTCCTCTGCACCCACCACCGCTGTCGCAGCCACCCAGCCGGAGGCCGGCCGTTCTCTGAAGCAGAAACTGGCCCGCGCCGAGCGCATGAACAAGCTGAAGTCGCAATTGCTGATTCTGCCGCTGGTGCTGTTTATCCTGCTGGTGTTTGTCTTGCCCATCACCAGCCTGCTGTTCAAGAGCGTCAACAACCCGGAAGTGGTTGACGCCATGCCGCACACGGTCAAGGCCATCTCCAGCTGGAGCGGCCGTGCCCTGCCGCCCGAAACGGTGTATGCCGCCGCGGCACAAGACATCCAGCAAGCCCATGACGACCAGAAACTGGGCGATCTGGGCAAGCGCCTGAACATGGAAGTAGCCGGCTATCGCAGCCTGCTGAACAAAACTGCCCGCGCCCTGCCGATGGACCCGGCCCCCAAGTCCTACAAGGACGCGCTGACCAATCTGGACGAGCGCTGGGGTGACCCGGCCTACTGGCAGGCCATCCGCCGCAACACCAGCAGCCAGACGCCGTTCTACCTGCTGGCCGCCATGGACCATCGCGTGGATGATCTGGGCGAAATCAGCCGCTCTTCGCCGGACCAGGCCATTTACCTGGAAATTTTCACCCGCACCTTCTGGATGAGCCTGGTGGTGACTGCCATTGCACTAGCCCTGGCTTACCCGCTGGCCTACCTGCTGGTGAACCTGCCCACCCGCAGCAGCAACCTGCTGATGATTCTGGTACTGCTGCCGTTCTGGACCTCCGTACTGGTACGGGTTGCCGCCTGGATCGTACTGCTGCAATCGGGCGGCCTGATCAACTCCACCATGGAGTGGCTGGGCATCATCGATCACCCGCTGCAACTGGTGTTCAACCGCACCGGCGTGTACATCTCCATGGTGCACATCCTGCTGCCCTTCATGATCCTGCCCATCTACAGCGTGATGAAAGGCATTTCGCCAAGCTATATGAAGGCCGCCATCTCGCTGGGCTGCCACCCGTTTGCCAGCTTCTGGCGCGTGTACTTCCCGCAGACCGTGGCCGGTATCAGTGCCGGTGCCCTGCTGGTGTTCATCCTGTCCATCGGCTACTACATCACCCCGGCCCTGCTGGGTAGCCCGAACGACCAGATGGTGAGCTACTTCGTCGCCTTCTACACCAACACTTCGATCAACTGGGGCATGGCAACCGCACTGGGCGGCCTGCTGCTGGCAGCCACCATGATCCTGTACATCGTTTACAACTGGCTGGTAGGCGCCAAGAGCCTGCGCCTGGGCTAACCCTCACCCTTCACGGAGACATAACCATGCTGAACCCGACCATGTCGCCCATCGAAAAGGTGTGGCACTACGTTCTGCGCATTACCAGCGGCCTGACCCTGCTGTTCCTGATCCTGCCGGTGCTGGTGATCATTCCGCTGTCCTTCAACGAAGGCTCTTTCCTGGTATACCCGCTGACCGGCTTCTCCTTCCGCTGGTATCAGGACCTGTTCAGCGCACCGGAGTGGATCCGCTCCTTGCAGAACAGCATGATCGTGGCCCCGGCCGCCACCGTGCTGGCCATGGTGCTGGGCACGCTGGCCTCCATCGGCCTCACCCGTGGCGAGTTCCGTGGCAAGGGCATCATCATGTTCCTGCTGATTTCGCCGATGGTGGTGCCGGTGGTGATTGTCGGCGTGGCCAGCTACCTGTTCTTTGCCCCGCTGGGCATGGACAACAGCTACACCACGCTGATCCTGGAACATGCTGCGCTGGGCGTACCGTTTGTCATCATCACGGTGACGGCCACCCTGCAGGGCTATAACCACAACCTGACCCGTGCGGCGGCCAACCTGGGTGCTTCGCCCATCACCACCTTCTTCCGCATCACCCTGCCGCTGATTGCGCCGGGCGTGATTTCCGGAGCGCTGTTCGCCTTTGCCACGTCCTTCGACGAAGTGGTGGTGACGCTGTTCCTGGCTGGCCCGGAACAAGCCACCCTGCCGCGTCAGATGTTCAGTGGCATCCGCGAAAACCTGAGCCCCACCATTGCGGCGGCGGCTACCTTGCTGATCGGCTTCTCCATCCTGCTGCTGTTGACGCTGGAATGGTTGCGCGGCCGCAGCGAGCGCATGCGCACCAGCTGACAACCAGGCATTTCTTCATCTGCTCCGTCCTTTGCAGACATTGGCAGGCCAACCCTTACAGGTTGGCCTGATTTTTATTACAAGAACAAAACAATACAGGCTGACTAACCACGCACTGTTGCATTCTCATGCAAGGGGCTTACCATGCAGATACTCTGCGTTAGTTGCGCCCATTTTTTTGCAAGACTGTCTATGAGAATTATCCCAATTACAGGTGTGATTTTATTTTGCAGCCATGTCCATGCTGCTTCCGGCATCGACAGTGCCAGCTGGGAATATCTGGTCAAGCCGGGTGATTCGCTGTGGACCTTTGCCGACCAGCATTTATCGTCCCCGGCCTATGTGCCGCGCCTGCAAAAGCTAAACCATATTGCCGACCCCTACCGCCTGTCCCACGGCAGCCGCATCAAGGTGCCCTACCTCTGGGTCAAGCAGCAACCTTCCACGGCCCAGATCGAGGAATTCTCCGGTGAAATCAGCGCGCATGATGCCAGTGGCAAATCACTGCCCATCAGCAAAGACATGCGCTACCCCAAGGGTGTGCAATTCCAGACCGGCAACGATGCCATGCTCAGGCTGCGCTTCGCCGACGGCTCCACCCTGCTACTGAATGCCAACACCAACGCACAGCTGCAAAACGAGATCTACTACCCCAGCACCGGCTCGGCCAGAACCGAAATCAGGCTGGACAAGGGCAACGCCGGCAGTTCGGTGATTCCCAACATCCTGATGCCGGGGCGTTACCAGATTCGCACCCCGTCAGCGGTCACCACCGTGCGTGGCACCGAATTCCGCGTGAGTGCGGAAACCATGGACAGCACCGCCACCGAGGTATTGCGCGGCAAGGTCAAGGTCAATGGCAACAAGCAGGGGCAGGTTGATGTACCAGCCGGCTTTGGCAGCCTGACCTCCACCAGTGCCAGACCCACCCCGCCAGAGGCATTGCCTGCCGCTCCCGACCTGAGCACCCTGCCCTCAACCAGCAGCTTTAATCCGCCGCTGCTGCAATGGCAGGCTGACCAGCTGGCCGTTGCCTATCGGGTAAAGCTGCGCGGCCCGGGCGCGCAAGGACAACAGCTCGTAGAGCGCACGGTAACAGGCCCGCAGCTATATGCCGCGCTACCGGAAAACGGCAATTACCAGCTATCAGCACGCGCCCGCAATGCCCATGGACTGGAAGGCTATGACAGCAGCCGCACCTTCACGCTGAAAGCCTTCCCGCAGCCGCCGCTGCTGCAGGCCAGTGATGGCGTGCAAGAAATCCGCGGCAACACTTTCTCCCTGATCCTGGACGCCAGTCCGGCCCGGCCAGTGCAATGGCAGCTGGCGCGCAGCACCGACTTTGCCAGCATCATCCAGCAACGCACGCTAACCGAAACCGACAGCACCATCGAGCTACCGGACAAGGGCCAGTGGTACTGGCGCGTGGCACGCCTGGATGCCAGCGGCCAAGCCGGCCCCTACAGCGAGACTCAGGCCGTCAACATGCGCGGACTGTTCGCCACACTCAGGCACTCGGTGCCATCGCTGCTGGCACGACGCTATCCGGTCAACGCCGCCAGTTATACGCTGACCTTATCCGATCAGGCCGACATGAAAACTGTCCGTTACCGCAACAGCAGATCCCAGCCGGCATGGCCGCTGGCACAGCTGCCACACGGCAAGTATTTTGCCCGGCTGGAAGTCAGCGGTGACCATGGCTACCAGGCGGTGGAAACCGTCGAAGAAATCCATCTCCGGTAAGTCCATGCCTGCAGACACATCCAGATCCGCATCGGGCAAATCCAGGCTACGGCAACTGCTGCCCTTGCTTGCCGGCTTTATCGGCGCACTGCTGGTACTGGCTGCGCCCCTGCAACGGCTGGATAACTGGCTTTACGATGCAGCACTGAGCTGGCATACGCTGGACAAATCAGCGGACGACCCCATCCTCATCGAGGTGGACAATCGCAGCCTGGCGGAAATGGGCAGTTGGCCTTGGCCACGTGAACTACATGCCCGGTTGCTGGATCAGCTGCAATCCGCCCGCGCTGTCGGCCTGGATATTGCCCTGGCCGAGAGCACGCTGGCCAGCAGCAAGCCAGATCAGGCACTGGCTGCCGCCATGCAGCGCAACGGCAAAGTCGTCAGCCCGGTGTTTCCGGAAAGCAACGCCAAGGGGCTGACGGAAACCCGGCCGCTGCCGCTGTTCGAGGCGGCATCCAACCGGCTGGGCCATACCGATTTCGAACGCGATACCGATGGCGTGGTCCGCCGCACCTATCTGCGGGCAGGACTGGGCAGCCCGGACCACCCGGGCTTTGCGCGCGCGGTTCTGGATGTAGCACAGGGCAAACCGGCCGCGCCAGCAGCACATGCCTTTCATGGTCGCGATGAACCCTGGGTTCGCGCCGACGAAGTCATGGTGCCATTTGCTGGCGGCAACCTGCCCTTCGAGCGCCTGTCCTACATCGACGCCTTATCCGGCGTCAGCAAGGATTACTTCCGCAACCGCATCGTGCTGATTGGCGTGACTGCCGCCGGTCTTGGCGACATGCACGGCACGCCGGTATCAGACAATGCAGCAGGCATGCCCGGTGTTGTCATCAATGCCTACCTGCTGCGCGGCCTGCAAGATGGCACGCTGATCCATCCGCTCAGCCTGCCAGCCCAGGCCTTGCTCACCCTGCTGCTGATCGTGCTGCTGGACTACAGCCTTGCCCCGCGCGGCCAGCAACGCAATGCACTGCTAATCTATACAGCAGCGGCCTTGCTTGTCGGGATGGGCAGCCTGTTGCTGCTTGAACTGGGGCATCTCTGGTTTGCCCCCATCAGCAGCATGCTGCTGGTGCTGCTATGCGGTTTCGCCCGCTTCATCTCACGCCAGGCCAGTCTGCAAACGCTGGCCACCACGGATGGGCTTACCCAATTAGCCAATCGCCGGCATTTTGACGAGGTTTTCATTCCGGCCATCGAACGCCAGCGCAATACCCGGCAGCCGCTGGCTTTCGTGCTGCTGGATATTGATCACTTCAAGCTTTACAACGACCAGTACGGTCACTATGCCGGCGATGTCATTCTCAAGCGGGTTGCCCATGTGCTGCGCGAGTCCTTCAGCCGCAAAGGAGTATTACCGGCCAGACTGGGGGGTGAGGAGTTTGGCGTACTGATGCCAGGCACCAGCATGCAGGATGCCGTGGATGCCGCCGAGGTATTCCGCCAGCGGCTGGAAGATCTGGACCTGCCGCACGATGGCAGCCCCCTGCTCAAGGTAACCTGTAGCATAGGCGTGGCCGCCCGCATTCCGCAGCCGGACGATACCGCCCAGCGTATTTATGAAGAAGCCGACGGCGCGCTATACATTGCCAAGCGCTCCGGGCGCAATGTAGTCAGCCCGGCATCCAGCTGAGCTGGGGCTCCGGCGCACAAGCAAAAAGCCACAACTTCGGTTGTGGCTTTTGCATTGCAGCCGTTGGTCGATGGCCGCTCAGTCCTGCGGGCACACCACCAGCCAGTCGTATTCGCCCACCGGCACATGGCAGGCCAGCCGCCAGCCGGTGGAAATATCCGGCCAGCGTTCTGCTCCCGCCAGGCCTGCGTCAATCAGACCGGCCCGCAACAGCACATTGCGCTCTTTGCGAGCTGGCATCACCACTTGCTCAGGACCGGCATGACGGATGCGCACCTTGCAGGTGCCGCATGTCCCCTGCCCACAACGCCAATGCAGAGGAACATCAGCCAGTCTGGCCACATCCAGCAGCAAGTCGCCGGCACTGGCTTCCACCTCGGCCAGCAGTTGCTCATTACCATCGACAAAACGCAGTAGCGGCATGTTTACACCGCGATGGACAACAAGGCCAGCATGTCACCCGGCACCACCTGCTGCCCCGGAGCCAGGCGCACCAGACCATCCGCCCAGGCGCAGGAGGTAAGCACACCGGAGCCCTGATTGGGATAGCGTTGCAACTGCCACTGGCCATCCTGCTGCACCAGTTTCACCCGTAGAAACTCTTCCCGGCGCGCGTCCGGACGCTCCCAGGCAAAGCCCGCCGGGTATCGTGCCGGAGCGGTGTCGGTCTCGGTCAGCAAGCCGGCACAGCGCTGCAGATAGGGCTTGACCAATACCTGATAGGTGACAAAGCCGGAAACCGGGTTGCCCGGCAAACCGATGAAGCCAGCCTGGCCCACCTTGCCGCTGGCCAGCGGCTTACCCGGCTTGATGGCAATTTTCCACAGATCCAGGCTGCCTTCGGCCTCCACCGCCGCCTTGACGTGGTCTTCCTCGCCCACCGATACGCCGCCGCAAGTCATGATCACATCGGCCAGCGCCGCCGCATCCTGCAGGATTTCACGGGTACGGCTGAGCGAATCCGGCACGATGCCCAGATCAGTCACTTCACACCCCAGACGCATCAGCTCCGGCACCAGCCAGTAACGGTTGGAATTGTAGATATGGCCCGGTACCAGCGGCTGGCCAGGCTCGGTCAGTTCGTCACCGGTAAAGAACACGGCCACGCGCAAGGGCCGGTAAACCGTCAGCGCCGGCACACCGATAGAAGCAGCCAAACCCAGATCAGCCGTAGCCAGCATTTTCCCGGCAGCCAGCACGGTAGCACCCTGGCAGATATCCTCGCCAGCCCGGCGGATGTTTTGCCCCGGCTTCACCGGCTGGGTAAAAGTCACCTGGCCATCGTCCTGTACCTCGGCCTGCTCCTGCATCACTACCGCATCAGCACCGGCAGGAATGGGCGCACCGGTAAAGATGCGCGCCACCGTGCCAGCTGGCAAAGGCTGCGGCTGGCAGCCCGCCGGAATGCGCTGCGATACCGGCAGCGGGCCGCTGCCATCGGCACTGCTCAGCGCATAGCCGTCCATGGCGCTATTGTCCTGCGGCGGCACATCGACGGTAGCCAGCACCGGCTCGGCCAGGATACGGCCCAGCGCTTGCAGCAGGGGAAGGCTTTCAGTGGTGCGGACAACCTGGGCGCGCTGCAATAGCCAGTCGCGTGCTTGATCAACGGTGAGCATCGTGTTGGGTTTCCAGAAGGGCAAGAATGAAACGGGCCACGCCGTCGGCATCATCACGCCGGAAGCGGGGTAAATCGACAGGGACATCGGCATCACTGATCAGCGCCAGCACGGCGGGGTCATGCAGGCACAACGGCGCATGTCCCAATGCCGGATCATAGACCTCCAGCCGGGGATGGGATTCGTGCTTGAAGCCTTCGGCCAGCACCAGATCGCAGGGCCGCAAGGCCGCCACATGGGTTGCCAGCGGGGCATCGTTGCCTTGCGGCATGGTTTCCACCAGCAGGCGGCGGCGTGCACCGGCCAGCAGTACCTGACGCGCTCCAGCCTCGCGGTGTCGCCAGCTGTCCTTGCCAGGCTGATCCCAATCGACATCGTGATGGGTATGCTTGATCACGGCAACATCGACACCGGCCGCACACAACAAGGGAATGACCTTTTCCAGCAAGGTGGTCTTGCCACTGCCGGAATAGCCAGCAACGCCCAGGACATACATGATGACAACATCCAATAAAAAGGGGTTGGCCGGCATCATAACATGCAGGCCAACCCCGTTCTTCCATCTGACGAACTAGTCCTGCCAAGCGTATTGCCTGACGTTTCTGCCTGGCAGCTCAGGCAACTGCCCGGGCCAATGGCACGGGCTGACCTTCAACCTGTTCGAATCGTTTCCAGTCCACAATCATCACCTGACTCAGGCCGCAATCCATCGCCAGCTGGGCTTCTATTTCCTCCAGCACCTGATGACAATGAATACTGCCATTGATGGCAACCTCGGCACGACGCATGACAGTGTCGTCAGGCGTGACAAACCAGATGCAATACCGACTCATGCTTTCCCTCCTCTCCTGCGGGATGCTCAACACTATCAATATCAGTGCAAGCGGCATGAAACTTCAAGTTTTCAGGAATGCCAACCCGGCTCTGCCATGCCTTGGGACGGAAAAGGCGACAGATCAGGCTCCTGCTCTTGCCATCTTCCCGCTGGAAGTCTAATCAGGCACCCAGCAGGTTTTTCTTGCCCAAGGGTGCCGCACCGGCAATCTTGGCGACGGTACTGCCACGCGTAACATAGGGATGGCGGGCAAACACATAGAACACGCCATCTGTTCCGGCACGCAAGGTGGTAGCCGTAGCAGCAATCGGATCAATCACATCGGCAATGGCATCTCCGGCATGAACCACGCTGCCCAGTTCGGCCAGCATCACGATAACGCCGGCATGCGGTGCAATCAGCGTTTCCGAGCCGTGCAGCGGCGTGGCCGGGTGCGGCAGCGCCGGCACTGCCACCGGCGGCGCGCAAATCACGCCACACGCAGTCAGATAATGCAGGATGGCCTGGCTATCCTGTCCGGCCAACGTGTAATTGACATCGCCCTCACCACGCAGCTCCACGGTCACCGCCACACTATCGAATGGCACCGGGAATTGCGGCAAGGCAGCACGGATTTTGGCCCAGGGCAGGAAGATGGCCTCATCAAAAGGCATCACGCCATATTCATCTGCCAGCAGCGAGGCGCCACATTGCAGATGTGCCGCCAGCGGCTCCACCAGCGGCCAGTGTTCGCTATGCGCGTAAATATGGACCGGCCCGGCAAAATCACAGTGCAGATCCAGCACCAGGTCCGCATCCAGCGCCAGCAGATGCAGGGTCTGGCGCAGGCTTTGCAGCTCGCTGTTGACGGCCTGACCGGCAATGGCAGTGCGCAAGGCCTGCCGGATGATGCTGCGGTTGGCATCGATATCCGGCGTCAGTTGCTGTTCCAGCTGCGGGATGATCTGTGCCGAGGGCTCGCTGTAGAGCCGGTTAAAGTTTTCACCGGTTTCCAGATCAAAACGGCCCTGCGGCTGATAGTGCAGCTGCTGGGCAAGACCAATGGGATTAGCCACCGGCACCAGCACGATTTCCGCCTGCAGCAGGCCGCGCGCTTCCAGATCGGCCAACTGCTGACGCAGCAGGTGGGCCACCAGCATGCCGGGAATCTCCCCCGCATGCAGGCTGGCCTGGATATACACCTTGCGCGGCCACCCGCCGCTGCCTGCCGCCGGGCCAAAATGAAAACTGGTAATGCTGCGCTGGGTGCCCAGGCTGGGCGACAGTAGCGGGTGGATTTCCGTACGCATGAATGACTCCTGATGATTGGGATGCGGGCAGTGTTACTTCAGGCTGCCAGACAAAAACTGCTGCAGACGCTCGCTTTTGGGCTGACTGAGCACCGTAGCCGGGTGCCCTTCTTCCTCGATCCGGCCCTGATGCAGAAAGATGACATGGTTGGACACATTGCGGGCAAAGCCCATTTCATGGGTCACCACCACCATGGTGCGGCCCTCCTCGGCCAGTGCCTGCATCACGCGCAATACCTCGCCGACCAGTTCCGGGTCCAGCGCCGAAGTCGGCTCATCAAACAGCATCACTTCCGGCTCCATCGCCAGCGCCCGGGCAATGGCTACCCGTTGCTGCTGGCCGCCGGACAGGTGCGAGGGATATTTGTTTTCCTGCTGTTCAGTCAGCCCTACCTTGGTCAGGTATTTACGTGCGCGCTGCAAGGCTTCGTCGCGGGACAGCCCCAGCACATGCATGGGCGCTTCGATAATGTTTTCCAGCACCGTCATGTGCGACCACAGATTGAAATGCTGGAACACCATGGACAGCTCGGTGCGCATTTTCTGCAATTGTTTCGGATCACGCGGACGCTGGCTACCTTTTTTGTCCAGCTCGGTCTGCAGCACTTCGCCGTTCAGGCTGATTTCCCCGGCGCAGGGCTGTTCCAGAAAATTGATGCAGCGCAGAAAGGTGCTCTTGCCCGAACCGGACGAGCCGATGATGCTGATCACATCGCCGGCCTTGGCCTTGAGCGACACCCCCTTCAGCACTTCATGCTGGCCATATTTTTTATGCAGATCATTCACAGTCAGTTTGTACATGACAACTCTCCAGACTCCGGAAATCAGTGGCCCATCGGGCGCAAAAAGGCTAACCAGCGGTTTTCACACTGACGGAACAGCCATACCAGTCCAAAAGCAATGCAGGCATACAGCACGGCGGCGATGCCAAAGGCTTCGAACGATGCGTAGGTAGCCGCATTGACATCGCGCGCCACCTTGAGGATGTCCGGCACGGTGGCGGTAAAGGCCACGGTGGTGGCATGCAGCATCAGGATGACTTCATTGCTGTAGTAAGGCAGCGCCCGGCGCAACATGGCGGGGATGATGATGCGGGTGTATTTGACCCAGGGCGACATGCCCAGTGCGCTCGCCGCCTCGATCTCGCCATAGGGAATGGCACGAATGGCACCGGCAAAGATTTCGGTGGTGTAGGCACAGGTATTCAGCGCAAAAGCCAGGATGGTGCAGTTGATGCCCTCACGGAAGAAGTGCTCCAGCAACTCCACCGAACGCACCACGTGCAAGCTGTAGATGCCGGAATAAAAGATCAGCAGCTGGATATACAGCGGTGTGCCGCGGAATACATAGGTATAGAACCACACCGGCCGGCTGATCCAGCGGCGTGACGATACCCGTGCCACTGCCAGCGGCACCGACAGGCAAAAACCACACAGCACCGAGGCGATCAGCAGCCACAAGGTCATCGCCACGCCAGACAGATGGTAGCCGTCATTCCACAGCCAGGCCTGCCAGTAGTCGTGAATGATATCGATCATAGAACCGCCTTTCGTACGCCGGCCGAGTAATGGCTTTCCAGCCAGAGCAGCACCAGATTGGAAACCGTGGTGATCAGCAGATACATCAGCGCGCCCACCACGGCAAACAGGAACATCTGCATGGTGGCCTTGCCCGCGTCCTGGGTGGCCTTGACGATATCAGCCAGCCCGATGATGGATACCAGCGCGGTGGCCTTGACCAGCACCTGCCAGTTATTGGCGATGCCGGGCAAGGCAAAGCGCATCATTTGCGGAAACAGCACGCGGCGAAAGCTCTGCCACGGCGTCATGCCATAGGCGATGGCGGCTTCGATCTGCCCGGCTGGCACCGACAGAAAGGCTCCACGGAAGGTTTCGGTAAAGTAGGCACCATAAATGAAAGCCAGGGTCACCACGCCGGCCAGAAAGGGATCGATATCGATCTGCGCCATGCCCAGCGCCTCGGTGCACTGGTTCAGGCCCAGTTGCAAGCTGTAGAACAGCAGCAGCATCAGCACCAGATCAGGCACGCTGCGGATCAGCGTGGTATAGGCCGTGGCCCAGCCGCGCAGCAATCTGGCTTTGGACAGCCTGGAGCTGGCACCGGCCAGACCGATCAGCATGGACAACAGCAGGGAAAGTAGTGACAGCTTCAAGGTCACCCAACTGCCCGCCAGAATGAGCGGGCCAAATCCGGACAGGAACATGGCTACCCCCTGCTAAGCAGATGAACGGGGCGGAACAGGCAGGCAGACGCCGGACCGATAGACGGTGGCCAGCAGCAAGGGCGACGATGCGCCCGGGGGGAGGAATACAGCTTCATGACAGTTCTCCTTGGCAGAGCAAACCGACATGGCGGCGGCCTAGACTGGCCGCTACCCACCATATCGGCAGCAGGAAGGCCACCTGTACCGGTGACTCATCTGTCACGATGCTAATCAAGCCTTATTGTATATACAATAAGTTTTCATGTGCAGGTGCAGCACGCTGCACTGATTACATGGCTACACCGTTGCTGAAAAATAGTTAGCTCTTCCAAAAAAACACCAAACATAACTTACTGTATTTATTGAAATAAATTACAAACCAGGACAATGCAAACAATAACCAGCAGTATGGATAATAAAAAATCCCTACCCAAAACCATTCTTATTTGTATATGCATTTAAGCGAATAACACCCGAAACAAGACAGCAAAAACCCCACAAAGTGACACCATCAGCGCAACAGATCAGCCAGTTTCAGCCACTGCGTCAGCTTGCTGGCATAGGCCATGGTATGGGCGGGACTGGAGGATGGCAGATCGATCAACTGCAGCTGGCCGGCAAGGCCAGCCAACTGACGGCGGCCAATACCAGCTGCCGTTGCGCCATTGAAGGCAATTCCACGCAGGCCGGGCAAGGTGCTACACAAGGCGGTCAGGTCATTGGCGCTGGCTGCACGGATATCGGTATCCAGGCTGCCCTTGCGACGGGCTTCCGCCACTACATCCCACAGACCCACACCATGTAACTGCATGGCAGAAAGACGCTGAGCATAGGGCAAGGTGGCCAGATCCTGCCCGGTCACTGCGCCCAGTAAACGCCAGAACTGATTGCGCGGATGGGCGTAATACTGCGCCGCCTGCAAGGAAGCATCTCCGGGCAGGGAGCCCAGAATCAGCAGACGGGTGTGTACATCTACAACCGGGGGAAAGCAGGATTTGGCAGTATCAGACATGCCGGGCCGTCTAAAACAGCTGTCCTTGCTGGCGGGCAATCCAGGCCTTGACCGGCCCGAAGGATTTGCGGTGCTCGGCCAAAGCGCCATGCTGCTCCAGTGCGGCCAGATGCTCGGCAGTGGGATAGCCCTTGTGGCGGGCAAAGCCGTACTGCGGATGCAGGGCATCCAGCGCAATCAGTTCGGCATCCCTGGCCGTCTTGGCCAGGATGGAGGCTGCCGAAATGGCCTGCACCTTGGCATCACCCTTGACGATGGCCTCAGCCGGCAGGTTGATTTGCTTGGGCACGCGATTACCGTCAATCAGCACCCTGCCCGGCTGCACGGCCAGGCCGGCCACCGCCCGGCTCATCGCCAGCATGGTGGCTTGCAGGATGTTGAGCTTGTCGATTTCCTCGACACTGGCACTGGCAATGCACCAGGCCATGGCATCGCGCTTGATCAGCAGCGCCAGTGCATTGCGGCGCGCTTCGCTCAATACCTTGGAATCGGCCAAACCGGCAATCGGCCGCGCCGGGTCGAGTATCACCGCGGCGGCAAACACCGCGCCCGCCAACGGTCCGCGCCCGGCTTCATCCACACCGGCAATCAGGATGTCGCTCATGCCGGCTGCAGCTGACATCCCGCCTCCTGCAACACCGCCGTGGCGGCCAGCTCTGCCGTATCGGCCAGCAAGGACTGATGCAGCTCAGTGAACGCCTGCATCATTTCAACACGAGCGTCCTTGTCTTCGTACAAGCGCTTGACCTCGGCGGCCAGCTTCTCCGCCGTGGCATCCTTTTGCAGCAGCTCCGGCACCACAAAGCGACCACACAGGATATTGGGCAGCCCCACGTAAGGCAGCTTGATCTTGCGCTTCACCAATTGATAAGTCAGCCAGGACAGCTTGTAGCTGATCACCATCGGCCGCTTGGTGAGTGCTACTTCCAGCGTGGCGGTGCCGCTGGTCACCAGCACCACGTCGCTGGCAATCATCGCCATCTGCGCATGACCGAACAGCTTGCGCAGCGGCAAGTCCCAAGCCTTGTGCCGGGTTAGCATGCGGTCGAACAGATCCATGGTGGCACGCGTGGCCAGCGGCACCAGGAAGGTGGCGTCCGGGTAGTCGCGCAACAGGATGCGGGCGGCCTCGATATACAGCGGGGCCATGAACTCCAGCTCGCTCTTGCGACTGCCGGGCATCAGGGTGAAGATCGGTCCCTGGCGCGGCAGGCCCAGTTGCTCACGCATGGCAAACTGGTCAGGCACCATGGGGATTTCATTGGCCAGCGGATGGCCGACAAAGTCGGCCTTGACCTTGGCCTGCTGATACAGGGCCGGCTCCATCGGAAACAGGCACAGCACACGGTTGACGGCACGGCCTATCTTGTAGATACGCTCCAGCCGCCAGGCCCACACCGAAGGGCTGACATAGTGCACGGTGGCGATGCCGCATTTTTTCAGCGCGGCTTCCAGCGCCAGATTGAAATCCGGCGCATCCACACCAATGAAAACATCGGGTTTTTCTGCCTTCAGCCGCTCGCGCAGCGTCCGGCGGATGCGCAGCAGCTCTGGCAGACAGCGCAACACCTCGGCATAGCCACGCACGGCCAGTTTTTCCTGCGGCACCATGGAAGAAAAACCACGTGCTTCCATACGCGGGCCGCCGATACCGGCAAATTCGATATCGGCATGGCGTGCCTGCAGGGCTTCCATCAGGTGAGCGGCCAAGAGGTCACCGGAGGCTTCTCCGGCCACCATGGCCACCTTGAGCGCGCCTTGGCGCTTGAACAAGGGTTCAGACATGATCAGCGGATGATGCCTCGCTCGGACTGGGCAAAGAAGCGGGTAAACGGTTCCAGCTCGGCATGGCCTTGCTGCGCCTCGGCCAGAATTGCCTCTTTGGCGGCATCGTACTGCAGGCCCTGGCGGTACAGCGCCTTGTAGGCATTACGCACGCGGCGGATTTGCTCCGGGGTAAAGCCACGACGCTTCAGACCCTCGGCATTGATGCCGGCAGGCACTGCACGGTTGCCGTGTGCCATCACATACGGTGGCACATCCTGCGCCACGGCACTGGCAAAGGCGGTCATGGCGTGATCGCCGATGATGGCAAACTGGTGCACGCTGGTGAAACCACCCAGAATCACCCAGTCACCGATATGCACATGGCCGCCCAGTGTGGCGTTGTTGGCAAAGATGGTGTTGTTGCCGATCTGGCAGTCATGACCCAGATGCACATAGGCCATGATCCAGTTGTTATTGCCCAGCCGGGTCACGCCCACATCCTGCGCCGTGCCGATATTGAAGGTACAGAATTCGCGAATGGTGTTGTTGTCGCCGATTTCCAGCCGGGTGGGTTCACCGGCGTACTTCTTGTCCTGCGGCACCGCACCCAGCGAACTGAACTGGAAAATGCGGTTGTTCTTGCCGATGCTGGTATGCCCTTCGATCACCACGTGCGGACCCACCCAGGTACCACTGTCTATGCTGACATCCGGCCCGATGATGGAGTAAGCACCGATTTCAACGTCATCGGCAATCCGGGCCTTGGGGTCGACAATCGCCGTCGGATGAATGGCCATGATCAGACCTCGCGCTTGGCACACATGATTTCGGCTTCGCAAGCCACCTGACCATCCACCAGCGCGCGGGCAGTGTACTTGCCGATACCACGCTTGACAGTGATCTGCTCCACTTCGAAGATCAGCTGGTCGCCCGGCACCACCTGGCGCTTGAAGCGGGCCTTGTCGATGCCGACAAAGAAGTACAGCTCGTTTTCACCGCGCTCCCCCTGACTCTTGATGGCCAGAATACCGGCTGCCTGCGCCAGTGCTTCGATAATCAGCACACCCGGCATCACCGGGTACTGCTCGAAGTGGCCGCAGAAAAAAGGCTCGTTGATGGTGACGTTTTTCAGCGCCTTGATGCGGGTATCCGGCACCATTTCCGTTACGCGATCCACCAGCAGGAAGGGATAGCGGTGCGGCAGGCACTTCATGATTTCACGTACATCGATGCTTACGGCGTGCTCAGTCATTACTGTTGTCCTTGTTTTCTTTCAGAGTGCCGATCTCGCGTTCGAGTTGTTTTATCCGTTTGGCGAGATCGTCCAGATGTCTTACGTGAACGGCGTTACCCAGCCATTCCTTCATGGTTTGCAGCGGGTAGGACGAGGCATAGGTATCCGGCTGGCGAATGGATTTGGACACCAGGGTGCCGCCGCCGATATGCGTCTTGTCCGCTACTTCGATATGACCGACAAACATGGCGGCCCCGCCCACCGTGCAATACGCGCCGATGGTGGTGCTACCGGCAATGCCGACGCAACCGGCAATGGCGGTATGCGCGCCGATCTGCACGTTGTGTGCAATCTGCACCAGGTTATCGATCTTGGCACCGCGGCGGATAATGGTGTCGGCCAGTGCGCCACGGTCGATGGTGGTATTGGCACCCACTTCGACGTCATCTTCCAGAATGGCGCGTCCGGTTTGCGGAATCTTGAACCACTGATCCTTGGCCCAGGCCAGGCCAAAGCCATCAGCACCAATCACGCTGCCTGAATGCACGGCAACGCGGTTACCCAGCACGCAGCCGTGATAAACCGTGACATTGGGATACAGCACCACATCATCGCCCAGCACGGCACCAGCACCGACCACCACGCCCGGATGCAGAATGCAGCGCTCGCCAATGACGGCAGCGGCACCAATGCTGACGTGTTCGCGCACTTCGCTGCTGGCGGCAATCACCGCCCCCTCGCCAATCACGGCCGAGGCATGAATGCCACCGCGCGCCGGTGCCGGCGGGTGGAACAGCGTGGCCACCTTGGCAAAATACAGATAAGGGTCATCCACCACGATCCAGGAGCGCGAGGTATCAAGCTCGGCTTCCAGTTTGGGTGAAACAATCACCGCACCGGCAGCGCAATCATCCAGCTGCTTGCGGTACTTGGGATTGGACAGAAAAGTGATATCGCTGGCGGCCGCTGCATCCAGCGGTGCCAGGCGTTCAACCGTGCGGTCTGCGCCCTTGAGCACGCCGCCCAGGCTGGCCACGATATGAGAAAGCGTATACGCCATCAAAAATTAAAGCCGACCACGGGTCGGCTTCTCCCGTAACAGTTGCGCAGGATTACTTCTCAAGTTCCTTCAGGACTTTGCCGGTCAGGTCGTACTTGGGATTGACGTAAACCACATCCTGCAGGATCAGGTCATATTGTTCGCGATCGGCAATCTGCCGCAGCACGCGGTTGGCCCGCTCCTGTACCGAAGCAAACTCCTCGTTGCGGCGCTGGTTGAAGTCTTCCGACAATTCACGGCCCTTGGCCTGATAGTCGCGATCCAAGCCAGCATATTCGCGTTCGTAGCGCTTGCGGTCATCGATGGACAGCGTGCTCTTGGCCATCAGGCCCTCCAGCTCCTTGGCACGCTTTTCCATCTTTTTCAGCTCGGCGCGGCGGTCGGCAAACTCCTTGTCCAGTTTTTTCTGGATGGCGATGGCCGGTGCCGCTTCACGATATACCCGCTCGATATTGACAAAACCCAGCTTGAAATCAGCAGCCGAGGCCTGCAGGCTGACCAGCGCCAGCCCGGCAATCAGCCATTTGAAAGAAGATTTCATGTTCAGGCCTCTTTAGGTTTAGAAGACGGTACCCAGCTGGAACTGGAAGCTCTGATACTTGTCGCCTTCCTTCTTGCGCAGTGCCTTGGCCAGACTGAACTTCATCGGCCCCAGCGGGGACAGCCAGGTGACGGCTGCACCGGTGGAATAGCGCAACTCGCTGCTAGGCGTACTGCCGCTGATGGTGCTATCCCATACCGAACCGGCATCAAAGAATACGCTGGCACGCACCGACTTGTTGTCTTTCATGCCCGGGAAGGGGAACAGCACTTCCGCATTGGCGACTGCCTTGCGGGTACCACCCAGATAGTCACCCGTGCTGGCGTCCTTGGGACCCAGACTGTTGGTGTCGTAGCCACGCACCGAGCCCAGACCACCCAGATAGAAGTTCTGGAAGAACGGCAAGGTATTGGTTTTGCCATAACCGTTGGCATAGCCTACTTCACCGTTCAACATCAGGGTGAAGGTTTTGGTCAGCGGGAAGAACCATTGCTGCGAGTGGGTCAGGCGATACCATTCGAGATCACCACCCGGCAGGGCCGCATCGGCCTGTACCTTGATATTGGCGCCACGAGTCGGCCACAGCGAGCTGTCACGGGTATCTCGTCCCCAACCGGCGGTACCGATCAGCGACAGGTTGTTGCTGCCGTACTTGTTGACGAAGTCCAGATAGCGGGTCGGACTATCGCTCCAGGTGCCCACCTTGGTTTGTTCCAGACCCAGGCTGAAGTTGATGCGGTCGGTTTCGGTAACCGGCACACCAAAGCGCATGGCAACACCATCTGTCGATGTCTTGTAGTGCGTGGTGCTGGACGACGAGCTGTTATACGGCTTGTACACGCGATGGTACAGGTCGTAACCCAGACTTACACCGTCGGCGGTAAAGTAAGGGTCGGTAAACGACAAGGTCGCCGACTTGTTGACCGAGCCATTGGAAATACCGAAGGACATGTATTTGCCTGAGCCAAAGATATTGCTCTGGGAAATACTGGCCGACAGCTGAATGCCCTCGCCCTGTACAAAGCCCACACCCGCGGAAATGCTGCCGGTAGCACGCTCTTTCAGGGTGATGTTCATGTCCACCTGGTCTGGCGCATCCGCCACCGCCGGGGTTTCCACGTTGACATCTTCAAAGTAGCCCAGCAACTCGACACGATCCTTGCTGCGCTTCACATTGGCAGCGTTGTAAACCGAGCCTTCCAGCTGGCGCAGCTCGCGGCGCACCACTTCGTCACGGGTTTTGCTGTTGCCGGCGATGTTGACGCGGCGCACATAGGTTTTGCGACCCGGGTCAACGAAGAAGGTGAAACCAACCTGCTGCTTGTCGCGATTGATATCCGGCAGCGCATTGACGTTGGCAAAGGCATAGCCGTCATTGCCCAGACGATCACTCAGCGCCTTCACGCTATCAGTGACCTTCTCGTTGTTGAACACCTCACCGGACTTCACGGTAATCAGCTTGCGCAGATCCGCCTCCGGCACCTTCAGGTCACCGGCCAACTTGATGTCGGCAACAGTAAACTTGCTGCCTTCATTGATGTTGAGCGTCAGGAACATGTGTTCCTTGTCGGCGCTGATGGAAACCTGGGTGGATTCGATATTGAATTCCAGATAGCCCTGGTTCTGGTAGAAAGCCTTCAGCTTTTCCAGATCGCCAGTCAGCTTCTGCTTGGAATACTGATTGTCCTTGGTCAGCCAGGACAGCCAGTCACCCGACGTCAGCGACATTTCATCCAGCAGCTTGTCCTGGCTGAATGCCTTGTTGCCGACAATATGAATGTCCTTGATCTGGGCGGTGATGCCTTCGGTGATGTCCAGCGTCACCGCAACACGGTTACGCTCCAGCTTGGTCACCTGCGGGGTGATCTCCACCGCATACTTGCCACGGCTGTAGTACTGGCGCTTCAGCTCCTGTACCGCACCGTCCAGCAGGGCCTGATCAAAAATGCGGGACTCGGCAAAACCGTTATCCTTGAGCGCCTTCTTCAACTGGTCCTTGCTGAACTCCTTGGCACCGTTGATGTTCAGCTGGGTAATGACCGGGCGCTCGGCCACGGCAACAATCACCACACCATCACGCGACTCTACGCGCACATCATCAAAAAAACCGGTTGCGAACAGGCTTTTGATGGATTCACGTGCCTTTTCATCGCTGAAAGTGTCACCCACCTTGACCGGCAGGTAGTTGAAGACCGTACCGGCTTCGGTACGTTGCAGGCCTTCAACGCGGATATCCTTGATCACGAACGGATCCGCAGCCCAAACAGCTGTTGCCGTAGTCATGCCCAGCACAGCGGCCGCGAGTAATTTCAATTTCATAGGTTTGTTTTAACCCCCAAAAAGGCGGCTGATATCGTTCAGCACGGCAAACAGCATCAGTGACGCCAGCAGGATGAATCCGATCTTCTGTCCAAACAGTTGCGCGCGCTCGCTTAGCGGGCGGCCTTTAACCAGCTCCGCGACATAATACATTAAGTGCCCACCATCCAGCACAGGTATTGGCAACAGATTAAGCACCCCGATGCTGACGCTGATCAGCGCCAGGAATTCCAGGTAGGGACTCCAGCCCTCACGCGCGGTCTGACCGGCGATGCTGGCAATAGTCAGCGGTCCGGACAAATTGTCCAGCGACGCCTGACCAATCACCATGCGGCCCAGGAACTTCAAGCTCATCCAGGCGGTATCGCTCATCTTGCGCAGGGCTTCGACACCCGCCTCGGCCACGGCAGGCCGGTGCACAAAGGCCAATTGCTTCATCCAGGCGGCATCCGGCAGCGGGGCTGCGCCAATGCGGCCTATCATCACATCACCATCCGCCACCGTAGCCGGACGCAGCTTTACATCCAGCGCCTTGCCATCACGCTCGATACGGATCAGCAACTCCTTGCCCGGACTTTCGTGAATCAGCCTCACCCAGGCATCCCAGCTGGCCAACGGCTTACCATCGACAGAAATCAGCTTATCACCTGCCTTAAGGCCGGCGTGGGCTGCTACGCCGCCCTCCTCGACACCGCCAATGGCCGGCAGATAGCGCATGGGCATGAAGCCGGGATTGCCCTGTTCCAACGCCTTGAGACTGTCCTCATCCGCCTGGGCCGGATCGATGCTACGCAGCACCGTGGCCGACTGCACGGTTTTGACTTGCAGCCGCAGCGGCACATCGCCACTGCCTACCGCATCCACCAGCGCCAGTCGCAGGCCTTGCCAGTCATCCACTTTCTGTCCATTGACCGACAGCACGCGGTCGCCCGGCTGGAAGCCGGCAGTAGCGGCCAGACTGGGGGTAATCACCGTGCCGATTTGCGGCAGCAACTGTGTGACACCACCAGCGATCACAACCCAGTAAAACAGCACAGCCAGTACCAGATTGGCCAGCGGACCGGCCGCCACAATGGCCATGCGCTTGTATACCGACTGGGTATTGAAAGCCAGATGGCGCTCTTCGGGTGCCACTTCCATCTCGCGCTCATCCAGCATGCGCACATAGCCGCCCAACGGAATCGGGCTGATGGCCCACTCGGTATCACCACGACGGAAGGTATATAGCGGCGCACCAAAACCTACCGAAAAGCGCAGCACCTTTACTCCGCACAGGCGAGCCACCCAGTAATGACCCAGCTCGTGAAACGTGACCAGCACACCAATGGCCACCAGGAATGCCAGGAATGTCAGCATGAACCCACCTTGTTCATGGCAAAGCGACGCGCTTCACCATCCTTGTCCAGCAAATCAGCCAGCGACACACTGGCCGACAGGCTGACACCAGCCAGCGTGGCTTCAACCACCCCGGCAATATCGACAAAGCGCAAGCGCCCTTCCAGGAAGGCCGCCACCGCCACTTCATTGGCCGCATTGAGCACCGCAGGGGCATCGCCACCACTGCGCAGCGAGGAGAAAGCGAGACCAAGACAGGGGAAACGGACCAGATCGGGCTGCTCGAACGTAAGCGAGCCCATACTAAAGAAATCCAGTGAATTTACCCCGGCTTCGATACGTTCCGGCCAGGCCAGTGCACAAGCAATCGGCGTACGCATATCGGGAGAACCCAGCTGCGCCATCACCGAGCCATCGCGGTATTGCACCATGGAATGGATGACACTTTGCGGATGCACCACCACGTCGATGCGCTCGGGAGGCGCAGAAAACAGCCAATGCGCCTCGATCACTTCCAGACCCTTGTTCATCAGGCTGGCAGAATCAACAGAAATCTTGCGCCCCATCACCCAATTGGGATGGCGACATGCATCATCCGGCGTGACCTGCAGCAAAGCCTCGGCGCTATGCTGACGGAAGGGGCCGCCGGAAGCGGTAAGAATGATCTTGCGGATGCCGGATGCGTCGAGATTACCGGCATAGTCATGCGGCAAGGACTGGAAAATGGCGTTGTGCTCGCTATCCACCGGCAACAGGGTGGCACCATGCTCGCGCACCGCCTCCATGAACAGGCGACCCGCCACCACCAGCGATTCCTTGTTGGCCAGCAGTATTTTCTTGCCAGCGCGTGCAGCAGCCATCGCAGACGGCAAGCCGGCAGCCCCGACAATTGCTGCCATGACGACATCCACCTCGGGCAAGGCGGCCACGCGCTCCAGCGCTACCGCGCCGTGCAGCACCTCGGTTGCCAGCCCCTGCTCACGCAGACGGCCCTGCAGGGTATTGGCGGCAGCGGCATCGGCCACCACGACATAAAGAGGACGAAAACGACACGCCTGCTCGAACAGGCGATCCACCTGACGATGACCGCTGAGTGCCACTACCCGGTAACGGTCAGGATGACGGGCAACCACATCCAGCGTATTGACGCCGATGCTGCCGGTTGCCCCAAGAACTGCAATGCCTTGAGGTTTCATGAGATGAGCTTACAGCCCGCCCAGCACGCGCAGCGCATTGCTGACTGCCAGAACGGCAATGAGACTATCGATTCGATCATAAACACCGCCATGGCCCGGCAACAGCTTGCTGCTGTCCTTGATGCCGGAGGCGCGCTTGAACCAGGATTCCAGCAAATCCCCACATACGCTGACCGCAGTCAATGGCAGCGCCAGCAGCACCAGCGCCCATACCGGCAGACCAACGGAAATCCAGCCCAGCCGGGTGACGATGACGACATAGATCGCCACGCCCACCAGGGCACCATACACGCCTTCCCAGCTTTTCCCCGGACTGATGGAAGGAGCCAGCTTATGCTTGCCAAAGGCCTTACCGGAGAAATAGGCGGTCACATCAGCCACCCACACCAAACCCATCACGGCCAGCAGGGTCTGCGCGTGGCTGACGTCTGCCTGCGAGCGCCATTCCAGAAAACCGTACCAGGCCGGCAGCATCAACACCCACCCCAACAGTGCAGCTAGCACGGGCGACTTCACCGTCCAGCGCTTAGCCAGCCACAAGGGCATGACCAGCAGCCAGAACAGCAGCGACAGCACATGCGCCGCCAGCGGCATCTGCCAGCCCTGTTGCCAGGAAATGGCGGCGAAGGCGCTTGTGGCGGCCAGATAGCCCCAGCGCACCACGCCTTGCAGCCCGGTCATGCGGGAATACTCCCACAGGGCCAGCAGGATGATCAGCCAGGAAAAGCCAGCCCAGGCCGTTGCCGGAAACAGAAACAAGGCGGCCAGCATCAGCGGCAGCAATACCAGAGCAGTCAGAATGCGGGTTTTGAGCATGAGGGGTCAGTTTCTGCGCTGCTGGACGGGCAGCTGTTCGCTGGTGCGCCCGAAACGGCGCTCACGTTCGCGGTAAGACTGCAGGGCCGCTTCTAGCGCACTGCGGTCAAAATCCGGCCACAACAGATCAGTGAAGTACAGTTCGGAGTAAGCCAGCTGCCACAGCAAAAAATTGCTGATGCGCTGCTCACCACCGGTGCGAATGAACAGATCCGGCTCCGGCGCCCAGTGCGTGGACAAGCGCGCGGCCAGGTTTTCTTCGGTGATTTCGCTGACGCCATCGGCAATCAGGCCATTGACCGCATTGAGCACGTCCCAGCGGCCGCCATAATCTGCCGCGATGCTGAGCACCAGGCCATCATTGCCTGCCGTCTTGTCTTCCGCCGCCTGAATGCGCTCGGCCAATGCCGGACTGAAGCGCTCGCGCGTGCCCAACACCCGCAGGCGGATGTTGTTGGCATGCAGCTTGCTGACTTCGCCTTCCAGCGCACGGAGAAACAGATCCATCAGGAAAGTCACCTCATCCGGCGGACGCCGCCAGTTTTCGGTGGAGAAGGCAAACAGCGTCAGGTGCTCCACCCCCATTTCCTTGCAGGCGGTGACGATTTCACGGACGGTATCCAGGCCCTTCTTGTGCCCAGCCACCCGCGGCAGGAAACGCTTTTTGGCCCAGCGGCCATTGCCATCCATGATGATGGCGATGTGCCGGGGTACGCAGCGCACCTCCGGCACGTCCTTGGTGGAGCTTCCAAACAAGGCTATTTCCTTTATACCGCCATCAGGTCTGCTTCTTTGCCGGCCAGCGCCTTGTCGATCTCGGCGATGAACTTGTCGGTCATTTTCTGGATGTCATCCTGACCGCGACGCTCTTCGTCCTCGGTAATGGCCTTGTCCTTGATCAGATTCTTGAATTCGTTGTTGGCATCACGGCGGATATTGCGCACGGCAACGCGGGCACCTTCGGCTTCGCCCTTCACCACCTTGATCAGGTCACGACGGCGTTCTTCGGTCAGCATCGGCATCGGTACGCGGATGATCTCACCCATGGATGCCGGGTTCAGGCCCAGATCAGAATCGCGGATGGCTTTTTCGATCTTGGCGGCCATATTTTTTTCCCAAGGCTGCACGCCAATGGTGCGGGCATCGATCAGGCTGACATTGGCTACCTGATTAACCGGCACGTCGCTACCGTAGTAGTCGACCATGACATGATCAAGAATGCCGGTATGGGCGCGACCCGTACGTACTTTGGTCAGGTCGGTCTTGAACGCCTCCAGAGACTTGGTCATCTTCTGCTCGGCGGATTTCTTGACTTCATTAATCATGCTTGCTCCAAAAATCGGTACTTTGAAAAACAAGGCGGAAAGCGGCTTCCAGCCGTTTCCGCCCCTTGGTATTCGTCAAGCTCAGCAGTGTACCAGCGTGCCTTCGTCTTCGCCAAGCACTACGCGCTTGAGCGCGCCCTGCTTGAAGATGCTGAACACCTTGATATTCAGGTGCTGGTCACGGCACAGCGCAAAGGCGGTGGCATCCATTACCTTGAGATTGCGACCAATGGCCTCATCAAAGGTCAGGGTCTGGTAGCGCACGGCATCAGGATTTTTCTTCGGGTCGTCAGTGTACACGCCATCCACCTTGGTGGCCTTGAGCATGATGTCGACATTCATTTCCATGCCGCGCAGCGCAGCGGCAGTGTCGGTGGTAAAGAAGGGGTTACCGGTGCCGGCACCAAAAATTACCACCTTACCCTCTTCCAGGTATTGCATGGCCTTGCCACGCACATAGGGCTCGGCAATCTGCTGCATGGTGAGTGCAGACTGCACCCGTGCCACTACACCTACCTTGCCCATGGCATCCTTGAGCGCCAACGCATTCATCACGGTGGCCATCATGCCCATGTAGTCGGCAGTGGCACGATCCATGCCACTGGCAGCACTGGAAACGCCACGGAAGATGTTACCGCCACCGATCACGATACCCACTTGCACGCCCAGCTCTACCACTTCCTTGATCTGACCAACAATCTGCTCGATGGTCGAGCGGTTGATGCCGTAGTTATCGTCGCCCATCAGGGCCTCACCGGACAGCTTGAGCAGAATGCGTTTAAAGGAAGGAGCTTGGCTCATGGTAACCTCGAGTTGGGTGTTTTGGGGCATTCAGTTTGCAAAACGGCACCCTGCAGGCAGGGTGCCGTTTGATCATACAGTCTTGTCAGACTTACAGCTTGGCAGCGGCAGCCACTTCAGCAGCATAGTCCACAACCTTCTTCTCGATGCCTTCGCCAACAACGAACATGGCGAATGCGTTTACGGAAGCAGATTTTTCAGCCAGCAGTTTTTCTACAGTCACGTCCGGATTCTTGACGAAGGGCTGACCAACCAGGGTCACTTCAGCCAGGAACTTGTTGACGCGGCCTTCTACCATCTTGGCGACGATATCGGCCGGCTTGCCGGATTCGGCAGCCTGAGCGGTGTAGATCTTGCGTTCTTGTTCCAGGGTTTCGGCCGGAACCTGATCCTTGGAAACACAGATCGGCTTGGAAGCAGCGATGTGCATGGCGATATCGCGACCCAGCGCTTCGTCACCCTTCAGGTCAACGATCACGCCGATCTTGGCACCGTGCAGGTAGGTAGCGATGTTACCGGCGGTTTCGTAACGCACGAAACGACGGATGGTCATGTTCTCGCCCAGCTTGGCGATGGCAGCCTTGCGGATTTCTTCAACAGACACGCCATCCACTTCCACGGCGGACAGGGCTTCAACATCAGCCGGGTTGGCAGTTGCAGCAGCCTGGGCAGCAGCAGCAGCCAGCGCCAGGAAGGTCGGGTCCTTGGCAACAAAGTCGGTTTCGCAGTTCACTTCAACCAGGGCACCAACGCCGCCGGCCACGTAAGAACCGATGATACCTTCGGCAGCCAGACGGCCAGCCATCTTGGAAGCCTTGTTGCCAGACTTGATGCGCAGGATTTCTTCAGCCTTGGCTGCGTCGCCTTCAGCTTCAACCAGAGCCTTCTTGCATTCCATCATGCCCAGACCGGTGGCAGCGCGCAGATCCGAAACCATTTTTGCGGTGATTTCCGCCATCTTGTAACTCCTGTATTCGATATGTAAGGGTAGTCAGGTCTCAAAAAAGGGGCTTTCGCCCCTCTTTCGAGTCTGCTTACTCAGCCTGGGCCGATTCAGCGGCGGCTACGACTTCTTGCAGCGACTGAGCGCGGCCTTCCAGTACGGCGTCGGCGATGCCGCGAGCGTACAGGCGGATGGCACGGCTGGAGTCGTCGTTACCCGGAACCACGTAGTCGATGCCATCCGGCGAGTTGTTGGTATCAACAACGCCGATTACCGGAATACCCAGTTTCTTGGCTTCAACAATGGTACCTTTCTGGTAGCCAGTGTCGATAACGAAGATGGCATCCGGCAGGCCCTTCATATCCTTGATACCGCCCAGCGAGCGCTCCAGCTTGTCAACTTCACGTTGCAGGTCCAACAGTTCTTTCTTGTTGTAACCCATGTCAGCGCCTTCCAGGATGGCACGCTTCTCTTCAAGACGCTTGATGGACTGCTTCACGGTCTTGTAGTTGGTCAGCATGCCGCCGAGCCAGCGGTGATCAACAAACGGCATGCCAGCGCGGGCAGCTTCTTCACGGACGATCTCACGCGCCTGACGCTTGGTACCAACAAACATTACGGTGCCCTTGTTGGCAGCCAGACGACGCACATATTCCTGGGCGCCGATAAACAGCGGCAGAGTCTTTTCCAGGTTGATGATGTGAATCTTGTTGCGGCTGCCAAAGATGTACTGAGCCATCTTCGGGTTCCAGAAACGGGTTTGGTGGCCGAAGTGAACGCCGGCCTCAAGCATTTGACGCATGGTAACGTTGGTGGACATGCAAAAACTCCTTAAAGGGTTAAGCCTCCATCCGCGCAGACAACCGTCGCTTTGTATTGACGGCACCCTTTGGCACGGATGTGCGTAGTGTTTCCCCTGCCCAATGCAGAGGACGCAGGATTTTAGCACCGCCAAGCCACCTCACTCAAGCATCTTGCCCGCATTTTCCTGCTCGCGCGCCAATTCCTGCCGCTTTCGCAGCTTGCGGCGTGTCATTCTTGCAATAAACAAGGTGGGCAGAAATCCCATAAAGAACAAAATGGAAAACGTTGCCCACAGGCTGTTTTGCGCCACGGCGAGCATCAGCCCCACGTAGAGCCAGCCAATCAATACCATATACATAATCAAACAACCGTTTGAATTTTTCGAAAAAAGCCTGAACAATAGCGCCATAGTGTAAACCACCCGGCGGCCATCATCATGCAAACCCGATTTACTGCAACATTTGGCATTCAACTCCCGCTAGCCTGCCCCGGCATGAGCTATATCGCCACCCCGGAACTGGTGGCAGCCACTGCCAATGCCGGCGGTCTGGGCATTCTGGCCACCGGCCCGCTCAGCCCGGAGATGACACGCAGTGCCATCCGCCGCATCCGCGAACTTACCGACAAGCCTTTTGGCATCGGCTGCACGCTGATGATGCCCGGCGCGCGGGAGAACTGTGAAGTGGCACTGGAAGAACAAGTCCCCATCATCAACTTCTCACTGGGCAAGGGCGACTGGATCGTCCAGCGTGCCCATGCCTATGGCGGCAAGGTGATTGCCACCGTGGTGACGGAAAAGCACGCCATCTCGGCAGAAAAATCCGGCGTGGACGGCTTGCTGGTCACCGGTCATGAAGCCGCAGCGCACGGAGGAGAAGTTACTTCGCTGGTGCTGATCCCGGCCATCCGCAAAGCAAGCAGCCTGCCCATTATTGCCGCCGGCGGCTTTGGCAGCGGTGCCGGGCTGATGGCGGCACTGGCGCTCGGCGCCGATGCCATCGCCATGGGCAGCCGCCTGGCGATGACGCAGGAAAGCCCGGTACACACCACCAGCAAGGAGATGATCCGCCAGCGCGGCGTGGGCGACACGCTGTATTCGCGCAACTTCGATGGTCTATGGTGCCGCATGATGGACTCACCCGCCGCACGCGCAGCCAGCCGCAAACCGATGAATTTGCTGGCGGCTGCGTGGAAAGCCAGTAGCGTAGCCCGCAAGATGGGCATGCCTGTGCTGAAAGTGGCGCTGGGCGGCATGCTGAAAAAGCCGCAAGAGCTGCGCCAGCTGGCCTTGTTTGGTGCGGCCACCGAATCCATCCGCCTGGCCATCGAAGAAGGCAACCACCAGAAGGGGGTTCAACTGATTGGCCAGGTGCAAGGCCTGATCGACGACATTCCTGACGTGCAGCAACTGTTCGACCGCATCATGCAGGAAGCCGCCGACACACTGATTCAGCTGCAATCACGCATTTAGCATAAAAACACAGCAATCCTGAAGTTTTTCTTGCTCTGGAAAAACTTTATTTAATTTGAAGTTGAAAGTGCGCAATTAGATGCTGCCTGGCGGCATCTATTCTCATTGCCTTGCCCACCACCTGTCCCGTATTCTCCACTTGCACTCGCAAATGCATCACGCCGACGCAGATCGGCCGCTCCGCTCACCCACCATAGAGAACACGCATGATCCCGCACCACAACCAGGCTGGACAGGCAGCCCCACGCCCGCTCACCCGCCAGGATTACCGCACCCTGGCCCTGGCCGCCCTGGGCGGCGCACTCGAATTCTACGACTTCATCATCTTCGTATTTTTTGCCCTGGTCATTGGCCAGCAGTTCTTTCCGCCTGACATGCCGGACTGGCTGCGCCAGTTTCAAACCTTCGGCATCTTTGCTGCCGGTTACCTGGCCCGCCCACTGGGCGGCATTGTCATGGCCCACTTTGGCGACAAGCTGGGACGCAAGCGCATGTTCACCCTGTCCATCGTGCTGATGGCCGTCCCCACCCTGCTGATGGGCATGCTGCCCACCTATGCCAGCATCGGCATTGCTGCCCCGCTGGCGCTGCTGGCCTTGCGCATCCTGCAGGGTGCTGCCATTGGCGGCGAGGTGCCGGGTGCCTGGGTGTTCGTGGCAGAGCACGTACCTGCCCGCCACACCGGCTATGCCTGCGGCACACTCACCGCAGGACTGACCGCCGGCATCCTGCTGGGCTCACTGCTGGCCACGCTGATCAACAGCAGTTTCAGCCCAATGCAGATTGCCAACTGGGCGTGGCGGCTTCCCTTCCTGATTGGTGGCATCTTTGGTCTGATCGCCATGTACTTGCGCCAGTGGCTGGAGGAAACCCCGGTCTTTGCCGAAATGCAGGCCAAGAAGGCACTGGCTGATGAACTACCGCTGAAGACCGTGCTGCAGCAACACCAGCATGCAGTCGTCGTTTCCATGCTGCTCACCTGGCTGCTGTCCGCTGCCATTGTGGTGGTCATCCTGATGACACCGGCCTATCTGCAAAAGCAGTTCGGCATTGCCGCCGCTACCAGCCTTAAAGCAAACAGCCTGGCCACACTGGCCCTGATCGTCGGCTGCATTCTGGCTGGCCGCATCATCGACCGCCTGGGCAGCGGCCTTACCTTCATTCTTGGCAGCCTGCTACTGGGCGCAAGCAGTCATCATTTCTATACGACAATCGCCATCGACAGCAGTCAGCTGTATGCCCTCTACGCACTGGCAGGGCTTAGCGTGGGGATTGTCGGTGCCGTTCCCTACGTCATGGTGCGCGCCTTCCCGCCCGCCGTTCGCTTTACCGGCCTGTCCTTCTCCTACAATCTGTCCTATGCCATCTTCGGCGGCCTGACACCGATGGCGGTTACGCTGTGGATGAAAACCAATCCGCAGGCACCTGCACACTATGTACTGGCGCTGTGCGGTATGGGTGTGTTGCTGGGTTGCCATCTGCTGTGGCAAGAGCAGCGCCGGCGCTGACACCCACCGCCTCCCATCCCACGGCCCTGCAAGGGCCGTTTTTCATGGTAGCCACCCCGGCTGGCTGCCCGCTTCGCAGAGGAAAATCGGCCCCAGCGCGGAACCCTTCTGCTAAATCAGCAGTCTCTGATTAACCGGACCCTGCTTTACTGCACCCACACGGCTTCATCGTCCAGCGCCACTCCCGGCCTTGCCCCTGCCCACCCAGGCCCGACTCACAGACCACGGAGACGCCCATGCCTCATTTTCCATGGCAGCACCTTGTACTGAACCCGCTTGCCGCCTTTGGCATCCTGCTAACCTTGGGTGTTATTGGCGGCCAGATTGCCAACCGCATTGCCCGGCTGCCGGCCATGACCGGCTATGTACTGATCGGGCTGATCATCGGGCCGGCCAGCCTGCATGTGCTGAATGAAGACTTGCTGCGCGCCGCCGATCTCTTCGTCAACCTGGCCTTGGGTCTGGCCCTGTTTGAAAGTGGCCGTCGGGTGGACCTGCGCTGGCTGCGCGCGGAGCGCACCCTGCTGCTAAGCACCCTGGCTTACTGCCTGCTGGTATTTGCCGCGCTGTGCACCTTGCTATCCAATGCCGGGCTCGACTGGCAAAGCAGCACCGCGATGGCTGCCATCGGCATGGCCACCTCGCCCATCGTCATTCTGGAAATGCTGCGCGAAGGCCGGGCCGAGGGCCAGGTCAGCGACCGACTGGCCACTGCCACAGCGCTATCCAGCCTGCTGTCGCTACTGGCCTTTGCCATTGCGCTGGGCTCGGCCCATCTGCTCAACAATCATCCGCCGGAGGACAGCCTGCTCACCCCGGCCTGGCTAATTCTGGGTTCCAGCTTGCTTGGACTGCTGGCCGGACTGCTGGCGATTGCCCTCAACCATTGGCTGGGCCATCAGCGTCAGCAGCAGACCGTGCTGCTATTCGGCTTGATCGCCCTGCTGGTCGGGCTGGCCGGCATGCTGAACACCCTGCCCGCACTGGCCTTGCTGGTTTTCGGCCTTGCCACCCGCAATCTGCGGGGTGGCGAAAGCGTGAGCGAACCAGGCTTGCTGGCGGGCAGCCACTTTTTCTTTGTCGCCTTTTTCGTGGCAGCCGGTGCCTGGCTGCAACCGCAGGCACTGGCAAGCCACTGGCCACTGACACTGGGCTATCTGCTGTTGCGCAGCGCCATTGCCATGCTGTTCTGGTTTCTGCTGGCACCGGCCAACTGCCTCACCCGTCGTCGTGGCCTGTGGCTGGGACTGGCGCTCAATCCCTTATCAGGCGGCAGCGCCATGCTGCTCAGCATGAGCGCTCTGGCGCTGGGTACGCAGGCTGGCAGTGCTGCCGCCAGCATGATGGCAGTTCTGTTAATCAGCGAGCTGGCCGGGCCCTGGCTGTGCCGCCTAGCCCTGCAACAGACCGGCGACATCTGCAAGGAGCAATGACATGCTGGAATTCAATAACAGTACCCCGCTGACCCTGGGCGTGGAACTGGAGCTGATGATTGTCAACCGCCGCGACTACAACCTGACCCGCGGCTCGGACGACTTGCTACTGCTGGTAGACCGCCAAACCCACGGCTACGACATCAAGCCGGAAATTACCCAGGGCATGATTGAAATCGGCACCGCCATCCACCAGGGCAGCGCCAGCATGCTGCAGGAGCTGCAGGCCATCCGCCAGTTGCTGGTAAACAGCGCAGAGAAGCTGAACCTCGGTCTGGCAGGTGGCGGCTCCCACCCCTTCCAGCATTGGAGCGAGCAACAGATCTACCCCAAAGCTCGCTATCAACTGGTTTCCGAGCTGTACGGCTACCTGGCCAAGCAGTTCACCGTCTACGGCCAGCACATTCACATCGGCTGCCCGGACGGCGACAGCGCCATCCGCCTGAGTCATTATCTGGCGCGTTACATTCCCCACTTCATTGCCCTGTCCGCGTCATCCCCCTTCTATCAGGGCATGGACACGCTATTCCAGACTTCCCGCCTGACCAGCGTCAATGCCTTCCCGCTGTCCGGCTGCATGCCCGGGGTGGAAAACTGGGACCAGTTCAACGATTACTTTCAGGACATGGCACGACTGGGCATCGTCGCCAGCATGAAGGATTTTTACTGGGACATCCGCCCCAAACCTGAATACGGCACGGTAGAAGTCCGCATCTGCGACACCCCGCTGGACATCGTCACGCCCACCCTGCTGGCCGCCTACGCCCAGATGCTGGCCCGCCGCTGCCTTGAAGATGAATGGCAGGACATCCGTCCGGAGCGCTACCTGACCTACAGCTACAACCGCTTCCAGGCCTGCCGCTTCGGCTTTGATGGCGTACTGGTGGATGGTAGCGCCGCTCAGCAGACCAGCGTGCAGGACGATCTGCTGGCAACCCTGGGCAGCCTACAGGCACACGCCACTGCACTGGGTTGCGAGGCAGAACTGGCCGCACTGCGCGAGCGTACACTCAAGCGACAGTCGGACAGTCAGTGGCTGCGCGATGTGTATCGCGACAGCAGCTCTCTGTCCGAAGTGGTACGCCGCCAAAGCGCCTGCTGGATGCATGACCAGCGCGACTGAAGCCTGGAACCGGGCTTGATCTGCATCAGCCAGCCCGGCCTGCCCGCTTGTTTGCCGCAAATTTTTACCCCGACCCCAGGTCTGACAGCAGACAATGTTACGGCGCTGCGGCTACACTGGCGGCTTAGCTCTCCAAAGCCCGATCATGCCGCTCGAACTGCCAGAACACTTCAACCCCGATCTTCCGACCCGCTGGTGTATTTTCGACGGGCCGCGCCTGCTACTGCAAAACCAGGCCCTGCCGACGGATGCCGCCCGCCACTGGCCGCTGGCCAATCGCCTGTTCATCGACCAGCAGCAAGGCTACAACCTGTACGCAGCAGATCTGATCGGCCCGGCACCGGCAGATGGCGAATGGCTGCCCTTGCGCGCAGCCCTGATGGCACTACCACCAGAGCAAACCGCAGGTATCGCCCGTGCTGCCCAGCTACGTCAGTTTCAGCACACGCACCGTTTTTGCGGCCATTGCGCCAGCCCCTTGCAACAGCACGGCCACGACCAGGGCAAAAGCTGCCCTGCTTGTGGTCAGCTATACTACCCGCGCCTATCACCAGCCATGATGGTGGCAGTCTACCGCGGTAAGGAATTACTGCTGGCACGCAGTCCCCACTTTCTGCCGGGCGTGTACAGTGCACTGGCCGGTTTTGTCGAGCCGGGGGAAACCGTGGAACAATGCGTGCATCGCGAAACCCTGGAAGAAGTAGGTGTGCGCGTGAGAAATCTGCGCTATGTCTGCTCGCAATCCTGGCCCTTCCCGCACTCGCTGATGCTGGCCTTTACCGCCGAGTACGATGGCGGGGACATCCGCCCTCAGCCAGGCGAGATCGAAGATGCCGGCTGGTATCACATCGACACCTTGCCCGCCATACCGGCCCAGCTGTCCGTTGCCTATCAGCTGATACGTCACACCAGCGACTGGTTGCGCCAGCAGTAGCACTGCTGCTGAATGTAAAAAGGGAGCCACTGGCTCCCTTTTGCATTTTGCCCGCAGCTCTCAAGCGCGCAAGGGCTGGGCATCCATTGCATCCAGCACAGCGGTCAGTGCCACCTGCACGGTTTGCAAGCGCACCGCTGCGCGGTCACCCGAAAAGCAACGGACAAACACCCTGCCCGCACCACCAGGTCCGGCAATGGCCAGCCATACCGTACCCACCGGCTTGGCTGCAGAACCACCACCCGGCCCGGCAATACCGGACACTGCCACAGCCCAATCTGCTGCGGCACGTTCACGCGCACCCGCCACCATTTCCCGCACCACCGCTTCGCTGACTGCGCCATGGGCCTCCAGCGTAACAGCACTTACACCCAGCAGATCCTGCTTGGCCTGATTGCTGTAGCTGACCATGCCATAGCCAAACCAGGCCGAGCTACCCGCAATATCGGTCAGAGCTGCAGCAATCATGCCGCCAGTGCAGGACTCTGCCGTAGCAATGGTCTCGCCCCGCTGCAACAGCTGCTCTCCCAGCCGGGACGCCAGCACAGTCAATTGTTCATTCATGTGTTTTCCTGAAATGGCGGATCAAGCCCAACGTGGAACTATCATGTGCAGCCGAGGCATCGGCTGCCGCATCCAACTCCGGCAGGATGCGCCGCGCCAGTTGCTTGCCGTACTCGACACCCCATTGATCAAAGGAATTGATGCCCCAGATCACCCCCTGCACGAATACCTTGTGCTCGTACAACGCCATCAGCATGCCCAGGGTATAGGGTGTCACCTTGTCCAGCGCAATGGTATTGGAAGGTTGATTGCCAGGAAACAGTTTTTGCGGCAACAGCATGTCCAGCTCTTCGCCGGATAGCATCGGCAGTTCGGCCATGACTTCGGCTTCGCTCTTACCGCGCATCAGCGCCTCGGCCTGGGCAAAGCAGTTGGCCACCAGCACGCGGTGTTGTTGTTCCAGTCCGTAATGGCCGTTCATCGGCACGATAAAGTCACAAGGCACCAGCCGGGTCCCCTGATGCAGCAGCTGGAAAAAGGCATGCTGGCTGTTGGCACCTTCTTCACCCCAGATTACCGGGCCGGTGTCGAAATCCAGCGGCTCGCCAAAGCGCCCCACCCGCTTGCCATTGGACTCCATGTCCAGCTGCTGGATATGCGCCGGCAAGCGGCGCAGGCCGTGATCGTAAGGCATGATGGCGTGGGTATGCGCCTGATAGAAGGTGTTGTACCAGACACCGATCAGCGCCAGCAGCACCGGCATGTTCTGCTGCAACGGCGCACTGAAGAAGTGCTCATCCATGGCATGCCCGCCATCCAGAAACTGGCGGAAATTGTCATACCCTACCGCCAGCATCACCGGCAGGCCGATAGCCGACCACACCGAGTAACGCCCACCCACCCAATCCCAGAAGCCGAACATGTGCTCGGTATCAATACCGAAGGCCGCAACAGCCGGCGCATTGGTCGACACCGCAACAAAATGGCGCGCGACATCAGCCTGACTGCCAGCTTGCAGAAACCAGGCCTTGGCCGCTGCAGCATTGAGCAGGGTTTCCGGAGTGGTAAACGATTTGGATGCAATCACGAACAGCGTAGCGGCAGGATCAAGCCTCTCCAGCGTGCGGGCGATATGCTGGCCATCAACATTGGAAACAAAATGTACGGCCAGATCCGGGTGGGCATAGGCCGACATGGCTTCCTGCACCACCAGCGGCCCCAGGTCGGAACCGCCTATCCCCAGATTCACTACATTGCGGATGGGCTTGCCGGTATAGCCCAGCCATTGTCCGCTGCGTACCTTGTCGGTAAATGCTTGCATGCGCCGCAACACATCATGTACTGCCGGCACCACGTCTTCGCCATCCAGCGGCAATGTCGCCGTTGCAGGCAAGCGCAATGCCGTATGCAGCACCGCCCGTTTCTCACTGACATTAATGCGCTCGCCGCTACGCATGCGCTGCATCCAGACGGGCAGATCCGCCTCATGCGCCAGGTCGATCAGCAGCTCCAACGTGCGCTCGGTGATGCGGTTTTTCGAATAATCCAGCAGCAGGCCACCCAGCTGCAGGGAAAAGCGCTCGAAGCGCTGTGGATCAGCCTGAAACAGTTCGCGCATCTGCATGAAGCGGGTGGCGCGCTGATGCTGGTGGAGTCGGGCCCATACCGGGCTGTGGTTGATACCGGCTTTGCTGTCGTCAAACATGATAATGAAATGGCTGCAATCAAAAATGGGGATTCAATCCGGCAAGTCTGCACACGCCAGCACGGGCGCATGCACCAAGAAAAAGGGGACTCGCGTCCCCTTGCAACCTGCATACTACCATCTGTAGCAACAGCGCTACATCACAACTTGATGAAGTGCTCGCGGTAATATTTCAATTCTTCGATGGACTCTTCAATATCCGCCAGCGCCTCGTGCTTGCCACGCTTCACCACACCGCGCGCCACCTCTGGCTTCCAGCGTTTGCACAGCTCCTTCAAGGTGGAGACGTCCAAGTTACGGTAGTGGAAGTACTCTTCCAGCGCCGGCATCCAGCGCACCATAAAGCGACGGTCCTGATGAATGGTGTTGCCACACATCGGCGTGGTACGCGCCGGCACATGCTCGGCCATGAAGGCCAGCAGGCTGGCTTCGGCTTCCGCCTCGCTCAGGGTCGAAGCTTTCACCTTGTCAATCAGGCCGCTCTTGCCGTGGGTGTTCTTGTTCCAGTCGTCCATGGCATCCAGCACGCTGTCCGGCTGGTGGATTACCAGCACCGGCGACTGCGCCAGGATATTGAGCTGACTGTCGGTCACAATCATCGCCACTTCGATGATGCGGTCGGTTTCAGGGTTCAGCCCGGTCATTTCCATGTCGAGCCAGATGAGGTTGTTCTGATCTTGTGCCATACTGTCCAATCTTTACGAATCCGCGTATTTTCCTTCATTGCTGCACTTGCGGCAAACCCACCTGCGTAAATCATGACTGAGGCATTCCGCATTCTGTTTCTGGCCGCACTGGCTACCACCCTTGTTCTCAAGCTGTGGCTGGGCTTGCGCCACATCCGCCACATTGCCGCACACCGCCGCCATGTACCTGTTGAATTTGCTGATGCCATCACCTTGCAGCAGCACCAGCACGCTGCCGACTACAGCATGGCCAAGACCCGTCTGGGCCTGTTGTCGTCCATCATCGATACCAGCCTGATCCTGACCCTGACCATGGGTGGGGCCCTGGAATGGCTGGCAGGCTATATTGCGCAACTACATTCCGGTCCCATCGCCAGCGGCCTGCTGCTGGTCGTAGCCGTTACCATCATCAGCTCCGCCATCAGCCTGCCTATTTCGCTGTATAGCACTTTCCGCATCGAAGCACGCTACGGCTTCAACAAGATGACGCTGGGCATGTTTGTTGTCGATCTACTCAAAGGCAGCGCGATTGGCGCTGCCATCGGCCTGCCATTGCTAGCACTGGTACTGTGGCTGATGGCGCAGGCCGGACCGCTGTGGTGGCTGTGGGTATGGCTGGTATGGTCGGTGTTCCAGTTGTTGATGGTGGCACTTTACCCAACGCTGATTGCACCGCTATTCAACCGTTTCAGCCCGCTGGAGGACCTGGAACTCAAGCAGCGCATTGAGGCCTTGCTTGCCCGTACCGGCTTTACCAGCCAAGGCGTGTTCGTGATGGATGGCTCACGCCGCTCCAGCCACGGCAATGCCTATTTCACCGGCTTTGGCAGTGCCAAGCGCATCGTGTTTTTCGACACCCTGCTCAAACAACTGGGCGCGGAAGAAATTGAAGCCGTACTGGCTCACGAACTGGGCCATTTCAAGCGCAAACACATCGTCAAGCGCATCAGCTTTGCCTTTGCCCTGTCGCTGGGCTTTTTGTTTATCCTGGGCCAACTGCTGCATGCCGACTGGTTTTATGCTGCACTCGGCGTCAATACGCCCAGCACCGCCATGGCCTTGATCCTATTCTTCATGGCGGTGCCAGCCTTTACCTTCCCGCTGACTCCGCTGTCCAGCCTGATGTCGCGCCGTCACGAATACGAGGCCGATGCCTTTGCCGCCGACCAGGCCGATGCAGAGCATCTGGTTACCGCCCTGGTAAAACTCTATCGTGACAATGCATCCACGCTGACACCGGACCCATTGCACTCTGCCTTTTACGACTCCCACCCTCCGGCGAGCCTGCGCATCGCCCACCTGAAAGGAGCCAGCACATGAATCTGCTCGAACTGCACTGCGAAACCGCCCACGGCCTGAGTCCGCTGGACGCCAACACCACCAGCCAATTCCTGGCCAAACTGCCCGACTGGGACATCCAGGGTATCGAGCTGTGCAAGACCTTCCGTTTTGCCGACTACTACCAGACCATGGCCTTTGTGAATGCACTGGCATGGATTGCCCATCAGGAAGACCACCATCCCGACCTGTCGGTGCATTACAACCGTGTCGTCGTTCACTTCAGTACCCATGATGCCGGTGGGCTTACCCTTAACGACTTCATTTGCGCGGCCAAAACCGAAGCACTGCAAGGACGCGCATGAGAGCAGCCATCGGACAGATCATCCGCAGCCATGGCCGCCGCTTTATCGTTGAGGCCGAAGGCCAAACCTACGGCTGCTCCACCCGCGGCAAGCGCGTGGACTTTGCCTGTGGCGACCGGGTGGAAATCCTGATCCAGAACAAGGAGCAGGCCGTCATCGAGGAAAGTCTGCCACGCAGCAGCCTGCTCTATCGGCAGGATGAATGGAAAACCAAGGTGATTGCGGCCAATGTCAGTCGCATTCTGTTCGTGATTGCCGCCGTACCCAGCCCCAGCGAAGAATTGCTGAATCGCTGCCTGATTGCCGCAGAAGCCGCCGATATCGATCCGGTCATCCTGATCAACAAGGCCGACCTGCCGGAAACCACGGCACTCATCAGCAAGCTGCAGCCCTATGCCGCACTGGGCTACAAGATGATCACCCTGTCGGCCAAGCAGGACATGAGCCCGCTATTGCCGCTGCTGGATGGCGAAACCTGCGTATTTGTCGGTCAATCTGGCATGGGCAAGTCCACCCTGACCAACGCCCTGCTGCCCGAAGCCAACGCACGCATCGGTGACATTTCCGAAGCACTGGATTCCGGCCGCCACACCACCACGCACGCCACCCTGTACCACCTGACAGAACTATCAGACGGCAGCGACCTGATCGACTCCCCCGGCCTGCAGGAGTTTGGCCTCAAGCATCTGCAGGCCAGCGATTTGCTACATTACTTCCCGGAAATGCGGCCACTGATCGGGCAATGCCGCTTTCACAACTGCACGCACCGCAAGGAACCGGACTGCGCCATCAAGCAGGCCACTGCAGATGGAAAAATATCATCGCAAAGACTGGATTTACTTCAACGTTTAAGTAATGAATTGTTAAATCAATCAGCATAAAATGTTTTGTCATCCAAGCTGTTTACAATTCCTTGTCGGACTCATATTCTGGTAAGAAAAAGTCAGACCAGACCAAGACCAGCGACTTTCGCACCAACAAAGACAAGGAGCCAGCATCATGACAAAACGCATCGCACTCGTAACCGGAGGCATGGGCGGCATTGGCACCGCCATCTGCAAGGCCCTGGCAGAATCGGGCCACACCGTCATCACCACCTACAGCAAGCCGGGCAAGGAACAGGCATGGCTTGCCGATATGAAGGGCATGGGCTTTAACGACATCCACGCCTATCAGTGTGACGTCACCGACACCGCCGCCTGCGCCGACATGCTGGCCAAGGCGCAAGCTGAAGTGGGTGCCGTGGACGTACTGGTGAACAATGCCGGCATTACCCGCGATGGCACTTTCAAGAAACAAACCAAGGATGACTGGGACGCCGTCATCAAGACCAATCTGGACTCGCTATTCAATATGGTGAAGCCGGTTCTGGACGGCATGGTGGAGCGTGGCTTTGGCCGCATCATCAACATCTCCTCCATCAATGGCCAGAAAGGCCAGTTTGGCCAAACCAACTACTCTGCCGCCAAGGCCGGCATGCACGGCTTCACTATGGCCCTGGCCCAGGAAGTGGCACGCAAGGGCGTCACCGTCAATACCATCTCGCCTGGCTATATCGCTACCGACATGGTGATGGCCGTGCCGGAAGAAGTACGCAACAAGATCATCGCCAACATTCCGGTAGGCCGCCTGGGCAAGCCGGAAGAAATTGCCGGCCTGATCAACTACCTGGCATCTGATGTAGCCGGCTTCATGACCGGGGCCAACCTGGCCATCAACGGCGGCCAGCACATGATGTAATGCCGGACCGCAGGTACGGACAAAAAACCCGGTTAATAGCCGGGTTTTTCATTGCCACTTTTCATGGCCAGCATTCTGCTATGCTGACGGCCTTGAATTACACATCAGAGCAAGACATGGCTGAACATTTGACCATTCAGGGCGAAAGCAAAGAAGAAAAATACCAGACCCTGCTACCGCAGGCCCTGGCACTGGTACAACACGAAGACGATCAGATCGCCGCACTGGCCAACCTGGCCGCAGCACTGCACAGCACCTTTGACTGGCTGTGGACCGGCTTCTACCTGGTGAAAAACACACAACTGGTACTCGGACCGTTTCAGGGGCCGATTGCCTGCACCCGCATCCCGCACGGCAAGGGTGTATGCGGCAGCGCCTGGGCACAAAACCAGACCCTGGTAGTACCGGATGTCGATGCTTTTCCCGGCCATATCGCCTGCTCGTCCAGCGCTCGCTCGGAAATTGTCGTACCCATTCACAATGCCAGTGGCGAAGTTGTAGCCGTGCTTGACGTCGACTCCAGCAGTCTCGAGCAGTTCGACACCATCGACGCCCGCTACCTGGAGCAAATCTGCAATGCCTTGCCGCATCTGTTCTGAGCAATGACAAGCTAGCAGTACAAAAAACGGATGCATTGCATCCGTTTTTTCTGGCCACTCACCCTTAACTCAAGGGCAGCTGCAACTGGCGACTGACCCACTCTCGCATACCGGCCTCATCCAGCACCAGCAAGTCCTGCCTGGCATCGTGCATGGCCGCGGCCAGCCGTACCAGCTGCCGCTCAAGCCCAGCCGACATTTCACTTGCCAGCCGCGCATTTTCCCCCGCCATATCCAGTAGCCGCGCACTAGCCTGCTCGCCAAGTACGGCCTGGCGCTCAGACGTCTGCTGCAGCTCAACATTCCGCTGCTCCAGCATCTCCAGCCTAGCGGCCTGCTTGCCGGACTCCCGGTCGCGCTCGGCCAGCCGCTCACGCCACTGCTGCTCAGTCCGAATGGCCTGCTGACGCACTGCCTGCAGCTCTTCCTGCAGCGACGTTGTGGCCAGCTTCATGGCTTGACGCTCCTCCTCCACCTGCTCGTACAGGCGAACACGCAAGCCTTCCAGACGCTCATAGGCCAGCGTTTCACGCCGCTCAGCCTCCTGACGCGCCTCTAGCAGACGCTGATCGTGGCGCAACTCCAACTCGGCCACACGCTGATCAGCCTCGCGTCGCAACTGCTGCAAAGATTGCCGCCCTTGCTCCAGCTGCTCATTCAGACCAAGACAGTTGGCATCAAGCAGTGCTTGGCGCTGCTCGGCGGCCTGCAGCTTACTTTCCAGCTCCTGCTGATGCAGTGCGCGCAGCTCGAGTTCACGCAAGGCAGATTGCAATGCGGACTCCACCCCATCCAGCCGAGCCTGCAAAGTGGTTTTATCCTCTTCGGCAGCCGCCACCTGGGCAGCCGCTTCGCTGCGCATGGCTTCCCACTGCTGCTCTGCCGCCTCGCAGGACTTCTGCCATATCATGCCAAAAGCATCAACCAGGCCTGCCGGCCAATCTGGATGGCGCGAGGAACTGGCCATGCGCGATAAAAATTCCTGCCGCCACTCTTTCAAGGTGTTGTTGATGGTAGTGTTGGAGCCCGTCCCCAGGCGGGAGCGCACCTCCACCACTGTGGGCCACACGCCTTCACCGACCAGATCAAACGCCACCTGCCTGATGCGCGAGTAAATATCAGCCGCCATCACAGCCTCACTCCGAATTGAATTCAATCAGTGTATCACACTCGCAATACATTTTTTACGTATTACATTATTTAATTACAGTCGAATGCATATTTTTTCCGATTACTATAATTATCGGAAGTATTTCCCGTAGGCTTTGCAAAATAAGCATTCAGAATTCACTCCCGCCCTGTCATCGACATGAAAAAGCCCGGCAGTTCATGCCGGGCCATTGCCAATCAAACCTTGCTCACCACTCAGCGATCCACCCACCAGGCACCGTCAGTTCACAAACCCGCGCACTCAGTGCACCACACCCGACACCTGGCGCAACTCCACTACCATACGGGACAGCATGTCCTGCAGATCCGAGATATCCGACTGCGAGTTCAACAACGCATCAATCCCCTCATCCAGCGCCCTATTTAGCAGACTCTCCTGCGAATTGGTCAGCAGCATGGAAACACACGCCTCATCTATCCGCTGACGAATCCCCTCCAGCGCAACGCGCCCCGCCACCAGATTGTCCCGCTGCGCCCTGTCCACATCTCCCAGCGTCTGCGTCATGCGCAAGGCAACCTGTACAATCAGATCATCGCGACGGCGCGCCTCAGCCATTACAGCCAGCGACTCCACATGTACATTGACAGCCTCCGCCAGCATGGACAGATGATCACGCAAGCAGCCACAACGCTCTTCATCATCTTGCGGCATATCACGCACCAAGAGCGACACCGCCGGAAAGTTGATCACCATCCGGTTCTTGAACTGCGCCAACCGCCCCATCGTTACCAGATGATCCAATACCGACACCTCGAGCGGACTAGCCTCTCCATCGCTACTGCGCGTCAAAACCCCCGCCGCCGTACGCAACTGCACACCACCCTGCAGACCATACAGTCCCAGCCCCGCCAACATGGCATCAGCCAGCTCCCGCAAACTGGCAGCCGCGCCCAGCTGTTTGATCACCTCCAACAGAGCCCCCATTTCACTCATGCTGATCATAGCTGTCATCGCCGCACTACTAGCAGCATGCGCCAAGCCATTCAGGCGTCGCCGCTCCTCCGCTGCGTCAATCAACTTCTGCAGCTTGGCCTCCAGCTCCAACGCCGAAAATGGCTTGACGATATAATCCTCGCCACCAGCCTCATAGCCACTCAGCCTATCCTCCACCGCCTCACGTGCCGATACAAACACAATAGGGATATACGCAAAGCGGCTATCCTCCCGAATGCGCCGGCAAGTTTCAAAACCATCAATACCAGGTTGCATTTCAACATCCAGCACAATAGCCGCCGGCTGCAATGCCTCCAGCATTGACAGGGCATCCTCCCCACTTTCCGCATCAAGTACATCAAAACAATGCGCCAAACCCGCCTTCATCAGCCGGCGAGTGATCAACACATCATCCACTACCAGTATTTTTGATTTTTCATGCATTTGTTCTCACCCTGCTCCCCTTGCAAATACGGCAATCATTCCTCCTCTATAGCTGGGCCAGTCGGCAGAATTCAAGCCAAGCCACCTGATATGCATCAAACCAGCGGCAGCGGCGTCAGCAACGGCCGCCCGGCAAAGTGCGCCAGCAGGTTGTCCAGCATCAGCTGCGCCATGGCCGCCCGCGTTTCCAGCGTGGCACTGGCCATATGCGGTGTAAGCACAACATTGTCCAGCCCGAACAGCACCTCCGGCACCTGCGGCTCATGCTCAAACACATCCAGCCCGGCCCCGCCCAGGCGACCATCAAGCAGGCGTTCCACCAGCGCGGCCTGATCCACCACCGAACCTCTGGCAATATTGATCAGCACCCCATCCGGCCCCAGCGCATCCAGCACCCTGCCATCCACCACATGCCGCGTGGCGGCACCGCCCGGCAGCGCCAACACCAGCACATCGACCTCGGCCGCCATTGCACCCAGATCCGGATAGTAACGGTAGGCCACATCGGCCTTGGCCCTCGGTCCGTGATAACCAAGCACCATCCCGAATGCCTCAGCCCGGCGCGCAATGGCACGTCCGATATTGCCCAGCCCGACAATGCCACAGCACTTGCCAGCCAGGCTGTGCGTCAGCGGGAACCCACCATGCAGCCAATGACCTGCGCGGACAAAGCGGTCCGCCTGTACCACCCGACGAAAAACCGCCAACAACAAGGCCAGCGCAGTATCGGCCACGCACTGATCCAGCACCCCCGGCGTGGTGGTGATTGCGATGCCGTGCTCGCGCGCATAAGCCAGATCGATGGCATCAAACCCAACCCCCACGCACGCCACCAGTTCCACAGCTGGCAAGGCCTGCAGCAACTGGCGCGACGCCCCTACTCCACCCGTGGTCACCACCGCCCGCACCTCAGACCACGCCCGACCGGCTGCCAGCTCTTCCTGCAATGTCCAGCCACACAGGCAATCAAACTGCGCGCTTAATTGCTCCATCAACGCTGGTGCCAAAGGCACGGTAATGAAAATAGTTGGCCGACTTGCAATCTGCTTCATATCGCTCACTCCATGACAGGTAGTTGATGCTACCACCAGGCATGCCCATCAAACCGCGCAAACAATGTAAAAGCCTTGTCGCTACAGCAAGCTGCTTCTAGAATCGGCGCAACATGTCCGATACCCTTCCAGCACTGCCGCCAGGCCCGCAACTGATTGCCGCCCAGTCCGACCAACAGGCAGTATTGCTGTGGCTGAGCGAGTTCATCGACCGGCCTGCCACGTTACGTAGCTACCGCAAGGAAACCGAGCGTTTTCTGCTGTGGCTGGACGACCGCCACAAACAACTGCAGCAGGTACAGCGCGAGGACGTGCTGGATTACCAGCGCTTCTTGCAAGCACCATGGCCTGCAGAGCGGTGGATCGGCCCGGCACGCCCGCGCCAGCACGCCCACTGGAAGCCGTTTACCGGTCCGCTACAAGCCAGCAGCATTCGTCAGGCCCTGACCATCCTGTCCGCACTGTTCAGCTACCTAAGTGAAGCTGGCTATCGCCGGGGCAATCCCTTCAAGCTACTACGCCAGCGCCAGGCCATGGACATGCACCCCATCGAGCGCTTTCTCGACAGCCAAGCCTGGCAAGCCATTCTCGACACACTGGCAAAGCTGCCCGCACAAACCGCGCGTGAACAACAACAAGCAGCCCGCGCCCGCTGGCTGCTGACCTTGCTTTACCTTACCGGTGCACGCCGGCAGGAGGTAGCCGCCGCACACATGGGTGACTTCAGCCAACGCCGCCAACAATGGTGGTGGCGGGTAAGGGGCAAGGGGGGCAGCCTTGCCGACATCCCCGTTGCTGAAGAATTACTGGCCGCACTAGGTCACTACCGGCAGTCACTGGGGCTGCCGCCACTACCAGCCCACGCCGAAGCCACACCCTTGGTATGCCGCATTCCCGGTCGGCACAACACACAAGTGCGAGGCATCAGCGACAAGGCAATCTATCTGATCTGCCAGGAGGTATTCCGCCGCGCCGCCAGTAGCTGCGCAAATGAGGAAACGCGCGACCGCCTGCTGCAGGCCAGCACACACTGGCTGCGCCACACCGCCGCCAGCCATCAACTGGACGCCGGCATCCCGCTACTGATGGTCAGCCAGAACCTGCGTCACGCCAGCATCCAGACCACCCGCCGCTACCTGCATAGCGAGGAAGATGCCCGCCACCAGGCAACCAGCATGCATCGCATGCAAGCCGCACAAACTGGCAATACGGAACAGGCTTTTGCAGCCGACAACAGCACGGACAGCCATCGGGAAGACGACACTTCAACCTAAGACCCCTTCCCAAAACGCACGGTTACGCGTACCATCCCGCCTCGCTTTTCGGGATGGAATCATGAACACAAGCAGCGCTGCGCAGGCATGCGGCATCGACTTCGGCACCTCAAACTCCACGGTAGGCTGGCTACGCCCCGGCGCTGACACGCTGATTCCACTGGAAGACGGCAAGATCACCCTGCCCTCGGTAGTATTCTTCAATTACGAGGAGGACCACTCGGTGTTTGGCCGCAAGGCACTGCTGGAGTACACCGAAGGCTATGAAGGCCGGCTGATGCGCTCGCTGAAAAGCCTGCTGGGCAGCAGCCTGATCGACAGCCAGACCGAAGTGCAAGGCCGCGCCCTGCCATTCCGCCACCTGCTCACCCTGTTCATCCAGGAGGTCAAACAGCGCGCCGACCGCGCCGCAGGCCGCCCGTTCGAGCAAGTGGTACTGGGCCGCCCGGTATTCTTTGTCGACGACAATCCCAAAGCCGACGCACTGGCCGAAGAAACCCTGGCCCAGATTGCCCGCCAGGTAGGCTTCAAAGACATATCCTTCCAGTTTGAACCGCTGGCTGCTGCCTTTGACTACGAATCATCCATCGAACGGGAAGAGCTGGTGCTGATCGTGGATATCGGCGGCGGCACCTCGGACTTTTCTCTGGTACGCCTGTCGCCCGAGCGGCGCATGCTGGACGACAGGCGTCAGGATATTCTGGCCACTGGCGGCGTGCACATCGGCGGGACAGATTTCGACAAGCAACTGAGCCTGCACGGCGTCATGCCGCTGTTCGGCTTCAAGAGCCGCCTGCGCAACAATGCCGAAATGCCTTCGGCACAATATTTCAACCTGGCCACCTGGCACACCATCAACTTTGCCTACACCCGCAAGGCGTGGATGGATCTGCAGGACATCCACCGTGACGTAGAAGACCCGCGCGCCTTCGACCGCCTGTTCAAGCTGATCCAGGAGCGTGCCGGCCACTGGCTGGCCATGCAGGTGGAAGAAGCCAAGATTGCCCTGTCAGGCAGCAACAGCCACCGCCTGGGCCTGGAACTGGTAGAGGATGGCCTGTATGCCGAACTACTGCGTGAGCAATTCAACGACACCATTGCCGGCATGCTGGGGCAGATTGGCAAGACCATAGACAGCCTGCTGCAGGATGCTGGCATCAGCGCCAGCCAGATCGACACCGTGTTTTTTACCGGCGGCTCCAGTGGCGTACCTGCACTGCGCCGCTGCGTGCAGGACCAGCTACCCAATGCCCGCCACGTGGAAGGCAATCTGTTTGGCAGCATTGGCAGCGGCCTGGCCATCGAAGCCAGAAAACGTTACGGCTGATGCCAAAACAAAAAGGCTGCCCCAATGGAGCAGCCTTTTATTTGTTGCAACCCGAATCAGCCCTGCCGTTTGCGCGGGGCTTTTTTTCCGCCTGGCGGCAACTCCAGACCAAACAACATGCCGGTGCGGCCCGTCTGTGACTGACAGGCAATCTGCAAGGCGCGGTTAATGGCTTCCTTCTTGCTCACCCCCCACCACTCGATCATCTTGTCCAGCGACTTCTGTGCATCGCGACTCAGCTCCACCGTCACCGACAGCTCCTGCAGGCGGTTGCGGCGCTGCTCGCGGCTGCGGCGCTTGCGCTCGGCTACCGTCATGGCGCGCTCGCCCAAGGGCTTGCGTCCAGGCTTTTTCTGCACGCCGCCGATCAGGTCAAAAGTGTAGTGATCGCAGGGATCTTTCATTGGATGGGTGACGGGTCACAATCAAGAGGGGCGCAAGAATACCACAAAGCCGCAGCAGATGGGGCAGACCGGTCTGCTGCGCATGCAATTAAGCACATCGCATAAGCTGCCAACCACCTGTCACAAGGGGTTGGCGGCAAAGGTGTCGCACTGGGCGATATCACCACTGTCAAAGCCGCGCTTGAACCAGCTTACCCGCTGCGCACTGCTACCGTGGGTAAAGCTGTCCGGCACCACGGCATGGCCAGCAGAACGCTGCAGGGTATCGTCGCCGATTTTCGAGGCCGCATTCAGTGCGGTTTCCAGATCCCCCGTCTCCAGAATATGGCGCGCCTTGTCGGCATGACTGCCCCACACTCCAGCAAAGCAATCGGCCTGCAACTCCAGCCGCACCGACAGCGCATTGGACTTGCGTTCGGAAGCACCACGCCGCGCCGCATCCACCTTGCCGGAGATGCCCAGCAGGTTTTGCACATGGTGACCCACCTCGTGGGCAATCACATAGGCCTCGGCAAACTCGCCCGGGGCTCCCAGTTGCTGGTTAAGCGTGCGGTAGAAAGCCAGGTCGATATACACCTTGTGATCGGCCGGGCAGTAGAACGGCCCCATGGCCGACTCGCCCTGCCCGCAGGCGGTGGGCGTGCTGTTGCTGAACATCACCAGCTTTGGTCGCTCGTAACTGCCGCCACGCTGCTGGAAAATCTGCCCCCACACGTCTTCCGTATCAGCCAGCACCACCCGTACCAGCTTGGCTTCCCGCTCCTCCTCAGCCGCGCGCACCTTGGGCTGATGCGGCTGAGTCTGCACCTGCTGATGGCCGCCGCCGCTGAGGGCGGAAATCACCTGCAAGGGGTTGGCACCAAACACCAGCCAGGCCACCAGACCAATGGCGACCGTACCCAGCCCGATACTGCCGCTGCCAAGACTGAAGCCGCCCGAGGAGCCGCTTTCTTCGTCGCGCCTGTCCTCGACATTGTCACTTTCGCGATTGCCATCCCAACGCATGAAGCTCTCCTTGCAAAAATCAGCGCGGCAGCCAGCTTGCCAGCAGCGCCTGTACCACCAGGGCAAAACCAGCGGCAATGATGTCATCCAGCATCACGCCGAAACCGCCATGCACGCGCCGGTCGAACCAGCCTATCGGCCAGGGTTTTACAATATCAAACAGCCGGAACAAGGCAAAGGCCAGCAGCCAGCCCGCCCAGCCAGCCGGTGCCCAGGCCAGCACCAGCAGCATGGCCACCACCTCGTCCCACACGATGCCGCCGTAATCGTGCACGCCCAGCGCATCACCGGTTTTCTGGCAGGCCCACACCCCCAGCACAAACAGCGGCACGCACAGCAGGCTGATCAGCAGCGGCCCGGCACCTAGCGCCAGCAACAGGAAAAACAGTGGATAGGCCACCAGCGTGCCCCAGGTTCCGGGTGCCTTGCGGGCCAAACCGCTGCCAAAGCCAAAAGCCAGCAAATGTGCCGGATGGCGCATCAAGAACGCCCAGTCCGGGCGAAAGGCCGGAGCCTGCTTATGCGAAGTGGTCATAACCCGCCTTTTTCAATGTCATCACCGCGCCCTGCCCATCCAGCAGGCGCACACCGCTGCCAGCCACAATACGGCCAATACGTGTCACCCGGCAGCCTGCCGCCTTGCCCGCTGCCTCCACGGCTGCGCGGGCAGCTGCTGGCGCGGTAAAGCACAGCTCGTAATCATCGCCACCCGCGGCAAGATAATCCAGCCAGCGCGCGCGCTCGGCTTCCAGCGGCGGCAAGGATGGCAGGCTGTCGGCCCGGATTTCCGCCGCCACGCTCGAGGCTGCCAGGATATGCCCCAGATCGGCCAATAGCCCGTCTGACACATCAGCCGCCGCATGCGCCACACCCAGCAGGGCTTGCCCCAGCTCGAGACGCGGCACCGGAAAATCCAGCTTGCACTGGCACGCCGCCAGCACATCTTCGCCCAAGCCGGCATCAGCCAGCTGGCCGTTGCGCAAGGCCACGGCAATGGCACCCAGGCCCAGCTCACCACTCACCCAGACATCGTCGCCCGGCTGTGCAGCATCGCGGCGCAAGGCCTGACCTTGCGGCGTTTCGCCCATGATCGTGATGGACAGGGTGAGCGGGCCGCGGGTGGTGTCGCCACCGGCCAGGTCAACGCCATATTGCTCGGCCAGCGCAAACAGGCCGCGGCTGAAGTCACGCGCCCAGGCTTCGTCCAGCTGCGGCAAGGCCAGCGCCAGGAAGGCCCAGCGCGGCCGTGCTCCCATGGCGGCCATGTCGGACAGATTGACTGCCAGCGTCTTGTGGCCCAGCGCTTGCGGGCTGACATCGGAAAAGAAATGCCGCCCCTGCACCAGCATATCTACCGACACGTGCAGGTCATGCCCCGGTGTGGGGCGCAGAATGGCGGCATCGTCCCCCACCCCTAGCACAGCCGAGGGCGCGGGCCGGGTGAAGTACTGGCGAATCAGGTCGAATTCATTCATAGGCATCAGTTGCGGATTTTCATGCAAAAACACCCGCCGTAGCGGGTGTCAGTTTCATGCAGCAAGATCATCAGCCCTGACGGCGCGAGCGTTGCGAGGCAACCTCGTCGGCACGCACCTCAGCTGCCAGTTTGTCCAGTACACCATTGACGAACTTGTGGCCGTCAGTACCACCAAAAGTCTTGGTGATTTCAATGGCTTCGTTGATGATGACCGGATACGGTGTTTCCGGGTGCTGGGTCAGTTCCAGTGTAGCCATCAGCAGCACGGCACGCTCCACCGGGCTGACTTCCTCTTCATTGCGCTCGTAGTAGGGGCGAATCTGGCCGGACAGCAGCGGCACATCCTTCAGTACACCGTACAGCACGGCACGGAACAGAGCTTCATCTGCCTTGGCGAAGTATTCGTTTTCGCGCAGGTGCTTTTCAATCAGCGAAGCCGGGCGATCCGGGTTCAATTCCCATTCATAAATGCCCTGAACGGCAAATTCGCGGGCACGGCGACGGGCAGTTTTCATATCGGTTTCCTAAAAAGAGCAAGTGAGCGGCATCCCCGCAGGGATCAGCCGCGCAGCGTTTTGTGCAGATTGGCCATTTCCACCGCGACGCGGGCTGCGTCACGGCCTTTTTCCAGCATGCGTACTTCAGCCTGCTCGTCATTCTCGGTGGTGAGGATGGCGTTGGCGATGGGGATGTCGAAGTCCAGACCGACACGGGTCACACCAGCACCGGATTCGTTGGAAACCAGCTCGAAGTGGTAGGTTTCGCCACGGATGATGGCACCCAGCGCCACCAGCGCATCGAACTTGCCACTCTTGGCCATGGTTTGCAGCACCAGCGGCACTTCCAGTGCGCCCGGCACGGTGGCCAGGGTTACGTCGGCGGCGGCAACACCCAGCGTTTTCAGCTCGGCCAGGCAGGCATCACGCAAGCCATGGCAAACCTCTTCGGTAAAACGAGCCTGAACGATACCGACCTTGAGGCCTTGGCCGTTGAAATCGGGGGCAATGCGCTGGATAGCTTCAAGCATGTGAGTCCTCACGGCAAAAATCAGATAAGGCAATCAGATAAGCCCCGGACTGCCGGACTAGCGGCATCATCAGGGGCGGTCATGACGGAAAACCGGTTATTTTAACCGATTTCGATATGAAAGTGTTCAGGCTGGCAAAAACCGGTGACTTCAAGATTGAAACCGGCCATCGACGGCACATTCAGCGGCGGTGACATCAGCTTCATCTTGCCCACGCCCAGGGTCTTGAGCATTTGCGCGCCGACACCAAAGGTTTTGCCATCCCAGGGCGAGCGCTTGACGTTCTGACCCAGCGCACGCTGCAGCAGGTCTTCCCCGGTCTCATCGCGATACAGCAGGATGACCACGCCCTTGCCGGCTTCGTCGATGGCTTCCAGCGCACCGGGCACGGTCCAGGAGTGCGGGCGGGAAGTCGGGTCCAGCACGTCCATGATGGATAGCGGCTCGTGTACACGCACCAGGGTTTCCTCGGCCTCATCCAGCCTGCCCTTGACCAGTGCCAGATGGGTTTCGCGGGTAGTGACATCGCGGAACACATGCAGATCGAAAGAACCAAACGGCGTATCCACCGGACGCTGGCCCACTTCTTCCACCAGCGATTCGGTACGGCTGCGGTAATGAATCAGGTCGGCAATAGTGCCCACCTTCAGGCCGTGGGTCTTGGCGAACTCGAGCAATTCCGGCATGCGCGCCATGGTGCCGTCGTCGTTCATGATTTCGCAGATTACCCCAGCCGGCTCCAGCCCAGCCAGCATAGGCAGATCACAAGCTGCTTCGGTATGACCGGCGCGAATCAGCACGCCACCGTTTTGCGCCTTGAGCGGGAAGATATGGCCGGGCTGCACCAGATCACTGGCCTTGGCATTGCGCGCCACAGCAGCCTGTACCGTCTTGGCGCGGTCAGCGGCGGAAATGCCGGTGGTCACCCCTTCAGCCGCCTCGATGGAGACAGTGAAGTTGGTGCCAAAGGAAGTACCGTTATTGGCCGCCATCATCGGCAGTTCCAGCAGCTTGCAACGCTGCTCGGTCAGGGTCAGGCAAATCAGGCCGCGCGCATGCTTGGCCATGAAGTTGATGGCTTCCGGCGTAACGAATTCCGCCGCCATCACGATATCGCCTTCGTTTTCCCGATCTTCTGCATCAGCCAGCACCACCATCTTGCCTGCCTTGATATCGGCAATGATGTCCTGCACCGGAGAAATAACCATTTGCTGCATCCTTTTTATAGAGTGCGTGCCGCACGACGATTGCGCACGGGCGACAGAAAGCTGTTTGGCCGTATCCCGGCGGTTGCGTCCTCACACCGGTTCACGGTCCTGCCTCTTGGCATATCTTGTTGAACATGGAGCCAATCGGTCCGGCATCAAGCCGCCGGAGCAAAATTTCATGGCAAAACCAGGGTTACACCGGATGGCGCTGCGCCAGCACCCGCTCCACGGTATCGACAATGGCCTGGGTTTGCGGGTCGATCTCGATATTGATGGCATCCCCCGGCTGACGGAACTGGATGATGGTGCGCTCCAGCGTTTCTGGAATCAGGTGCACGCAAAAGCGGTTGCCCTCTACCGAGCCGATGGTGAGGCTGCAACCATCAATACCGATATAGCCTTTGGCAAATACATATTTGGTGAATTCTGCCGGCAGACTGAACCATACCGTGCAGTTATTCGGGCTGCGGATGACTTCCTCCACCCGCGCCAGGCACATGATGTGGCCGGACATGGCATGACCGCCGATCTCATCACCAAACTTTGCCGCGCGTTCCACATTCACCCGCTCACCCACCTGCAGCGCACCCAAATTAGTCAGCCGCAGAGTTTCGGCCATCAGATCGAAGGCCACCAGATCACCATTCACCTCGGTTACCGTCAGGCAGCAGCCATTGTGGGCAATGGACGCGCCCAGTTCGATGCCTCCGGTCAAACCCTGCGGCAGCCGTACTACATGACGACGAAAATCCTGCTTTTCCTCGATGGCCACCACCTCGGCCATGCCCTGCACGATACCGGTAAACATGCCTGCTCCTGTTCTGTCCTGCCTGCCAGCCAATACCGGCAGCGAAACCCTGATGATAACCAAATCACGCCACGCTGCCGACCCGCTTTCCCGCCCTTGTCAGCCCCCTGAAACAACAAGCGGTGCTATCTTGCTGATGTCAAAAAGAAAAACCACCGCAAACTATTTGCAGCGCCCGAGGTTTTGTTGTGCGCGGCTATCCTGTAAAATCACCGCCTTTCTTACGTCTAGCCCTTTACCCATCCATGTCCGCAGAATTGTCCCGCATTGCCGAGGAAGTGTCGCACCGCCGCACCTTCGCCATCATTTCCCACCCTGACGCCGGTAAAACCACGCTGACCGAAAAACTGCTGCTGTTTTCCGGTGCCATCCAGATGGCCGGCACGGTAAAGGGCAAGAAGGGCGGCAAGTTTGCCACCTCGGACTGGATGGAAATCGAAAAGCAGCGCGGCATTTCCGTGGCTTCCTCGGTGATGCAGTTTGATTACCGCGACCATACCGTCAACCTGCTGGACACCCCGGGCCACCAGGACTTCTCGGAAGATACCTACCGCGTGCTCACCGCCGTGGACAGCGCGCTGATGGTGATTGACGCCGCCAAGGGCGTGGAAGAGCAAACCATCAAGCTGCTGAATGTCTGCCGCCTGCGCAATACGCCAATCGTCACCTTCATGAACAAGTACGACCGTGAAGTGCGCGATTCGCTGGAATTGCTGGACGAAGTGGAAAACGTGTTGAAGATCCGCTGCGCGCCCATCACTTGGCCTATCGGCATGGGCAAGACCTTCCGCGGCGTGTACAGCCTGCTGAATGACGAAGTGATTCTGTTTGAAGCCGGCAGCGAAAAGCTCATTACCGATATCGAAGTGATCAAGGGCATTGACAATCCGCGTCTGGACGAGCTGTTTCCGCTGGAAATGGACAATCTGCGCATGGAGATCGAACTGGTCAAGGGCGCTTCCAATGAATGGAATCTGGAAGAATTCCTGGCTGGCGAACTCACCCCGGTATTCTTCGGCTCCGCCATCAACAACTTTGGCGTGCGCGAAATCCTGGACGCACTGATCAACTGGGCTCCGGCACCGCAAGACCGTGACGCCACCCTGCGCATGGTTAGCCCCACCGAGGGCAAGTTCTCCGGCTTTGTGTTCAAGATCCAGGCCAATATGGACCCCAAACACCGCGACCGCATTGCCTTTTTGCGCGTGTGTTCCGGCCAGTTTGAGCGCGGCATGAAGATGAAGCACCTGCGACTGAACCGCGACATTGCCGCCTCCAGCGTGGTGACCTTCATGTCGCACGACCGCGAGATCGTGGAAGAAGCCTTTGCCGGTGACATCATCGGTATTCCCAACCACGGCAATATCCAGATCGGCGACAGCTTTTCCTCTGGCGAAGAGCTGGCCTTTACCGGCATTCCCTTCTTTGCGCCGGAATTGTTCCGCTCGGTGCGCATCAAGAACCCGCTGAAACTCAAGCAGCTGCAAAAGGGCCTGCAACAGCTGGGCGAGGAAGGCGCGGTACAGGTATTCAAGCCGCACAGCGGCGGCGACCTGATTCTGGGCGCGGTGGGTGTGCTGCAGTACGAAGTGGTGGCCAGCCGCCTGGCGGCAGAATACAGCGTGGATGCGGTGTTCGAATCGGCCAGCATCTGGTCGGCGCGCTGGTTTACCTGCAACGACCGCAAGAAGCTGGATGAATTCATCAAGGCCCTGCAAATGAATATTGCCACCGATGCCGGCGGCAACCTGGCTTATCTGGCCCCCAACCGCGTCAACCTGCAACTGACGCAGGAACGCTGGCCGGACATCGTGTTCCACGAAACCCGTGAACACGCCGTCAAACTGAACGACTAGAAAGGCCAACGCCACCATGCAAGATCTGCTCGAGCTGATCCATCAGCTGCGCACCGACTACTCTCACGAGATCGTGCGCTCGCTGATGCTGGTCGCTGTGTTGCTGCTGATCCGCGTGGTGGTGGGCCACATTCTGTCCAGCAACGTGTCAGTGCCGGTGGAGGAGCGACGGCGCTGGTCGGTTTCCACCCGCAACTTTCTGTTTATCACCGGCCTGGCCGGTATCGGCATGATCTGGGCCGAAGAGCTACAGACCATCGCCGTTTCCATGCTGGCCTTTGCCGCCGCGCTGATTCTGGCCACCAAGGAACTGATCCTGTGCGTGTCCGGCTTTGTGGTGCGCCATGCGTCCAATAGCTACAGTCTAGGGGATCATATCGAGGTGGGCAATATTCGTGGCCGGGTGGTGGACATCGGCCTGCTGTCCACCACGGTGATGGAAATTGGCCCGCAGCATAATGCCCACCAGATGACTGGCCGCGCCCTCACCTTTCCCAACAGCCTGCTGCTGTCCAATGCGGTGATCCGGGAAAACTACATGGGCGACTACGTGATGCACATCATCAATGTGCCGGTGGGCTACCAGATTCCCCCTACCCGCGCCCAGCACCTGCTGCTGGCAGCGGCAGAGGAACACTGCCAGCAGCATGTGGAAGCCGCCCGCGTACACATGGAGCGCATGGCCGAGCGCTACCTGGTGGACACACCGTCGGTGGAGCCGCGCATCGGCATGCAGGCGGTAGATGAAAAACGCTACCAGCTGATTCTGCGCATTGCCATTCCGGCCAAGGAAAGACAACGCATCGAACAGGCCATCATCTACCAGTTCATGGCTGGCTGCTATCCGGAAAGCTCCGCCACGCCAACGCCGTGCGTATCGAAATAATTAGAGCTACAACTCCAAACACCGGTTATAATTCGCGCTTGCCCCATTGTTTCGGTGCCTCATGAGCAAACCCCGCATCAAGACCTACGACCGCATCATTCTGGAAAGCCTGAAGCTGTTCAATGAACAGGGCGAGCGCAATATCACCACCAACCACATTGCGGCGCATCTGGGCATCAGCCCGGGCAATCTGTACTACCACTTCCGCAACAAGGAAGAAATCGTCTACCAGATCTTCCTGATGTACCGCGACTTCATCAACGAGCGCCTGGCGGTGCCGGAAGCGCGCGACATGACAGTGGCTGATCTGGTCAATTACCTGGATACCGCCTTCCTGGCCATGTGGCAGTTCCGCTTCATGTTCTACGACCTGCCGGGCATGCTGGCGCGCAGCCCGCAACTGCAGTCGGAATATCACCAGTTCGTCAATACTGAACTCAAGAGCATTCTGGGCGAGCACTTCCGCGAATTCATCCGCCTGGGCCTGCTGAAGATGGACGAAGAAGATATCGAGGCCGTCAGCATCAATATCTGGCTGGTGGTGAAGTTCTGGTTTGCCTTCGAGCAGACTTCACGTCCCAAATCACCCATTACCGAAGCCTCCGGCCATCGTGGGGTGCGCCAGGTAATGGCCCTGCTCAAGCCCTATGTGCAGCCGGATTTCATGGCAGCCTTCCAGCAACTGAGCGAACGCCACGCTGGCCGCTAACCCCTGCCAGCACAAGCCAAAAGGCCGCCGCCCCACGGGACGACGGCCTTTGTTGTTTCAGCCAGCCAGCCGGCCTGGCCGGCGCATGCTCAGGGACGGATGGCGATCTTCAGCACGCCGTCGCGCTGGTGAGCAAACAGATCGTAAGCGGCCTCGATATCATCCAGCGCATACTGATGCGTCACCAGCGGCCCCAGATCCACTCTTCCCGAAGCAATCACCCCCATCAGCCGGCACATGCGCTCCTTGCCGCCAGGGCAAAGTGCGGTATTGATCTTGTGGTCGCCCAGACCTGCAGCAAATGCCCCCAGCGGAATGGTCAGGTCGCTGGAGTATACCCCCAGGCTGGACAGCGTGCCGCCGGGCTTGAGCACCTGCAAGGCCGAGGCAAAGGTTTGCTGGGTTCCCAGCGCCTCGATGGCCGAGTCAGCCCCGCGCCCGCCGGTGAGCTTCATCACTTCGTCCACGACATCGCACTGGGTGAAATTGAGGGTGACATCCGCCCCCATCAGCCGCGAGATGCCCAGGCGGTGCTCATTGCCATCCACCGCGATGATGGTGGTGGCACCCAGCAGGCGTGCACCCGCCGTGGCACACAGGCCGATCGGCCCCTGGGCAAACACCACCACGGTGTCGCCGATGCGGATATTGGCGTTCTCCGCGCCCTTGAAACCGGTGGACATGATGTCCGGACACATCAGCACCTGCTCGTCGGTAAGTCCATCCGGAATGGGCGACAAATTGGCCTGGGCATCCGGCACCAGCACATACTCGGCCTGGGTGCCGTCAATGAGATTGCCAAAGCGCCAGCCCGCCGTGGCCTTGTAGCCGTGGCAGCCACACTTGCCGGACGCGATCAGATAACTGCCATCCTGCGAGGCCACCCCATCCTGGGCAGCATAAGAATTGAAATTGGGGCAAATGGCACCGGCAATCACCCGCTGGCCTTCCTGATAGCCGCTGACCGCGCTGCCAAGCTTTTCGATGATGCCTACCGGCTCATGGCCGATAGTCAGACCCGGCGCTACCGGATACTCGCCCTTGAGAATATGGACATCGGTACCGCAGATGGTGGTGGTGGTGATGCGGATCAGGGCATCGTTGGGACCTATGTCCGGAATGGGTTTTTCGGCAATTTCAATCCGGCCTGGTGCAATAAAAACGGCTGCCTTCATCATGCTGCTCATGGTGATCTCCTGTATGAGAGATGCAATGCACGCAGTGTCGCACACCGGCAGGACGGCCCGGCTGCGGCAACTTCACCGCCCATGGACGGGCGGCTATCAGTCTGAGGCAAGCCACCTTACCTTTGGTTTCCGCTGCGCCGACAAATACAAATGATCTTGCTCAGTCGAATTGCTTTCTGAACAACAACAGGCCGCTGGCAAACACCAGCACGCCGATGCCGCCCATGCCCAATATCGCCGGTTGCAGTTCCGCCAGCCCCTGCCCCTTCAGCAACACGCCAAAAGCAATGTCCAGATAGTAGTGCAAGGGCGAGGCATACATCAGCCCGCGCAGCCACACCGGCATGGCCTCGGGCGGGGTCCAGGCACCGGACAGAAACAGCATGGGAGCCAGAATCAGGATGGACAGCATACCGGCCTGGGCCAGATTGCGCGCGATGGTGGCGGCAAACAAACCCAGCCCGGCGGTGGTGAACACATACAGGCCGGACAGGGCAAAAAATAGCAGCAAGCTGCCTTTTACCGGAATGGCAAATACCGGAATCAGCACCAGGAACAGGCTGAGCGCCACCCCGCACAGAATCACCCCGGTCATCGAAACTACCTTGGGAAACAGGATGCCGAATGGCGACAAGGGCGACACGATCAGTTGCTCCACCGTGCCACGCTCCTTCTCCCGCACCATCGCGGCAGCAGGCAGCAGCACGGCAAACACGGTGGCGATATTGAGCATTTCCGCCACCCCCATAAACCAGCTGTCTTCCTGGTTGGGGTTGTACCAGACGCGGATATCGTTCTGCACTTGCGGCAGGCTGCGCGCTGCATCCGCCCCCGCACCCAGCCGCTGCATGGCCGACTCCAGCCCATACTGGCTGACAATTTGCTGGGCGTGGCTGGTGGCCAGAAAACCCAGTACCGAGTTGGTGGCATCCACCTGCAGGGCGATGCTGGTGGGCTGACCGGTGGCCAGTTGCTTGCCAAATTGCGGCGGCACCGACAACACCAGCATGGCACGTCCCTGATCCAGCGCCGCCAGTGCGGCGGCATCCTGCCCTACTGCGCCATCCATGCGGAAGTAAGGCGGCTGGAAGCGCGACAGCAGTTCACGCGACTGCGGGCTGTGGTCCATGTCCTGCACCAGGGTGGCGGCATGATTCAGCGACAGCGACACCCCGGATGCTGCCAGAAAAATATCGGCGCTAAAGGCATAGACGATGAAGGCCAGCAATACCCGGTCGCGCCCCAGCTGCTTCAACTCTTTCACCAGCATCACGGCAAAGCGCCGCCAGGCCAGTTGCCAATCTGCATTCATGTACTTGGCCTCTTGCTGAACAATCGATAGCCGATGGCAAACAGCAGGCAGGCGTAACCAGCCAGGATGGCCAATGGCTGCCACAGCGACATCAGGCCCACCCCCTTGAGAAAGCAGCCCACCACGATATCGGTGTAATACATGGCCGGCATCAGTTGCGCCACCACATGCGCGCCGGCCCCCAGCGACACAATGGGAATGATCAGGCCGGAATACAGCACCGCCGGAATCATGGTCACCACCATGGTCACGATCATCGCCGCCACCTGAGTGCGCACCAGCACCGACACCAACAGGCCGATGCCGGTGGTACACAGCACATACACCAGCGTGGCCGGCAGGAAAAACAGCAGGCTGCCCTTGAACGGCACCTGATACAGCAATACCGCCAGCAGCCACAGCAACAGGATGTTGACGCTGGAAATAGCCACATAGGGCGCCAGCTTGCCCACCAGAAACTCGCCACGGCTGACATTGGAGGCGTAGATATTGAAGATGGAGCCGTTTTCCTTTTCCCGCACCACGCCCAGCGCGGTGAGAAAAGGCGGCGACAGCATCAGGATCACCATGATCAGCTTGGGTGCCAGCGACCAGATGCTGGACACGCTCTGGTTGTACAGATAGCGCGATTCCAGCGCGATGGGCGTTAGCTGCGCCAGGGCATCCTGCTGTGACAGGCCGGTAGCCTGCGATACCGCCTGGGCCACTGCGGCCAGGCTGAAGGCGGCATTGATGGCGGTGACATAGCCCTTGGTGGTCATGGCGCGGCTGGGAAAGCTGCCGTCCACCAGGGTCTGGATGGCCGCCGGGCGGCCTTGGGCCAGGCTCTTGCCAAACTGCGGCGGTATCACCAGCACCACCCGCACCTGCCCAGAGCCAATCAGTCGGCTGGCATCGCGCTCATCCCCGGCATAACCGCGAAACTGGAAATAGCGCGAATCGATAAAGCGGTAGGCATAGTCCCGGCTGGCGGCGCTGTGATCGTGGTCCACCACGGCAAACGGGATGTTTTCCACATCCAGCGACAGACCATAGCCGAACAACAGCATCAACAAGGCCGGCACCACAAAAGCCAGCGAGAAGAACAGCCGGTCACGTACGATTTCACGCCATTCCTTGCCGGCGATGGCCAGCACGCGCTGCAGATTCATGACTTGCTCCCGGAGGCCGCCTTTTGCGCCTCCAACTGGCTGACACGCTGCACAAACACATCCTCCATCGCAATGGGCCGTGCTTGCGGCGGGTGCTGCACGCCAAGATCGCGCAATACCGCGCCCAGCCGCGCCACATCCGGCGTCAGCACGTGCAAGGCCGTACCATAGGGCGACACATCGGCAAAACCGGCCTGGCGCAGCGGTGCCACCAGCGCGGCAGCATTGTCGGCGCGCACCTGATACAACTGGCCGGCCTCGGCCAGCACCTGCTGTTTCATCTGCTGCGGCGAGGCGTCCGCCACCACCTTACCGGCAAACATCAGCGCCAGATGGTCGCAATGTTCGGCCTCACTCATATAGTGGGTGGTCACCAGCATGGCCACGCCATCCTGCCGCGACAGGCGGAACAGGATGTCCCAGAAGGCGCGCCGGCCCAGGGGGTCCACCCCGCTGGTGGGTTCGTCCAGAAACAATACCCGCGGCTGATGCACCAGCGCGCAGCCCAGTGCCAGCCGCTGGCGCAAGCCCATGGGCAGGGCGGCGGCCAGATCGTTTTCGTGACCATGCAAGCCGGCCATGTCCAGAATCCATTGCAGGCGCACATCCCGCGCCTTGCGATCCAGGCCGTAAATACCGGCATACAGACGGATGTTTTCCACCACGGTCAGGTCCAGATACAAGGAAAACGCCTGCGACATATAGCCGATGCGCGACTTGATCAGCGCACCGGCCTGCTTCATGTCCGCCCCGGCCACGCGACCACTGCCACTGCTGGGCGGCAGAATGCCGGTGAGCATCTTGATGGCGGTGGTCTTGCCGGCACCATTGGCCCCCAACAGGCCGAAGATTTCACCTTGCCGCACCTGAAAGCTGACATCGCCCACCGCGACAAAATCACCAAAGCGCTTGCTCAGCCTCTTGGCCTCGATGGCCAACTCCTGCCCGGCAGGCTGGGGCTGCTGCGCGGCCAGGGAAGGCGCTGCCGAACCACCCTGCTGCCCGCCCAGCATGGCGACAAACACATCCTCCAGCTCGGGCTCCAGCACATCCAGTTGGCGGCAGTCCAGCCCATCGAGCAGGGTCGTCACCTGCTGGCGGGCGGCATCAGGATTGGCTTCGGGTACAAACAGGCGGATGTCCGGCCCCATGGCCTCGCACTGCGACCAGGCGGCGGCCAGCCGCTGCATGGCGGCCAACTGGGGTTCCACCCGGCACTGCACGATGCTGCCGGGGGCCTGCTGCAGAATCTCCGCCGGCGTGCCTTCTGCCAGTTTGCGGCCCTGATGCAGCAGGCTCATGCGGTTGAAGCGGCTGGCTTCATCCATATAAGCGGTGGACACCAGCGCAGTCAGGCCCTGCCCGGCGATCAGCTCGGCCAGAATCGCCCAGAAGTCGCGACGCGACACCGGGTCCACCCCGGTAGTGGGTTCATCCAGAATGATGAGCTGCGGGGCATGGATCAGCGTACACACCAGGCCCAGTTTCTGTTTCATGCCACCGGATAGCTGCTTCATCGGTCGCTGGCGAAACGCTGCCAGCCGGGTGATGGCCAGCAACTGCTCCTTGCGGGCCGCTGCCTCGGCACGCGGCACCAGCCGCAGCCGGGCAAAAAAGTCGACGTTTTCTTCCACCGACAGATCGCCGTACAGGTTCTGCCCCAGGCCCTGCGGCATCAGCCCGATGCGGTCCTTGATGGCTTCGGCACTGCGTTCGCTGTCCAGCAACTGGCCAAACACCTCCAGACTACCCTGCTCGTAGGACAATACGCCGGCCACCGCCTTCATCAGGCTGGATTTGCCGGCACCATCCGGGCCGATCAGCCCGTACAGCTCGCCACGGCACACCGCCATGTCCAGGGTGTCCACCGCCACATGACCGGCATAGCGTTTGCCAAAACCGCTGGCCTTGATAAGGATGTCGTCCATGACTACCAGCGCGGTGCTTGCCAGGCCACCCCAGGCTTCCAGCGGATAACCGCATCGGCAGGCAGGCCGGGCGTGAGGCGCAGATCGGGATTGCTGGCCAGGGTGAGCTTGACCGCGTACACCAGTTTTACCCGCTCATCCGGGGTCTGCACTTCCTTGGGGGTAAATTCGGCGCGCGCTGCGATATGGCTGACGGTGGCGGCAAACGGATGCTGCGGGAAGGCATCGGTGGTGATTTGCGCCTGCAGGCCAAGGCGGATTTTGCCGATCTGGTTTTCCGGCACATACACCTTGAGGTAGAGGTGGTTCAGATCGATGATCTCCACCACCGCCCCACCGGCTGCCAGCATTTCCCCCGGCTCACGCAGCCGGTTGCTGACCATGCCGCCAGAAGGTGCTTTCAGTTGCAGTTCCTGCAGTACGGCACTGGCTTCGGCCACCACGGCTTCAGCCTGACGAATCTGCTCGGTCGCCTGCTGATTCTGGGTGCGGGCACTCACGGCGGCCAGTTGCATCTGTTCGGCATGCATGCGGTCTACCGAACCACGGGCCAGCAAGTCGGCAAAGCGCGCGGCGTCCTTGTCGGCCTGACTGGCGGCAGCCGCTGCACGTTGCTGCTGGGCATGGGCGGCAGCCAGGGTGGCGCGGGCGGCACGCAGGCGCGCGCTGACCTCATCCGAAGTAAGCGTGGCCAGCAACTGGCCGCTGCTGACCATATCCCCCTCATGCACCTTCACCGTCTCCAGCCGCCCCGGATACTTGGCGGCCACCAGCACGCTGTCGCCCTCCAGCCGGCCATTGGCCTGAATCAGGCCTTCGGGCAGACCACGGTCCCGCGATTGCCAGATGCCATAGCCCAGTGCCGCCGCCAGTGCCAGCACCACCCCTGCAATCAGTACTTTGCCTTGTTTCATGTCACAGCTCACCGATGGCCCGCTGCAAGCCGACCACGGCCAGGGCGTGGTCGTAACGGGCATTGAAAAGATTGCGCTGACCATCCGCCCGGCGAGCTTCTGCCGCCAGCACCTCGGTCTGATTGGCCAGGCCGTTGCGATAACGGTCGCGCTGGATGCTCAGGAATTCATCTGCCGACTGCAAGGCCGCCTGTGCCACCTTGATGCGCTCGGCCGCCTCTATCTGCTGGCTATGGGCACGCTGTACATCCAGCGCAATCAGCGACTGCACCTCGTGCAGTTGGTCTTCAATCGCCATTGCCTGCTCGCTGGCGCTGCCGGCGCGCGCGCGGATCAGGCCGCTGTCGAATACCGTCCAGCTGACCCCCAGACCCACCGAACCCACGCCTTTGTTCACCAGATAGGGATTGTTGAGATAGCTATAGGCGGCATACACCCCCACTTGCGGCTGACTTTCCGCCCGCACGCTGCGCGCACTGGCCTGCAAGGATGCCGACCACTCGGCCAGACCGGCCAGTTCAGGTCGCATCTGCAAGGCACGGTCCTGCAGCTCAGCCAGGCTGCGCTTGTCTCCGGACAGGCTTAGCTCATCCGGCTGGGCGGGCTGGCTGAAGTCACGCCCGAGCAAGCGGTTATAGGCGGACTGACTGAGGCTTTCGGCCTGCCGGGCCGAGATTTGCTTTTGCTGTGCATCAGCAACCGCCAGCTCAGCCCCCAGCACATCCCCACGCGCCACCACGCCTTTGCGGAAAAAATTGTTCACATCACGCTGGTAGGACTGCAGGCTTTGCAGATACTGGCTGGCCACGCTGGCAGCATGACGCGCGCGCAGCACATTAAAATAGGCCTCCGCCACCTGCAGCCGCAGTGACTGCCGGGCCTGCTCCTGTGCGTACTGGCTGGCGCTGGTGGCTGCGGCGGCTGCCTGCTGCATGGCGGCAAGCCGGCCCCCCGTATACAGCGGCAGGCTAAGACGGGCATTGGCATAGCGCACATCCCGGTTGCTCAACGGCGCATCCACGGTAGAGGGCAGATGTGCACCCAGCGCACCCAATCCCTGGCTGAGCGGGCTGATATCCAGCCGCGCTGTCGGCGTGCTATCCAGCTGGCTGACACCGGCATCGAAGGTAAGCGCCGGGCCGGCGGCTGCATGGCTGGCGGCCTCCTGCTGCCGCGCCCCTGCTACCTTGCGGGCCTCAGCGCGCAGGCTGTTGCTGGCCTGCTCCGCCTGCTGCCAGGCCTGTTGCAGTGATTCCGCCAATACCAGCTTGCTCAGAACGGCAAGACCCAGCCACAAGGGGAAAAATTTGCCAAAAAATGCCATTGAAGTAATGAACACTCATTCATCAATAATGACTTCAGTATATTGCAACTGCATGGACTGCGGTTGCGCTTAGTCAGTCAAACTGCAGCAAAATGGAATTTACCACCAGACAAAGCCCAAAAATGCCGGATATCCGGCATTTTTGGGCTTTTGCTCTAGATTTTCAGGCTTTCAATGCCGCGCACAACTGGTGTGCCGCACGCAGGGCAAAGGCATAGATTGACAACTGTGGGTTGGCACCCAGACTGGTGGGAAACACCGAGCCATCAATCACGCTGAGGTTGCGTAGCGCCCAGTGGCGGCCATACTCATCCACCACACCGTCTTCGGGCCGGCTGCTCATGGCGGCACCACCCATCACATGCGCGCTAACCAGCCGGGCCAGCAAGGGCTTGAGCGCCAGCTGACCTATCATCTCGCGGGCCGCCTTCCAACGGGACTGCAATGCTGCCTGCTCATGGATCACCTGTACCTGACGTGCACCAGCGGCAAACTGTAGCTCAGCCATGGTCAACCAGCTGCGCCGCACGCCATCCCACAGCACGTCGTTCAGGGGATAATCCAACTCCGGCGAGCCATCCGCACGCAAACGCACCTGCCCGCCCAGACTGTCCGGATGAAAACCATCCCGCAACAAAGCCAGCATTACATGCAGATTGGGCAGCTGCTGCATCAGCGTAGCCATGTGCTGACCGAATCCAGGCAGCGTCACCCCCATCAGCAAAGGATGGACCGGCGGCACTTCCAGCTTGTAACCCAGCGGACCATCCAGTGGCTGGGTATGCATGAAGTGGTCGGAATACACCGTCTGCGGTGCGCCATTGTAAGGTTCGATGCGCTGCGGCATGACTGCCCCGCAGATACTGACCGGATGCAGAAAAGTGCGCTTGCCCACATGCGCATCACCCAGGCCGCTGCGCAGCAGGATGGCTGGCGTGCCAATTGCTCCGGCGGCCAGCACCACATGCCGTGCCTTGATATTGAACTGGCGCGCACTCGGACTGTGATCATCCGCTTTGAGCAAGCGGCCTGTAGCGCCCTGTACCGACTTGCCATCCGCCGCCAACAGCAGCCGCTCCACCCGGGCGCGGCTGAGCAGGCTGGCCTTGTGCTCCAGTGCGCCGGGAATGGTTGTTACCAGCATGGACTGCTTGGCATTGGTGGCACAGCCCATGCCGCAATAACCCAGATTCCAGCAGCCACGCACATTGCGCCGGATGCGGCCATGCTTCAGCCCCAGCGCCTGGCAGCCACGCTCCAGCACGCTGTTGTTGGGATTGGGATCTGCCAGCCAGTCGGCAATGCCCAGTCTCTGTTCGGCCATGTCAAACCACGGTGCCATGGCCTGTGAGTTGAGGCCCTGCAAACCATAGCGCTCGCCCCACCAGGCCAAGGTATCTGGCGGGGTGCGAAAAGCGCTGGTCCAGTTGACGGTGGTGCTGCCACCCACCGTGCGCCCCTGCAAAATAGTGATGGCCTTGTCTGCCGTCTTGCGGCTGGCCGCTTCCTGATACAGCTCCGGATAGGCCTTGGCTTCCAGCAGGCGGAAGTCACGCGATGTCCGCAAGGCACCCTCTTCCACCATCATCACGTCCAGCCCGGCGCTGGCCAGCACTTCCGCCGTCATACCACCACCGGCTCCGGTGCCGATGATCAGCACATCGCAAGTCAGTTGCAGGTCCTGTGTCTGCGCCGCACCATCCAGCACGCGCCAGCCAGCGGCTACGCCTTGGGCAATCGGGTCCGGCAATGTCATGTTCTGGCTCATGGCAGCAAGCCCATGATTTGTGGTGGTTGCTGATAACCCAACGCACCCCAGCTGGCAGGGTTGCCAAACCAGGCCGCATTGATCAGCGCGCGCAGGGCCTGATACGCCGAGCGCAGCAACAGCAAGGAACTGTTCTGCCAGCGCTGCAGAAACTGGCTGAGCTCCCCCGCTTGCGCCATGGCCCATGGGCTGCGCACGCCGGCCAGCCACCAGCGCGCCCAGCGGTTGGCCAGCAGGTCAAACAGTTGGCGCAGCTCTTGCTGCACCGCAGGCAGCAGCTTGGTGATGGCCCGGTCTACCCCCTGTACTACATCATCCAGTGGCAGCCCGGCGATACCCAACATCACCGGTGCAAGGCTGCGAATGATCTGCCCATCAGCAGCTTGCAGGAAATCCAGCCGCATGGTGGACAGCGGCGCGGGATAATCATCTACGGGGGCCGCCAGCCAGGCTGCAGCCAGCAATACCACGCTGCCGGCCATGCCGGTCTTGATCAACTGCCGTCGCTTGATATTGATCATCTCATCCCCTCAGCATCAGTCGCAGCAGCCATTGCACCGCACGCCCATAGGGCGGACGGGTCAGCCAGGTGCCGGCCCAGCGGCTTTGCTCGAATACCGGCTTGAGCTTGGAGAAAGTGAGAAAGCCTTCGTAGCCATGGTAATGGCCCATACCCGAAGGCCCGACGCCGCCAAAGGGCATGGCATCCTGTACCACGTGCAATACGGTTTCGTTGATACACACACCACCGGAGATGGTCTGCTGCAAAACCTTGTCGATGCGCACCGGGTCGCGATCAAACAGGTAGAGCGCCAGCGGCCGTGGCCTGGCATTGACATGGGCAATGGCATCGTCGAAACGGTCGTAGCTGAGCACCGGCAGGATGGGGCCGAATATTTCCTCCTGCATCAGTGCACAGTGCGGCGGGCAATCCAGCACCAGCGTCAGCGGGATCTTGCGTACTGCCCGCAAGTCCTCCGCAGCCGGATTGACCTGGCAGATTCTGGCACCGGCAGCTTCGGCCTCGGCCAGCCATTGCTGCAGGCGCTGATAATGGCGCGGGTGGATGATGCTGCTGTAGTCAGTGTTATGCGCCAATGTGGGATAGGCCCGGGTGGCGGCGGCATCCAGCATGGCCAGCAGGCGATCGCGATCCTTGGCATTCACCAGCACATAATCCGGTGCCACACAGGTCTGGCCTGCATTGAACATCTTGCCGGCAATAATGGATTCTGCGGCGTGGGCAAAGTCGGCATCGCGTGCCACGATGGCCGGCGACTTGCCACCCAGCTCCAGTGTCACCGGCGTCAGATTGTCCGCCGCGGCCCGCATCACATGCCGACCCACGGCGGTGGAGCCGGTAAACAACAGGTGGTCAAAAGGCAGGCGGGTAAACGCCTGTGACAACTCAGGGCCGCCATTGATCACACAGACCAGGCCCGGCTCGAAATAGCGGGCCACCAGCTCGGCCAGCAGTTGGCCGGTAACCGGGGTAAGCTCGGACATCTTGATCATCACCCGGTTGCCGGCAGCCAGCGCACCAACCAGCGGCCCCAGCGCCAGAAACAGCGGATAGTTCCACGGTACGACAATGCCCACAACGCCCAATGGTTGCGGTAACAGCCGGTTACGCGCCGGGCGGAACCAGATGGAAACCGGCCGCCGCTGCGGCTGCATCCAGCCGCCCAACTTGCGCCGTGCCCGACGCAACTCTTCCAGGCTGGGAAACAGCTCACCCAGTTGCGTTTCCACACTGCTGCGCTGACCGAAGTCGGCATTGACGGCGGCAATCAGTGCCGAGCGGTTGTGCTGGATCAGCTGTTCCAGTGCATCCAGCCAGCCACGGCGACGGGCCAGGCCGGGGAAGCGTTCGCTATCGGCGGCGGTACGTAACGCCGCATAGCCCTCCTGCAGATCTGCTTCAGTGTCAGGCATCATCGGCATGACATTCATTGTGCTATCCTCGTGTTGTTCCATCCGGCAAACGGTCGTTTAGAGCCACGACTCTAAAGCCAGAATAGCATCTGGATTTTTCCCTGTCACGCTGCACGAAGCCACCATGCTGATCAATTTCTTTTATACATTGCGCGACGCCGGCCTGCCGGTATCGCTCAAGGAATTCCTCACCCTGCTCGAAGCGCTGAAGCAGCATGTTGCTTTTGGCAGCCTGGACGCCTTTTACTTCCTGGCACGCACCACGCTGATCAAGGATGAAAAGCATTACGACCGTTTCGATCAAGCATTCAGCCACTACTTCCATGGCAAAACCTTGCAACTGGACGATTTACAAACGCAGATTCCGGAAGAGTGGCTGCGCAAACAGGTGGAGAAATTCCTCAGCGAAGAAGAAAAGCAGCAGTTGCAGGCCATGGGCTGGGACAAGCTGATGGACACCCTGCGCCAGCGGCTGGAAGAACAAAATGAGCGGCATCAGGGCGGCAACAAATGGATAGGCACTGGCGGCACCAGCCCGTTTGGTGCCTACGGTTACAATCCGGAAGGCATACGCATCGGCCAGGATGGCTCGCGCCACCGCCGCGCGGTAAAGGTGTGGGACAAACGGGAATTCCGCAATTTCGACAATGCAGCAGAGCTGGGCAGCCGCAACATCAAGCTGGCCTTGCGCCGGCTGCGCGAATTTGCCCGCGATGGCGCCGAGGAAGTACTGGACCTGGATGCCACCATTGCCGCCACCGCCCGCAATGCAGGCTTGCTACAGCTACAGATGGTGCGGGAGCTGCGCAATACCGTGAAGGTGCTGGTGCTGTTTGACGTCGGCGGTTCGATGGACGACCACATCAAGGCAGTAGAAGAGCTGTTCTCCGCCGTCAAAAGCGAGTTCAAGCATCTGGAGTACTACTACTTCCACAACTGCGTCTACGAAACCGTGTGGAAGGACAACCAGCGCCGCCAGAGCAGCAGCCTGTCCACCTGGGACTTGATCCACACCTTCGGCAAGGACTACAAGCTGATTCTGGTGGGTGACGCCACCATGAGCCCGTATGAAATCAGCTATCCGGGCGGCAGCGTGGAACACATGAATCCGGAATCCGGTGAAGCATGGATGCAGCGCCTGCTGGCGCAGTTCCGTCATGCCGCATGGCTCAATCCGGTGGCCGAGCAATACTGGGACTACACCCCATCCCTGCAGATGATGCGTACCCTGCTGCAGCAACGCATGTTTCCGCTAACGCTGGATGGCGTGGACCGCGCCATGCGCAGCCTGAAACAGACTGCACCTGCATCCCCCCTCCCCGCCGCCTAGCTCCCTGCCGGCGCAATGGGTGGAAAATGCTGACCATTGCCATCAAAAGCCTTCACCTGATCGCGCCCGGCCAGCTTGGCCTCATACAGAGCCTGGTCGGCCAGCGCCAGCGCCACGGCGGCATCCTGCTGCTGGCGTGAAAAGCAACTCACGCCGATGCTGGTGCGGATTTGCAACGATGCCTCTCCCGCCTTGATCTCACGGGCGCACACCGCTTCGCGCAGCCTTTCCGCCAGCGCCAGCGCCCCCGCCATGCCACTACCAGGCAGGATGACGGCAAATTCTTCCCCGCCCAGCCGGCCCAGCACATCCACCTTGCGCACTTCCTGCTGGCAGATGGCAGCAAATTCGTGCAGCACCTTGTCACCTACTGCATGCCCCCAGGTATCGTTGACCTGCTTGAAGTGATCGATATCCAGCATCAGCACCGCCACCGGATTGCTAAAGCGCATGAAGCGGGCAAATTCGTCGCCCAGCTTTTCCATGAAACTGCGCCGGTTGGCAATGCCGGTCAGCGCATCCGTGGTAGCCAGCAGGCGCAGGGCCTCCTCCTGTTTCTTACGGCTGCTGATGTCGCGGTAGACCCACAGTACGCTGCGCAGCCGGCCTTCGATGAAGATGGGCACATGATCGCGCTCCAGCATACGGCCATCGACCAGCTCCCATTCCTCTCCCAGCACCATCTGGCGCGAGTGCTGCAATTCTTCCAGCCGCTGCATCAGCCGTTCCGGCTCGGCAAAACAGCAGGCCGCTTCGGCAGCCACATGCAAACGGCTGTCATTCTTGATCTGCTCCGGACTGCGCTCCGGCATGAACATTTCACAATACTGGTGGTTGACCAGCACCACGGCACCATTCTGGTCTTCCAGCAGCATGGCACCATGGAAATTCTCGATAATGGCCAGCAACTGGCGCTGCAGGGTGGAGAGCGCATCCTCGGCCTGCCGGCGTGCGGTAATGTCGTGGATGATGGAAAACAGCAGGGTGCGGCCACCGGAATCCACTGGCGAGGAATGCACGTCCACGGTGCGCAACTCGCCGCTGGCCAGCCGGTGAGTAAAGGTGAAATGGTTATGCGCCTGCAACAAGGCCACCCCCATGGTGCCACGTACCCGTTCGTCCTCCATCTGGTTGATCTGGCTCATCGGCATGCCCACCAGCTCGGCACGGCTATAGCCATAAAAGCGCTCGGCGGATGAATTGGCATCCACGATCTGGCCGCTGGCAGGATCGATCAGAATCATCACTGCACCATGATTCTGGAACAGCATGCGAAAGTGCGCCTCGCTGTTTTCCAGCAGCTTCTGCGCCTGCTTGTGGGTGGTGATGTCCTGCACGGTGCCAACAATGCGGCAGACATTGCCGTTGCTATCCAGCTCGGTAGCCTGGCCCTTGTCCAGAATCCACATGATTTCGCCATTGCGTTTGATCAGCCGGTACTCAATGCGGTACTGCTGTGCCTCGCGCTTGAGCAACACACGAATATTGTGCCGCACGGTGGACAGATCATCCGGATGCACCAGCGCCTGCCACTGCGCCGGATTATTGTGCAGGGTGTGATAGTCGTAACCCAGCATGTTCACCAGCTGCTGGTTGAAATCCAGACGCCCCAGTGCCACATGCCAGTCCCACAGGCCGATATTGGCACCACGCATGGCCATGTCCAGCCTTTCCTGGCTTTCGCGCAGCGCCTCTTCGGTACGCTTGCGCTGGGTGATTTCCGAGATCAGGCCATGCCAGCTCACCGACTGGTCGTCCTGCAACTCCGGCGTCGCCCGTCCTTCCACCCAGATCAGCCGCCCATTCGGCAGCAGGATGCGAAACTCGCATATCCATGGCAGGTGATAGCGCAGCGCAGATTCGCCCTCTTCGCGCACCCGTTGCAGATCATCCGGAAAAACCCGCTGCGCCACCAGTTCTGCGTTTTCCCGCGCCTGCTGGGGCGAGATGCCGAAGATATTGCGCACCCCTTCGCTCACATAGACAAAATGACCTTTGCCATACGCATCGATGGTGTACTTGAACAGCATGCCGGGAATGTTGCTGGCAATCTTTGCCAGCCGGTCCTCACCCTCCACCTGTTTGCTGACATCAATCCAGTAGCCCTGCACCACGTCGCCAGGCAGTAGCTGCACATGCTCTTCCAGCCAGCACCAGCGCCCGCTGCCATGCAAAAAGCGATAACGCCGTGTAACAAAGCCTTCCCCCTGCAACAGCCGCCAACGGCCATCGGCCAGGGCTGACCTGTCGTCCGGATGCAGCCGCTGCAACCACCACGCAGGCTCCAGCAGGATATCCTCGGGAAAACAACCCAGAATATCCGCCACGTTAGGGCTGACTTCAACCACGACATCAGGACGTTCCGGGCTACAGGAAAATGCCACCATGGGCCCGGTGGCAAACAATGCATGCTGGCGGCTCATCAACTGCTGCATGCGTTTGAGTTCGGTAATATCCTGCAACACCAGCATGAAGCCGCTGTCCGCACCTGGGGTGGCAATGGCGGTTACCGACAGACGTACCGTATGCTCGCGCCCCTGCTTGTCCAGCAATGGCCACTCGCGTTGCAGGCTGCGGCCAGCTTGTGCCTCTGCCGTGAATACCTCCGCGCTTGCGATACTGCGCCCCAGCCGCAGCGTCAGCTGACGGCATTCCTGTTCCAGCCTATCCGGTGTCAGCAGGCAGCTTGGGCTTTGGCCACGCAATTCGTCTGCCTTGTAGCCCAGCAGCTTTTCTGCCGCTGGATTGAACAAGGTGATGGTGCCTGCAGCATCCAGTGCCAGCAACGCCGAATCTGCCGCGTTGAACATGGCTTGCAGCACCGCTGCCGACGCCAGTGCCGCCGGGGTGGAATCAGCATGGAATGGCGCAGTCAAAACCTTCTCCAGCTCATTACGTATTGGTTCATGCCTTACTTTATAGATGATGTTTGGATTGCTACCTGCATCACTATGAAATAGCACAGGTTTGCTTGAAAAAAACTACAATTGCCGCATATTTAACTTGAGCAATCAGCCAGTTGTGCCGACAATGAATTCAGGGTTCAACCAGATAGAACCATACTTAGCCAAGGGAGATCAGCCATGGAAACCGTATTGATGATCGCACTGATCGCCGCCTTTGCCGTTGTGCTGGGCATGATGCTTGCCCCGCTGGAGAAAAAGCGCGAGCTGATCCCCATCCGCATCCGTAACGACGAACAGCCTCCGCGTCGCCAGCGTCGCTACTGAGATTGTTCATCACAGGAAAAGGCAGCCAAGGCTGCCTTTTTTGTTTTCCTCTGCCCTGCGTGGCACACATCAGGCCTACATCGATCAAAACTCCCGCTGCGGCACCAGCACGGTGCGGTTGCCATTGCTTTCCATGGCACTGACAATGCCGGCGGCTTCCATCTGCTCGATCAGCCGCGCCGCACGGTTATAGCCTATGCGCAGATGGCGCTGCACCGCAGAAATCGACGGTTTGCGCGTTTTCAGCACAATCTCCACCGCCTCATCGTATAGAGGATCGCTCTCGGTAGCCGCCTGAGTCTTGGCGGTGGCTGCGGCCGACTCCTCATCCGCCTCGCTCTCGCCGGTGAGCAGGCCTTCCACATAATCCGGCTCACCCCATTGCTTGAGAAAATCCACCACCGCGTGTACTTCGTCATCGGTGACAAAAGCACCGTGCACCCGTTGCGGATAACCGCTGCCCGGCGGCAGGAACAGCATATCACCCTGGCCGAGCAGGCTTTCCGCACCCATTTGATCCAGAATGGTGCGGCTGTCGATCTTGCTGGATACCTGGAAGGCAATCCGCGTAGGGATATTGGCCTTGATCAGACCGGTAATCACATCCACCGACGGCCGCTGGGTAGCCAGAATCAGATGGATACCGGCTGCACGTGCCTTCTGGGCCAGACGGGCAATCAGTTCTTCAATCTTCTTGCCGGCCACCATCATCAGGTCAGCAAATTCATCCACCACCACCACGATGAAGGGCAGATTATTCAGCGGCTCCGGTGTTTCAGGTGTCAGGCTGAAGGGGTTGGTCAGCCGGCGGCCAGCCACCTCGGCTTCGCGCACCTTGTCGTTGTAGCCTGCCAGATTGCGCACGCCCAGCGCACTCATCAGCCGGTAGCGCCGCTCCATTTCACCCACACACCAGTTAAGCGCATTGGCCGCCAGTTTCATGTCGGTCACCACCGGGGCCAACAAGTGCGGAATATCGTTGTATACCGACAGTTCCAGCATCTTGGGGTCGATCATGATGAAACGCACTTCGTCCGGTGTGGCCTTGTACAGCATGGACAAAATCATGGCATTGACGCCCACCGACTTGCCCGAACCGGTAGTGCCCGCCACCAGCAGGTGCGGGGCCTTGGCCAGGTCGATGGCCACCGGCTGGCCAGTAATGTCCTTGCCCAGCGCCATGGTCAGGCGCGAGGCCGGCTGCTGGAACACCTCAGCGGAGAAGATTTCTGACAGCCTTATCATCTGGCGCTTGGCATTGGGCAGCTCCAGCCCCATGCAGGTTTTGCCCGGTATGGTTTCCACCACACGGATTGACGCCAGCCCCAGCGCCCGTGACAGGTCTTTCATCAGGTTAACCACCTGATTGCCACGCACGCCAACGGCAGGCTCTACCTCATAACGGGTGATCACCGGCCCGGCATAGGCATCCACCACACTCACCTTGACCTTGAATTCGGCCAGTTTTTCCTCAATCAGAATGCCGCGCTCCAGCAATTCATCTTCAGACACCACGGCAGTGGCTTCTTCTGCCGGGCGCAGCAAATCCAGTCCTGGCAGGCAGTCTTCGCCGTAGATCACCGGCAGGCTGGAGCGATGCACTGCGGCCGGGGCAGGCAAGCTCCACGGCTGGGCAGCATCTGGCGTAGTACCCGGCGGCACGGCGCTCGCAGGGGCATACCCGGCGGGGTCTGTAGCCTCCGTCCCCATCAGAGCAGATTGCACGACGGATGCATCAGGGGATGCTGTATCTGCCAGGGCGGTAGCTGTTTCCACAGGGTCGGCAGCCAGGCTGACTGAGGGCTGAGCATCGTCCAGCAAATGCCAAACCAGTGGGCTATCGCTTGCAGCTGCTGCTTCGGCCTGCGGCAGCCGTTCTACAATCGTCGACCAGCGCAATGCATCCTGCTCCTGCCCGGCCCGGGCAACTGGCGCAACAGGCTGCGGCACCTGCTGGCGTTGCTCAGGCCAGCGCCAGGGCTGACGCTCCTCAACGCTTGGTGTAAAGCTGTTTTCATCATCAGGAAGCGCTGCTACTGACAACGACTGCGTGCTGGCGGCAACAACAGCAGGTGCTGCCATCGGTTCTGCAAGCACATTCAGGGGCGCATCTTGCCGTGGTGGCTGGCCGGCATCAATTGCAGGCGGCTCAGCGACAACAGTTTCAGTTGCAACAGGCTCTGCATCTTCATGGACTGTATGCACCAATTGGGCAAGGGATGGTTCGGCAGCAGCAGCTTGTTCAGCCGCTTCCGGCACCATGCTGTCTGTGGCAAGGACTGGCGGCAACGTATCTGCCGGTGGTATTGCCTCAAGTACGCTGCCAACCATAGTCGTGACCCGCGCAGCCGCTGCGGGCAGACCAGCGGCCGGAGCATCCGGGATATCGGCAAGCGACAGCCCTGCTGGCAGCGCTGCCGAAGGCTGGGCTGTCTTGCTTGCAGCTGCCTTGCCCTCCGGCGGGCGGATCCAACCTTCGTAAGCCTTGCTGCGGGGTTGCTGTTCGTGGCGGACAATGGCGGGCTCTTCCGGTGCCTGCTCGCGACGCGGCACCGACGGTGTCGGCATGATCTTGAGGGGTGCCGAACGCACCGGCTGCAGAACCACGGCAGGCTTTTCGACCAGCACTTCGCCGCTACGGCGCTTGCTGTGCAAAGCATTGACCTGAGCGCGCACTTCGTGCGGATCAATCAACGGCAGGGATTTCTGTTCTGGCTGAGCTGCCAGCGGTTGGCGCTGCGCCTGACGGCGGCGTGCACCGTGGTGCATATTGTTTTGCAATTCGTCCAGCCCGATGACCGGTAGATTGCCGGTAACCGGTGCCGCTGCCGGTTTGGGCTGGGGCTTGCTCTTGCGGTAACTGCGCGCCAGCTCCACATGCGGCAGATCTGCCGGCGGTGCAGTACGAACGGTGGTTTGGCGCTTGGCAGTCACTACTTCTGCTGCTGCCGCTACAGCAGGTCCTGCCCTATCGGCATGAGATGGTGCTGCCACGGGCTGACGGAATTCGGTGCTTGCCGATCCGGATACGACTGGCAGCTGTGTACTTTTTTCATTTAGCGGCACGACCGACTCTGACGGGCGGCTTTCTTCATCAGCATCGAAGTGGATGGCAACCGGCTCGCGGCGGCGCTCACGAAAGGCTGCCGGTGTGATATCCAGCGCCTCGTCGTGGCCGGCACCCAGCATCTGGTCCAGCTTTTTCAGCAGGCGTACGCGCTGTTCCGGCAAGCCCTTGACCCAGGACTGCCCTCCTCCCAGCTTCCGCCAGGCCACACCACCAGCCACACCCAAACCAATCAGCGCAAACACAAACCACACGATCCGCAACCTCTTTCGTCATTCAAACCGCTGCCTGCATCCAGCCGCTGGCCAACCAGCAAACCGACGCAGCGCTACAGGGCAACAAGATTGTCGATTGTACCTGTTTTTTGCCACCAATCCGCACTAGCTGGCCGCAGGTAACCGCAGCAGACAAAAAACCCCGCACCAGGCGGGGTTCTTGTTGATCACAGGCGGGATCAGTTCACTGCCACGGTAGCGGCGATGTCCTGATAGTCCTTGATCTGGTCGAAGTTCAGATACTGGTAAACCTCGGCACTCTTCTCATTGATGATGCCGATATTGGCCTTGTACTCTTCCACGGTCGGAATCTTGCCCAGCTTGGAGCAGATTGCGGCCAGTTCGGCCGAACCCAGGAACACATTGGTGTTCTTGCCCAGACGGTTGGGGAAGTTACGGGTGGAAGTGGACATCACGGTAGCGCCTTCACGCACCTGCGCCTGGTTACCCATGCACAGCGAGCAGCCCGGCATTTCAGTACGGGCACCGGCCATGCCGAACACACCGTAGTGACCTTCGTCGGTCAACTGCTGCGCATCCATCTTGGTCGGCGGCGCCAGCCACAGCTTGACCGGCAGGTCGCGCTTGCCTTCCAGCAGCTTGGACGCAGCACGGAAGTGACCGATATTGGTCATGCAGGAACCGATGAACACTTCGTCGATCTTGGTGCCGGCCACTTCGGACATGAACTTCACATCGTCCGGGTCGTTCGGGCAGGCCACGATAGGCTCTTTCACGTCGGCCAGATCGATTTCGATCACGGCGGCGTAGTCGGCATCGGCATCACCCTTCAGCAGTTCACCGTTGGCAATCCACTCTTCCATCTTCTTGATGCGGCGTTCCAGGGTGCGGGCATCGGCGTAGCCGTCGGCGATCATGGTCTTCATCAGGGTGATGTTGGAGCGCATGTATTCGACGATGGGTTCCTTGTTCAGATGCACGGTGCAACCAGCAGCAGAACGTTCGGCAGAAGCGTCGGACAGTTCGAATGCCTGTTCAACCTTCAGGTTCGGCAGACCTTCGATTTCCAGTACGCGACCGGAGAAGATGTTCTTCTTGCCAGCCTTGGCCACGGTCAGCAGACCCTGCTTGATGGCGTACAGCGGGATGGCATTCACCAGGTCACGCAGGGTGACGCCCGGCTGCAATTCGCCCTTGAAACGCACCAGAACGGATTCCGGCATGTCCAGCGGCATTACGCCGGTAGCAGCGGCAAAAGCCACCAGACCGGAGCCGGCCGGGAAGGAAATGCCGATCGGGAAACGGGTGTGGGAGTCACCACCGGTACCCACGGTATCCGGCAGCAGCAGACGGTTCAGCCAGCTGTGAATCACGCCATCGCCCGGACGCAGCGCAACGCCACCACGGGTGGAGATGAAGGCCGGCAGTTCCTTGTGCATTTTCACGTCCACCGGCTTCGGATAAGCAGCGGTGTGGCAGAAGGACTGCATCACCAGATCGGCGGAGAAGCCCAGACAGGCCAGGTCCTTCAGCTCGTCGCGGGTCATCGGGCCGGTGGTGTCTTGCGAACCCACGGTGGTCATCTTCGGTTCGCAGTAGGTGCCCGGACGTACGCCCTGACCTTCCGGCAGACCACAGGCGCGGCCAACCATCTTCTGTGCCAGCGAGAAGCCCTTGCCGGAATTGACCGGATCCTTGGGCAGACGGAAGGCGGTGGACGGAGCCAGACCCAGCGCTTCGCGCGCCTTGGCGGTCAGGCCACGACCGATGATCAGGTTGATACGACCGCCAGCACGGACTTCGTCCAGCAGCACGTCGGATTTCAGCTGGAAGCTGGCAACGGTGGCACCGTTCTTTTCAATCTTGCCGTCGTACGGGTAGATGTCGATCACATCGCCCATTTCCAGCGCAGACACGTCCACTTCGATCGGCAGCGAGCCGGAATCTTCCTGGGTGTTGAAGAAGATAGGAGCAATCTTGCCGCCCAGGGTTACACCGCCAAAGCGCTTGTTCGGCACAAACGGGATGTCCTGGCCGGTAGCCCATACCACCGAGTTGGTGGCGGACTTGCGGGAAGAACCGGTACCCACCACGTCGCCCACGTAGGCAACCAGATGGCCTTTTTTCTTCAGGTCTTCGATGAACTGCATCGGACCGCGCTTGCCATCTTCTTCCGGCACGAAGGCAGCACCCGGACGGGTGTTCTTCAGCATGGCCAGGTAGTGCAGCGGGATGTCCGGGCGGCTCCAGGCGTCCGGTGCCGGCGACAGGTCGTCGGTATTGGTTTCGCCCGGCACCTTGAATACGGTAACGGTGATTTTCTTTTCCACTTCCGGACGGCTGGTGAACCATTCGGCATCGGCCCAGCTTTGCAGCACGCCCTTGGCGTTGGCATTGCCACCATCGGCCAGCACTTGCACGTCGTGGAAGAAATCGAATACCAGCAGGGTTTTCTTCAGGCCTTCGGCGGCGATGCTGCCCACTTCGGCGTCAGCCAGCAGGTCGATCAGCGGCTTGACGTTGTAGCCACCCAGCATGGTGCCCAACAGTTCGGTGGCCTTGGCGCGGGAAACCAGCGGCGAAGCCACGCTGCCTTCGGCAACGGCGGCCAGGAAGGATGCCTTGACCTTGGCCGCATCATCCACGCCCGGCGGTACGCGGAAGGTGATCAGCTCGACCAGCAGATCTTCCTCGCCCTTCGGCGGGTTTTTCAGGAGTTCGACCAGTTGTTCGGTTTGCTTGGCGTTCAGCGGCAGGGGCGGAATGCCCAGTGCAGCGCGCTCTGCAACATGCTGACGGTAGGCTTCGAGCATAGCTTGGGACCTTTTTGCTTGGGTTGTTTGCAATGAGTCAGCCGCCAGCGCGGGATCAACTGGCGGCAACCGTCCGGGGAGATTTCCTTCTACCCCGTTTTGATTGCTGGAAGATTACGCCCTCTGCATGCCAGTTACAAACGAGTAATCGAAACATCGTCTGTGAGTTATACTCACACCATGAGTACTTACCCCCCTCTTAATGCGCTGCGGATATTCGAGGCCGCAGCAAGGCTGGAAAGCTTTTCCTCGGCGGCGGACGAGCTGTTCGTTACCCACGGTGCTGTGAGCAAGCAGATCAAGCAGCTGGAAGAATGGCTGGGTGTGCGTCTGTTCGAGCGCGCCGGCGGACGGGTGAAGCTGACCGATACCGGCTGGCGCTACCTGATTCAGGTGCAGGACGGGCTGGACCTGATTGCCAACGCCACCTCGCAGTTGCTGCAGCCGGACAACCAGCGCCGCCTCACCATCAACTCCACCCCCACCATGGCCATGCACTGGCTGATGCCGCGCTTGCATGTATTTCGCGAAAGCTACCCGGATGTCGAACTGCATCTGGTGACATCAGACCGCGACATCAGCCGGCTGGACAGTCCGTTTGACATTGCCATCCGCCGCGGCCCCGGCGATTGGCCCGGCCATATTGCCAAACCGTTTCTGGAAGAGTGCGAGCTGCCCTTGTGTTCGCCGGCGCTGCTCAAGCGTTTTCCGATTGAAAGCCCGGCAGACCTGGCTCAGCACACCCTGCTGTATGCCGACACACGCCCCACCGCCTGGCAACGCTGGCTGACCCTGGCCGGTGTGCCCGAGCTGAAACCGGCCTGCGGCTTGCACTTCGACCGCTTCTCGCTGGCCTTGCAGGCCGCGCTGGATGGCCTGGGCGTGGCACTGGGCCCGCTGCCGATGGCACAGTCGCTGGTGGATTCCGGCCAACTGGTGGCACCGCTATCCAGCCCGGTAGTGCCGGTGCGGGATTATTGCTGGATCGTACCGCGCACCGCATCGGGCGATTCCACCGTGGCCTCGTTCTGCCGCTGGCTGGAACAGGAAGCCGGCCAGATGCGGCCCTTTCCTGCTGCCGGGCTGAATGCCAACATGATTGCCCACGCCTTCCCGGCTGACTAAGCCAGCAGCACAGGCTGCCGCTCCTCAGGGTGAAGGCGGCAGCCCGAGTTCTCTCACCTCCATTGGCACACTCTCGTGCGGCAGCCATTTGTTGTAGATACGCCGAAAAGTGCCATCTTTCTTGATCGCCGCCAACCCGTCATACCAGCGGCGGATGACCCTGCCCGACGTGCCCCGCGAAAACGCCAGGTACAACTCCAGCGACTCCAGCACCCTCACCACCTCCACTGCATCGGCTGACTGCCGGATATCCTTGAGCACGGCGGCTACGACAAAGCTGCCTTCCACCCACAAGTCATAGCGTCCGCCCAGCAATTTCTGTGCACTGATCTGCGGGGTAGGTGCCAGATCAAGCTCGGTAAACCCGGCCGCCACCGCGGCGTCAGCAAAGATGCTGCCCCGATACGCCCCCACCGGCCTGTTGTAAATGGCACTCCCCAGCGCCAGCAGCCCAGCTGACTCGCCCTTGCGACACAGCAGCACGGTTTGCGATACCGCAACCGGCCCTACCAGCGTCATCAGCTTTTCACGCGCATCACTGCGCCCTACGGTAAACAGCATGACGTTGGGCGTGCTTTCCAGCTCGCGATAGCCACGCGCCCACGGCACCACCTCCACCGGGCTGTTGTCATGGATTCTGGCCTGGATTTCCCTTACCACCTCCACTGCCATGCCATCGGCCATGCCGTTACGCTGAAAGGTAATGGGGGGCCATTCTTCGGTATAAATGCTCAGCGCCATGGCACCGGGCAACCATGACATCAGAATCAGCGCCAGAAATATCCGCATTACAAGGCTCTCTCTGGAATCACCGTTTATTGATAGCTGTTAGCGCATGACGATGCAGGCATATTCGTTATAATGACCGCCTGACATTAGATTCGCTGTGCCAGAACCAGATACGTTTTGCACATCCACCGCACGCAAGGAATGACATGAGCCGCATCACCCTTTCCCGCTTTCTGATCGAACAACAGCGCAAGGCCGGCACCCTGCCGCCCGAACTGCGCCTGCTGATCGAAACCGTTGGCCGCGCCTGCAAGGCCATCAGCTACTCCGTCAACAAGGGTGCACTGGCCGGCATTCTGGGCGAAGCCGGTACCGGCAATATCCAGGGCGAGGCACAAAAGAAGCTGGATGTGATCGCCAACGACTTCCTGCTGGATGCCAACGAATGGGGTGGCAGCCTGGCCGCCATGGCATCGGAAGAAATGGAACTGCCCTACCACATTCCGGGCGAATACCCGAAGGGCGAATACCTGCTGATGTTCGATCCGCTGGACGGCTCGTCCAATATTGACGTCAATATCTCGGTAGGCACCATCTTCTCCATTCTGCGCTGCCCGGCAGGCATTGATCACCCCACCCAGGAAGCCTTCCTGCAGCCGGGTACCAAGCAGGTTGCCGCCGGCTACACCGTTTATGGCCCGCAAACCATGCTGGTGCTGACCTTCGGCAGCGGCGTGCACGGCTTTACGCTGGACCGCGAACACGGCTCCTTCGTGCTGACGCACTCCGACATGCAGGTTCCGGAAACCACACAGGAATTTGCCATCAACATGTCCAATATGCGTCACTGGGAAGCCCCGGTAAAACGCTATGTCGACGAAATGCTGGCAGGCAAAACCGGTCCGTTGGGCAAGGACTACAATATGCGCTGGGTGGCCTCCATGGTGGCCGAAGTGCATCGCATCATCACCCGCGGCGGCATCTTCATGTATCCGAAAGATGCCCGTGATCCGGACAAAGCCGGCAAGCTGCGCATCATGTACGAAGGCAATCCGATGGCCTTCATCATTGAACAGGCTGGCGGCGCAGCCACCAACGGCCACCAGCGCATCATGGACATCCAGCCGCAAGGCCTGCATGAACGCATTGCGGTGTTCCTGGGTTCCAAGGAAGAGGTAGAACGCATTACCCGCTACCATCAGGAGCAATAAGCCAAAAACCCTGTCGCCTGCGGCAGGGTTTTTTCATTGGCCATGCTGACAGCACAGCCAATCAGCCTATAGTGGAATGTAGCCTTACAACAGAAAACGGATACATGCATGCTGTCTACCCAACATCTGATTGTCGCGCTGGCAGAAAGCTCGTCGGTTCAAGCGCAGATCATCCGCAATGCGCTGGCAGAACTTGGCATCACGCGCATGGAAGTATTCGAAACCGGGGAAGCACTGCTGGAATACATCGGCAAATACAAGCCGGACGTGGTGATGAGTGCCTTTCACCTGCCGGATATGACTGCCGGAGAATTGATTTTCCAGATGCGCGGCCACCCGGAATTGCGCGACCTGCCCTTCATCCTGATTTCCAGCGAAACCAACCCGGAGCTGATTGACCCCATGCGTCAGGCCGGACTGATGGGCATTTTGCCCAAACCCTTCGACCTGCCCCAGTTGCGCAAGGTCATCAACGACACCATGGATTTCCTGGCCGTCAACCAGAACGATACCGACAGCGATATCGACTATGCCGACCTCAACATCCTGGTAGTGGACGACAGCGTGATGGCACGCCGCCACATCCGCACCGTACTGGAAAGACTGGGCTTCGAGAAAATTACCGAATCCTGGAGTGGCAAGGATGCCGTACCGCTGATCGACAGCACCCTGTTCGATCTGGTGCTGACCGACTACAACATGCCGCTGATGGACGGCTGCGAGCTGGCCAGCTACATCCGCACCCGCAGCATGCAATGCTCGGTTCCCATCATCATGATTTCCAGCGAGGAAAACATGGAAAAACTGGCAGCTGCCGAGGCTGCCGGCGTGTCCGCCATCATGGGCAAGCCCTTTGAAACCTCGGCGGTGCGTCAGATCCTGCGCACCCAGCTGGCACAGCGCTGATCAGCGCGGCATCACCCACACCAGGCGGGAGCCGCCCTGCGCATCGCTCACTGCCTGGCGTCGCCAGTAACCCTGATTGGCATAGCCAGCCGCGCTTGCAGCCACCCCATTCATCCGGCAATAGCTTACCTCCTGGTAACCTGCCTGCAGCAGCTGGCTGCGCCCTTTCTTGCGGGACTTCACGCAACCGGGGTGGCTGGCCAGCGCTACCACATCCGCCGGGGCGGCCTCTTCCCAGCCACGCACCATTTCCAGCTTGGGCTGGGTCATGACGGCTAGTCCACCCAACACCGTGCTCAACAACGCATGCCATTCAGGTGCCACCGTGGCCATCGGCGCAGCCAGTTCACCGGGGTAATTCACCAGCAAGGCCAGGCTTTGTTCGGTATCCGCCAGCCAGTCACTGCCACTTGCCGAGAAATCAGCGCTTACCAACAATAGGGCGACTGCATTGCTGGCAGGCAGATGCATGACAAAGGCCCCGCCCTGCTCACCCGCATGCAGATAGAAGGCATCGGCAGGCAGCGTGAGCCGCTCCGGCATATTGGCGGGCAGGCGGGTATGCTGCAGCGCCTGCATCAGGCCATTTTCCAGATGTGCCATCACCCGGCCATGGCGGCAAAACTGTCCATAGGCATCGGCCAGCCGCTGTTCGATGGCGATACGTGCGCTGGCTGCCGGATACACCTGGGCGGCGCGTTCCAGTTCGCGCACCACCAGCGCCATGCCTTCCTGTTGTACGGCTTCGGCTTGCACCGCCTGACTGTAAAGCTGCCCGACACGTCTGGCCCATGGCCGCGTGGCGGCGTAGCGTTGCACAGCGTAAATCATTTCCATGACAGCCCCCGGACGAGAAAAAAGGGCCGCATTGTAAGCGCAAGCGGGCCTCTGCCGCCAGTGAGGTGCTAACGACTCCCGGTTCAGGCCTGGCTGTTGCCGCTGGAAATATAAGAATAGCGGCAGATATCCTCGCGCCGCTGCCAGCCTTGCCGGTCCCAGAAGCTGAGCGCGGCGGTATTGCTGCGAAATACATCAAGATGGGTCTTGGCGATGCCTTGGCGCGCCAGTTCGGCAATGCAGGCATCCACCAGACGTCGCGCCAACCCCTGACGCCGATAGGCCGGCAGCACCAGCAAATGCTGCAGATAGCCACGGCGGCCATCATGGCCGGACATCACACAGCCCACGATCTGGCCATCGCACTCGGCAACAAAACTCAGACCGGGGTTGCGCGCCAGATAACGCGCGGTAGCTTCTTCAGAATCAGCATCGCGGATGGAAATACCAGGGGTTTGCTGCATCAGGGTAAGCACGGTGGGGTAATCGTCCAGTTGCATCAGACGGATGGATGGCATGACAACACTTTCATGAAGGGCAAGCGCATGATGTTATGCTGCCAATGGCCGCCCGCAAAGACCGGGCAAGCAGACAGCAGCGCCAGCCACCGCCCTCACCCTTAGCCCAGAGAGCCATTCATGAGTTCTTCAGCCGCTTTCATTGCCATTGTGCTCGCCATTTTGCTGGGTGCCATCAGCCCCGGCCCCAGCTTTGTGGTGGTGGCCCGCACCGCCATCAGCCAGTCGCGTCGTCACGGCCTGGCTACTGCACTGGGCATGGGTGTAGGCGGTGCTGTTTTCAGTCTGCTGGCCTTGCTGGGTCTGTACTCCCTGCTGGCCGCCGTGGGCTGGCTGTATGGTTTGCTGAAACTGGCGGGCGGGGTGTATCTGCTGTGGCTGGCCCTGCGTATCTGGCAAGGCGCAACAACACCCCTGACATTGGCTGCCACACATGACAAACAGCATGACCCGCTACTGCGCGCCTTCTGGCTGGGGCTGTCCACCCAGTTGAGCAACCCCAAGACCGCAATTGTCTATGGCAGCATTTTTGCTGCCCTGCTGCCCAGGCAGCCGGCATTGTGGTGCAGCCTGGCCCTGCCGCCTGCCGTGCTGCTGGTGGAGGCTGGCTGGTATGCGCTGGTGGCCTTCGGCTTTTCCAGCAGCAGGCCACAGGCCATCTACCTGAGCGCCAAACAGCACATCGACCGCCTGGCTGCGTGTGCCATCGGCCTGCTGGGGCTACGTCTGATCCTGAGCGCACCGCGTGCCGGACTGTAAAGCAGCAAGGGCCAATGCATGGCATTGGCCCTTGCTGTTTGCTACATTACCCTCAACCCCGCCGTGCCAGCCGCTGTAATACCGCTACCAGGGTATCGACTTCCTCGCAGGTGTTATAGAACGCCAGCGAAGGCCGCACCGTGGCTTCCAGCCCGAAGCGCCGCAGAATCGGTTGGGCGCAGTGGTGGCCGGAGCGCACCGCAATGCCTTCCTGATTCAGCGCCTTGCCCACTTCCTCGGTACGATAACCCGGCAGCACGAAGGACAGCACGCTGGCCTTGTTGGCTGCCGTGCCGACCAGGCGCAAACCCGGCACTGACTGCAGGCCGTGGGTGGCATACACCAGCAGGTCGTGCTCGTAATGGGCAATGGCTTCCAGCCCGATACGCTCGACATAGTCGATGGCTGCGCCAAGGCCCACCGCGTCCGCGATATTGCCCGTGCCCGCCTCGAACTTGTTGGGTGCCGGCTGATACAGCGTTTTCTCGAAGGTGACATCGGCAATCATGTTGCCACCCCCTTGCCACGGCGGCATGCTGTCCAGCAACTCCTTCTTGCCGTACACCACGCCAATGCCGGTGGGTGCAAACACCTTGTGCCCGGAGAACACAAAGAAGTCAGCATCCAGCGCCTGTACGTTCACCCGCATGTGCGAAACCGACTGCGCGCCATCCACCAGCACCCGCGCCCCGGCGGCATGCGCCAGCGCCACGATTTCCTGCACCGGTGTCACCGTGCCCAGCGCATTGGATACCTGGGTGATGGCTACCAGTTTGGTACGGCTGTTCAGCAGCTTGCGGTATTCGTCCAGCAGGATCTGCCCGCTGTCATCCACCGGAATCACCCGGATTTTGGCTCCACTGGCTGCTGCCAGCATCTGCCAGGGAACGATGTTGGCGTGGTGTTCCAGCTGCGACACCACGATTTCATCGCCCGCGCCGATATTCTGGCGTCCCCAGGTATTGGCCACCAGATTGATGGCTTCGGTGGCACCGCGCACGAAAATCACCTGATCCGGGCTGGAAGAGCCAATGAAACGGGCCACCTTGTTACGGGCCGCTTCATAGGCATCCGTCGCCCGTGCCGCCAGTTCATGCGCGGCGCGGTGGATATTGGAGTTTTCGTGCTGGTAGAAATAGGCCAGCCGGTCGATCACCGCTTGCGGCTTGTGCGTGGTGGCGGCGTTGTCCAGCCAGATCAAGGGCTTGCCATTCACCCGTTCGGCCAGGATGGGGAAGTCACGTCGCACGGCGTTTATATCAAAGCCATGGCCGCGACTGGCCACCTTGCGGTCGAAATCCGGTGCCTTGCCATGCTGCGGCCACTCCTCGACAAAGTAATAGCCATGGCTATTGCCCTGTGCGGGTGTTGCCAGCACCGGCTGTCGACTGTCACCGGCCAGCAGGGCGCGCAACTCATCCGCCCCCGGCAGGCCAAAGGACTGCGCCGTAACCCGGTCATCCACCGGCAAATTGCTGGACGATGCCGGGTAAGCCGAGGATTCGCCGATAAAGTAATACGGCGAGGACGGCACGGCGGCACCGGCAGCGGACGGGGCGGAAGGCTGGGCGGCGGCCAGTTGCGGAATGGCCGCACCATAGCCCTCCGGCACGGCATAGGCATGCGGACCACTACGGCCAAAGCCATCCAGCGCCGCCGGTTCCGGCGTGTGTGCGGCGGCAGCGGCCGGTTGTGGCGACAGCTGCGGACCGGCCACATCCAGATTCAGCCCATTGGACGCCGCTGGCGCACTGCCCGGCACCTGACCCGGCAAGGCGCTGAAGAAGGCATTGGCCAGATTCGCCAGTTGGGCGACATCCGGCAGGCCGTCTGGCAGGCCGGAAGGTTTACTTGTAGGTATCTGGGTAGTCATGGTACTTGCCAATCTCCACGTCTTCGAGCACGGCCAGCGCATCTTCGGTCAGCACGGCCAGCGAGCAATACAGCGAAATCAGGTAGGACGCGATGGCGTTGCGGTTGATGCCCATGAAGCGCACCGACAGGCCCGGACTCTGTTCGCCGGCCACACCCGGCTGGTACAGGCCGATCACACCCTGGCGCTTTTCACCCACGCGCAGCAGCAGGATCTTGGTCTTGCCGTCTTCATCGATAGGCAGCTTGTCCGACGGGATGATGGGCACACCGCGCCAGGTGATGAACTGCGAACCGAACAGGCTTACGGTCGGCGGCGGCACGCCACGACGGGTGCATTCGCGGCCGAAGGCGGCAATGGCCAGCGGGTGGGCCAGGAAGAAGCCCGGCTCTTTCCATACCTTGGTCAACAGCTCGTCCAGATCGTCCGGGGTCGGTGCGCCGGTGAGGGTGGAGATGCGCTGGGTGTCGTCCACATTGGCCAGCAAGCCGTATTCCGGGTTGTTGATCAGCTCGGATTCCTGGCGTTCCTTGATGGTTTCAATGGTCAGGCGCAGCTGTTCCTTGATCTGGTCGTGCGGGCTGCTGTACAGGTCGGACACGCGGGTGTGCACGTCCAGCACGGTGGTGACCGCATTGAGGAACAGCTCACGCGGCTGTTCTTCGTAATCGACAAAGGTTTGCGGCAGTTCGGATTCGTCGCGCTGCGAGCAGGCTACCTGTACCCCGGCGGCGTTCTTGACACGGTTAAGCCGGAAAATGCCCGCTTCTACCGGCGACCATTGCAGCAGATGCACCAGCCAGCGCGGGCTGATGGTGGACAACTGCGGTACGGTTTTGGTGGCATTGGCTAGCTGGCGCGCGGCGTTGTCGCCCAGTGCCTGTTTGACGTCCTGATGTTGAGACATGTCTGCTCCATAAGGGATGGTGGAAGAAACAAAACTGCAGGCAACACAGCCCCCTTGCCGGCGGCCTGCAGGCAAAGCTCCGCCCTGCCCGCTGCCCATGCAGCGGGATCAGGTGGTCAATCCGTGATTGGTAGTGGTGCGGTTAAGAGCGGCTAACAAAATAGCGTAGCGTCCCTGGGGCAAGGCCTGCCGCCGCAGACAGTACAAGTAGTACGGCAAGGCGGCGCAACGCAGCAGCAGGGTTTTTGTTAGCTGCTCTATGGTGGGGCTGCTTGCAGGCTGGCCTGGCTAATCTGACTGCCCGGCGGCACGCTGCGGGTGAGCCAGACATTGCCGCCTATGCTGGAGCCACGCCCAATGGTGATGCGCCCCAGCACGGTGGCACCGGCATAAATCACCACATCGTCTTCCACGATGGGGTGGCGCGGCTGGCCCTTGAGCAAGCTGCCATCCTCGCCCTGTTCGAAGCGTTTGGCCCCCAGGGTGACAGCCTGATACAGCCGCACCCGCTCACCGATGACGGCGGTTTCGCCTATCACCACGCCGGTGCCGTGATCGATGAAGAAGCCGGCACCGATCTGCGCGCCGGGGTGAATGTCGATACCGGTTTCACCATGGGCGATTTCGGCAATGATGCGCGCCACCAGCGGCAGGCCGGCGCGATACAGCAAGTGCGCCAGGCGGTGATGCAGAATGGCGTTGATGCCGGGATAGCACAGCAGCACTTCATCCACACTGCGCGCTGCCGGATCGCCTTGCCAGGCGGCGGTAATGTCGGCATCCAGCAGGCGACGCTGATCGGGCAAGGCGGCGGCAAACTGCTGAACAATGGCCACCGACTGGGCCTCGATATCCTCTGCCGACAAACCGTTCAAGCGGGCGCTATAGCGCAGCTCCAGCACTACTTGCTCGGCCAGCGCATCCAGCGCCACCGCCAGGCTGTGGCCGACGAAAAAGTCCTCGCTGCTGTCACGCAGCCCTGGCGGACCCAGCCGCATCGGAAACAGCGCCGCTGCCAGCGTGGCCACGATGTCACGCAAGGCGGTACGGGACGGAAACTCGCGGGTGGAAAAATCCCGCAAACGGCCCTGGCTTTGCCGCCAGTCGGCACGCGCCGCATGCAGGGCGCTGACTACACTGTCCAGATGCCAGTCGTGTACCACCGGCTGGGCAGGACCAAAGGGGCGGACCAGATCATTCATCGCTGCACTCGCGCTATCGTCACTCGGGCCGGAGCCGGGTTTCAGTCCTGCTGCCAAGGCAGGTTCCAGTAGCGCCAGCCGCCCACATCGCCGCGCTGGTTTTGGCTGTCCAGATCGCCTTCAAACCCTTCCAGCACGTTGTACACCTGGGTAAAGCCGGCCTTGGCGGCTGCCTCGGCCGCGGCAGCGGAACGCTTGCCACTGCGGCACAGCAGCACCACGATGCTGTCCTTGCCACCGGTCTTGTTTTCCAACTCGCGCAGGAAGCGCGGATTCTTGATCAGCGCCGTGCCGGTCTGCCAGGCCACATGCAGCGAGCCAGGCACCTGGCCGACGAATTTGCGCTCTTCGGCGGTACGCACATCCACCAGCGTGGCCACACCGGCATCCACCAGCGACCAGGCTTCCAGCGGATACAGTGCGCCGGTATAGGCAAGGCCGCTGTCTGCGGCACGCAGGCGGGCGATTTCCAGCAGCTCTTCGCTGGCACTGACTGCGTCGGTGGCACTGAGGTGATGGCCGCTAGGTCGGGCCTGGTTGGTATTCGGGGTGGTGCTGGAGGTGGTGTTGGTCTGCAGTTGCGTCATATTGGTCTCCCTGGCTGATGCCATCTGGCTTGCAGACCAATATACGCGGCAGCGTGCCGCTGACTAAGCAAGAAAAACTGCAGTGATTATGAAGAAAATAGATAACCATGCCGTTCTTATGGAATTTTCTGGCATAGCAAAATGAATACGCTTATCAACAGCTTGTGTGTACTTAAAAAAGCATCAGAAAGCGTAATAGAAAGCCGTGCAAATACAAAACGGGATGGCGTTTGCCATCCCGTTTTCAGTCAGCAGTGCGTATCAAGTCCGGATCAGAACGCCGGAATCACCGCGCCCTGGTACTTGGTTTCGATGAACTTCTTGGCTTCCGGGCTGTTCAGCGCAGCAGCCAGTTTCTTGATGGCGGCGCTGTTCTTGTTGTCGGCACGGGCCACCAGCAGGTTGGCATACGGCGAGGTGGTTTCGGTAAACAGCGCATCACGCTTCGGGTTCAGCTTGGCTTCCAGCGCGTAGTTGGCGTTGATCAGCGCAACATCCACCTGGTTCAGCACGCGCGGCAGGGTAGCGGCTTCCAGTTCCTTGATCTTGATGTTCTTCGGGTTGGACACGATGTCCTTGGTGGTCGGGTAGATGTTCTTGCGGTCCTTCAGCTTGATCACACCGCCCTGATCCAGCAGCAGCAGTGCGCGGCCGGCATTGGTCGGGTCATTCGGGATGGCCACGGTAGCGCCCTGCGGCAGGTCAGCCACTTTCTTGTACTTGCTGGAATAAGCGGCAAACGGCTCGATGTGTACCGGCTTGGAAGCCACCACCAGATGGGTGCCACGGTCCTTGTTGAACTTGTCCAGATACGGAATGTGCTGGAAGAAGTTGGCATCCAGCTGCTTTTCTTCTACCTGGGTGTTGGGCAACACGTAGTCGTTGAACACCTTTACTTGCAGATCCACGCCCTGCTTGGCCAGGGTGGGCTTCAGGGCTTCGAGGATTTCAGCATGCGGCACCGGCGAGGCAGCCACGGTCAGCTTTACATTTTCGGCGTGGACGGCCAGGGCGGCCACGCTCAGGCTCAGGGCAGCAAACAGCTTGGAAACGCGTTTCATCGTTTTTTTCTCCAGATCAATGGGCAAAGGGGCTCCATACAGCCGGTCAAGTCCGGCTGTACAGGAATTCACAACAAAGGGAATTCAGTAATGTGCTGGCGGCTGAATCAGCCGAAGCGACAGCGGCGCACCAGGGCGTCGCCTGCGGTTTGCAGGGCTTGTACCAGCACCAGCAGCAGGGCCACGGTGACGATCATCACCTCGGTCTGGAAGCGCTGATAGCCGTAGCGGATGGCCAGATCGCCCAGACCGCCGCCGCCGATCACCCCGGACATGGCGGTGTAACCCACCAGCGCCACGGCGGTAACGGTAGCCGCGCCGATCAGACCGGGCATGGCCTCGGGCAGCAGTACCTTGAACACGATCTGCGGCAGCTTGGCACCCATGGACTGGCTGGCTTCAATCACGCCGCGGTCGATTTCGCGCAGCACGTTTTCCACCAGGCGGCCAAAGAAGGGAATGGCCCCCACCACCAGCGGCACGATGGCACCGGCCACGCCGATGGAAGTACCCACCAGCAACAGGGTGAGCGGAATCAGCACGATCAGCAAAATGACAAACGGCAGTGAGCGCAGCACGTTCACCAGGAAAGACAGTACCGCATACAGGCGCGGGCGGGCACGCAGCTGGCCCGGTGCGCTGATGTACAGCAGCACGCCCAGCGGCAGGCCGAATACGATGGTAAACAGCAGGGACACGCCCAGCATGGTCAGGGTATCCAGCGTGGCGGTGCCGATTTCCGGCCAGTCCACCGTCAACAACAGGCTTGGGTCGAATCCGCTCATGCCAGCACCTCGCAACGTACACCCTCGCGGGCAAAAATCTCCGGCAAGGCCGGCAGTTCCACATCAGACGCCACCACGCCCACCAGCAGCTGGCCGCAAGGCGTGTCACGGATTTCGCTCAAGGTCCCGCTGAGCAGGTTGACGCGCAGGCCGGTTTCGCGGCCCACCTTGTCCAGCACCGGGCTGAGCGTGGGCTCGCCGACAAAGGTGAGCTTGAGCAGCGGCACGCCAATGCGCGCGCGCCAGGCCTCCACCCGCTCGCCCTGACCAAAACCGGTTTCGGCCAGCAGGCTGCGGGTGACGGCATGCTGCGGCTGCAGGAACACGTCCAGCACATTGCCCTTTTCCACCACCTTGCCGTGATCCATCACCGATACGTGATCGCACAATTGGCGAATAACGCGCATGTCGTGGGTAATCAGCACGATGGTGAGATTGAGCTGGCGGTTGATGTCGGCCAGCAGGGCCAGAATGGAATCGGTGGTTTCCGGGTCCAGCGCCGAAGTAGCTTCGTCACACAGCAGCAGGTCCGGGTGATTGGCCAGTGCACGGGCAATGCCCACGCGTTGCTTTTGCCCGCCGGACAATTGCGACGGACGCTTTTCCTTGTGATCGGCCAGGCCCACCAGTTGCAGCAGCTCATCCACGCGGGCATCCATTTGTGCCGGGGTCAAGCCACCTGCCAGCTCCAGCGGGAAGCGCACATTGCCGCCCACGGTGCGCGAACGCAGCAGATTGAAATGCTGGAACACCATGCCGATGCGCTGGCGACGTTGTTGCAGCGCAGCTTCCGGCAGCGCGGTGAGTTCCTGCTCACCCAGCGTCACCGTGCCACTATCCGGACGTTCCAACAGGTTGAGACAACGAATCAGGGTACTTTTACCGGCCCCCGAGCGACCGATGATGCCGTAGATTTCACCGGCGGCCACTTGCAGGCTGACATCGTCCAGCGCGGCGATGCGGCGGCCTTCATGGCTGAAATGCTTGCTGAGATTGCGTACTTCTATCATACCGTCTGCGTTCTATCCCCTGCCCTGATCAGGCAGAAAGCGGGTGAGCGACGGGGGATAACCCGTCAGGAGTGGCAAGTCTAGCGATAGTTGCTGCAAACCAAAAATAATAAAAATTTTGTTGTATATCGTTTTGAAGAATATTGGATACAGAAGACTGCACCCCTCCACCGCCGCTTGCCAGCCGCACCCGCGCGACCTGCAAGCGGCAGTCGTCACCGGCGCTCAAGCCAGCGTGGCGATGGATACTTCAGTGGATTTGACGAAGGCCACCACCGGCGAGCCCACTTTCAGTTGCAATTCGCGCACCGAACGGGTGGTGATCACCGAGGTGACAATGCCGGAGGCGGTTTCCACATCCACTTCGGACAACACCGGCCCTTCGATGATTTCCTTGATCACGCCCTTGAACTGATTACGCACGTTAATGGATTGAATGCTCATGATTTTTCCTTGGTGATGGGTTTACAAGGCCCAGTGCAGCTGCGAAAAATGCAGCGACGCGAGCGGTATTTCATTGATTAAGGGTGCATTGAAGGAAGGCCCTTGCAGCACGCGTTGCAGGATGTGCTGTTCCAGTGCCACAAAGCGGCTATCGGCCGGGTTGCGGCTGCGTGGCAGCTCCACCGGTAAATCCAGCGCCACCCGGCCCTCTTCCAGCAAGACCACGCGGTCGGCCAGCGTCACCGCCTCGCTGACATCGTGCGTCACCAGCACCGTGGTGCAGCCATGCTGCTGCCACAAGCGCTCGATCAGGCTCTGCATTTCCAGCCGGGTGAGTGCATCCAGCGCGCCCAGCGGTTCGTCCAGCAATAGCAGCGAGGGCTGATGCACCAGCGCCCGCGCCAGGGCCACCCGCTGGCGCTGACCGCCGGACAGCCGGGCCGGCCATTCCTGCGCCCGGTCCCCCAGCCCTACTTCGGCCAGAGCCTGTTCGGCTTCACCACGACGGCTGGCCGGCAAACCCAGCGCCACATTGTCCAGCACGCTTTTCCACGGCAGCAGGCGGGCTTCCTGAAACATCACCCGCACGCTTTGCCCGGCCGGCTGTTGCAGCAAACCGCCGTCGGCCTGATCCAGCCCGGCCAGCAGGCGCAGCAAGGTGCTTTTGCCGCAACCGGAACGGCCGACAATGGCCAGGAACTGACCTTGCGGGATGTGCAGGTCCAGCGCATCCAGCACCACGCGCTCGCCAAAGCGCCGGATAAGGCCCTGTAGCAAAATGGGGCTGCCGGTTTTGAGATCATCCAGTTTCATCATGTTCTCCTCAGGCAGCCTTGAAATAGGACGGATGCCAGCGCAGCCAGCGTTTTTCCAATGCGCGGGCGGCCACATCCACCACCTTGCCCAGCGCGGCATACAGCAGGATGGACAGCACCACGATGTCGGTTTGCAGGAATTCGCGCGCATTGGCCGCCAGATAGCCGATGCCGCTGGTGGCAGACAGGGTTTCCGCCACGATCAGGATGATCCAGGCAATGCCCAGCGCGTAGCGGATGCCCACCAGAATCGACGGCAAGGCTCCCGGCAACACCACCTGGCGGAACAGCGCATTGCCACTGAGACCATAGCTGCGCGCCATTTCCAGCAACTGCGGGTCCAGCGAGCGGATGCCGTGATAAGTGTTGAGGTAGACCGGAAACAGTACGGCAAAGGCCACCAGAAACACCTTGGCTGATTCGTCGATGCCGAACCACAGGATCACCAGCGGCAGGATGGCCAGCGGCGGGATATTGCGCAGCATCTGCAAGGTGGTATCAAACAGCGCCTCGCCCAGACGCGACACCCCGGTAAGCAGGCCCAGCAACAGGCCAAGCCCGGCACCGATGACAAAACCGGCGGCCACCCGGCCAAAACTGACGGCCAGATGACGGAACAGGTCGCCACTGATCAGCAATTGCCAGAAGGCCACCAGCACTTCGGTGGGTGCGGGCAATACCCGGTGATTCAGCCAGCCGGCCACCGAGGCCAGTTGCCAGAACAGCAGTAACAGGATGGGCAGCAGCCAGGGCAGCAGGCGCTGCCACAGGCCTTGCGCCAATGCATGTGAACGTGACATGGCCATGCTCCTCAGGAAGCCGCCGCCTGGCGGATTTCATTGGGCAATAGTTGGTTGGCCATCACCTCGCCTGCCGGTTGCTGGCCAATGCTGGCCTTGAGACGGTCCGGCAGATGCGGGAACAGCAGCTCGGCCACGCGGTAGGCTTCGTCCAGATGCGGGTAACCGGAGAACACGAAGGTTTCGATGCCCAGCTCGGCGTATTCCTGCATGCGGCGCGCCACGGTGGGGCCATCACCCACCAGCGCCGTGCCTGCGCCGCCGCGCACCAGACCGATGCCGGCCCACAGATTGGGCGCGATTTCCAGCTTGTCGCGGCTGCCGCCATGCAGCGCAGCCATGCGGCGCTGGCCTTCCGAGTCGGCCCGCGCCAGGGTTTTCTGCGCATTGGCGATGGTGGCGTCATCCAGCCGGCTGATCAGCCGCTCGGCTGCGGCCCAGGCTTCTGCATTGGTTTCACGCACGATGATGTGCAGACGGATGCCAAAGCGCACCGTGCGGCCCAGTTTTGCGGCCCGCGCCCGCACATCGGCAATCTTCTTGGCCACTTCCGCTGGCGGCTCGCCCCAGCTGAGGTAGACATCCACATGCTCGGCCGCCAGATCATGCGCGGCATCGGAAGAGCCACCGAAATACAGCGGCGGATAAGGCTTGCTGACTGGCGGATACAGCAGCTGGGCGTCGCTCACCTTGATGTGCTTGCCATCCAGATTCACCTTGTCACCGGCCAGCACACCCTTCCAGATATGCAGGAATTCGCTGGCGGCTTCGTAGCGCTCGTCGTGACTGAGCCAGCTGCCATCACCGGCCAGTTCCACCGGGTCGCCCCCGGCCACCACATTCACCAGCAGGCGGCCTTGCGACAGGCGGTCAAAGCTGGAGGCCATGCGCGCGGCCACCGTGGGCGACATGATGCCGGGGCGGACCGCCACCAGGAATTTCAGCTTGCGCGTGGCCGGAATCAGCGTGGCGGCGGTGACCCACGGGTCTTCGCATGAACGGCCAGTGGGAATCAGCGCACCATCAAAGCCCAGGCTGTCTGCCGCACGGGCAATCTGGGTGAGGTAGTCCAGGTCCACCGTGCGTGCCCCTTCCGGGCTGCCCAGGTAACGACCATCACCATGGGTGGGGAAAAACCAGAAAATCTGCATGTCTATTATTCCTGTCTTGTTCTTGTCGGGACTCAGGGTTTCCACACCGCGTCCTGCACCTTGATGGCCTTGGGAATCAGGCCCAGTGCGTGGAAGGTATCGGCCACTTGCTGTTGCTGCTGGATGGTTTTGGCGTTGACATAGCTGACGCTGTAGTCCGGATGACGGCTGAGCATGGCGGCATAGGTTTCCGCTTCCAGCCCGGTGTAGCCGGACAGGGTTTTGGCCACTTGCTGCACATTGCCGCGCAGTTGTTTGTTGTTGTCTGTCAGCGCCTTGAACACGATGGCAATCACCTTGGGGTTGGCCTGGGCAAAGTCGCGCGCGGCCAGATAGAAGGTGTTGTTGGCGCTCAGGCCCTTGCCACTGGACAGCACGCGCACACCACCGGCGCGGGTGGCCGCGGCGTAGTACGGGTCCCAGATGCTCCAGGCATCCACGCTGCCGCGCTCGAAGGCGGCGCGGGCTTCAGACGGCGTCAGGTACACCGGCTGGATATCGCTGTATTGCAGGCCGGCTTTTTTCAGTGCCGCCACCGTCAGGTAGTGCGCGCTGGAGCCCTTGGTAAAGGCCACGCGCTTGCCCTTGAGATCGGCCAGCTTCTTGATGGGTGAACCGGCCGGCAGCAGGATGGCGGAGGATTCCGGCTTGGAAGGCTCCTGGCCGATATACACGATATTGGCCCCGGCAGCCTGGGCGAATACCGGTGGGGAATCACCGGTCATGCCGATGCTGACACTACCGGCATTCATGGCTTCCAGAATCGGTGGGCCAGCCTGGAACTCATACCATTTGACCGTCACACCCAGCGGGGCCAGCTGCTTCTCCAGCGTGCCTTGCGCCTTGAGTGACACCAGATTGATGGCGCTTTTCTGATAGCTAACATTCAGGTCCAGCGCCTGGACCGCCAGCGACCAGCCGGCCAGCACGGCCAGGCCCAGTGTTTTTTTCAGGATTGATGCAGTCATGATGATGTCCGGATTTACAGGCTGATCAGCCGGGAAATGAAATCGTTGGCATAGCGCGGCGCATGCGGGGCCGGGGCGTTCACCCCCAGCAGGGCGGCAAACTCATGCACGGCGGTTTGCAGGCGCTGTTCCAGCTCCTCGGCCAGTTCGGCCTCGCCATTGGCATTGGCGCCGATTTGCGACTCCACCGCATACACGCCCTGATGGATGGCGCTGGCCTTGAGCGCCGCCAGTACCGGCTTGATGGAGTAATCCACCGCCAGCAAATGGCCGGGGCTGCCGCCGCTGACCAGTGGCAATACCGGCTTGCCGGCCAGGCCGCCTTCGGGAATCAGGTCCAGCAGCACCTTGAGCGCACCGGCATAGGCCGCCTTGTACACCGGGGTAGCAATGATCAGGCCGCTGGCTGCGCTGACCCGCTGCTGGAATTCCTGGATTTGCGGATGGGAAAACTGGCCATGCAATAGTGCATCGGCCGGAAAGTCGTGAATGCTGATGGTTTGCAGCTCGATATCCAGTGCGGCCAGCGCAACACGGCTGCGATCAATCAGGCGCGCAGTACGCGAGGTTTTACTGGGGCTGCCGAGAATGGCGAGAACGGTCATGGGTGGGTTTTCCGCAGTGCGTCATGGCAATGGACTGCACCTTAGCAGAGCCCCCGTTATATCCATAAGCAAGAAAAAATGATCTTGTTATCAAGAAAAATGCTTATGGGAAAAACTGCTTTTCATCGGTATAAAACTGGCCAAGCCCAGCCACTTGGTGGACAGGCACAAAAAAGGGTGCCCCAAACAGGGCACCCTTGTGGCTTGTACCGGCTACCGCATCAGGCCGGTCGCATGATCAGTCGCGCTCCACCGCAGCCAGTGCCGGCTGGTGATGGCGACCCAGATTGAACATCTTGTACACCACGGAAACCGCCAGCAGCAGGCCGGTACCGACAAACAGCGAAACGCGGGTATCCGGATTCACCAGCATGCCAAACAGCACGCACACCAGGAAGGCAATGGTCAGCCAGTTGGTGAAGGGGAACAGGATGGACTTGAAGGGATGGCTGGCCATCTTGTCGCTGTGCGCCAGACGGAAACGGGCCTGACACACCAGCACCACAAACCAGGGCACCATGCCCGGCAGCACGCTGGCGCTGTATACATACACAAACACCCGTTCCGGATTCGGAATGATGTAGTTGAGCGCCGAACCCAGCGCGATGCAGGCAATGGTCACCCAGATGGCATTGACCGGCACACCACCCTTGGACACCTTGGCCAGGAAGGACGGCAGTTGCTTGTTCTGCGCCAGGGTATACAGCATGCGGCCGCAGCTATAGATGCCGCTATTGCAGCCGGACAGCGCCGCGGTCAGCACCACGAAGTTGATGACGCCAGCTGCTGCTGCAATGCCCACCTTGGCAAAGGTCAGCACAAAGGGGCTGCCTGTGCTGCCAATCTGGTTCCACGGATAGATGGCAACGATGACAAAGATGGCACCAACATAGAAAATCAGGATGCGCCAGATGATGTTGTTGATGGCACGCTTGAGAGTAACCTGCGGGTTCTTGGCTTCACCGGCGGTAATGCCCACCAGTTCCACACCCTGATAAGCAGCCACCACCAGACACAGGGCAAACAAGAAGCCCTGCCAGCCACCGGCAAAGAAGCCGCTGTGCGCGGTAAGGTTGGCAAAGCCCACCGCCGGCATGTCGGCACCGCCCACCAGGATCAGCTTGAGGCCAACCAGAATCATCACCACGATGGTGGAAATCTTGATCAGGCCGAACCAGAACTCGAATTCACCGTACAGGCGTACCGCCAGCAAGTTGGAGGCAGCCAGAATGGCGACAAAGGCAATGGCCGGCACCCACTGCGGCATGGTGGGGAACCAGTACTGCACATATACCCCGGCCGCGGTAATCTCGGAAATACCCACGGCAATCCACATCAGCCAGTAAGCCCAGGCCGTGAGATAGCCCCAGTAGGGACTGAGGTATTTATAGGCGTAATGGGCAAACGAACCGGCTACCGGTTCGGTATGCAGCATTTCACCCATGGTACGCATGATGAAGAAAATAAAGACCCCGGCAATGGCATACGCCAGCAATACCGAAGGCCCCGTCCATTTCAGCGTGCTGGCCGAGCCCATGAACAGACCGACACCGATTGTCCCGCCCAGGGCAATCAGTTCGATATGTCGTGCCTCAAGCCCGCGCTGCAGCTTTTTGTCACCTTGATTTTCTGACACGATTTATTTCCCGTTGGTTTCACATGTTTATAGCGACAATCAAATACTGGCTCATATTCTGCCAAGGCCATCATTGATCATCTTTGATCTGACTACGTATCCATGCTAACCACTTCAATGCAAGCACGCAATGAAATGCAGGTCATTGAAAACAATGGAAAACAACCCATTCGGAAATCCGAACACCAATAATATTGATTATTCGCAAAACCGAATGATTACACATTTCAATTTTTGATAATTGGCAATTTTTATTCAAAAAAAGTCGCAAAACAATAAGAACAATTCACGCCACAAAATAAAAATTTTCAGTCCGACTATTTGATCTGACAACTGGATTGCAAGAAACAGGAATTTACATCGCGCCACCGCAAGACTGGTCCCACTCCTTGCCAGCCCGGCTGACCGCCATGCGTCAGGCAATGCGCCACCCCGTCTCCCGGGTGAAATTGCGCAAACAAACCAGACAATACTTTCAATACGCATTTTCATTACCCATAATGGGTATTCAGTCGTCCCCTCATGACAAGGTGGAACAGGCGTATGGAAAAACTGCTCGCAGACCTGCTGCAAACCTCCCCCATCGGCATTGCCGTACTGGACAGCGAGCTGCGTTACACCCATATCAACCATCAGTTGGCCAACTCCAATGGCCTGCCGCCCGAAGCGCACATCGGTCGCACTCCGCGTGACGTGCTACCAGAAGTCGGCCCCGGGCTGGAAGCCATCATGCACAAGGTAATGGCCAGTGGCGTGCCCGAGTGCAATTTCGAGGCCAGTGCCGAGATTCCACCTGGTTCCGGCTGCTTTACCCACTGGAATGCCAGCTACCACCCGCGCATTGACAAGCAGGGACAGTCCTGCGGGATTATCGCCATGGTGGAGGATGTCTCGCTGAAAAAGCAGGCCGAGCAGGCCATCCGCGCCAGCAGCGAACGCATACGCAAGGTACTGGACGCCCTGTTTACCTTTGTGGGTGTGCTGGGTATCGACGGCATCTTGCTGGAAGCCAACCGTGCCCCGCTGGAGCAGGCCGGGCTGGAGCTGTCCCAGGTACAGGGCAAGCCGTTCTGGGAGTGCTACTGGTGGAACCACGATCCTGCCATTCAGCAAGAGCTGCAACAGGCCATCACCAGTGCAGCCAGTGGCCAGACCGTGCGCTACGACGTAGTTGTGCGCATGAAGAACGACAGCCGCATGACCATAGACTTCATGCTCAGGCCCTTGTGGGACGGCGATGGCCACATCAGCAACCTGATTGCCTCCGGCATCGACATTACCGCGCGCAAGCAGAACGAGCTGGCCTTGCAGATCAGCGAAACCTATTTCCGCGAAGTGGTGGAATCCACCCCGGACGGCCTGATGATGGTGGACCAGCACGGCGTCATCCGTCTGATCAACACCCGCATGGAGCAGCTGTTTGGCTACAGCCGGCGCGAACTGGTAGGCGAAAAGCTGGACCATCTGCTGCCAGAAGGTTTTCGCAGCCAGCATGGCAGCTATGTCACCGGCTTCTTCCGCCAGCCGGAAGCCCGTGGCATGGCCAATCGCAAGCCCTTGTTTGCCCAGCACCGCAACGGCACGCAGTTCCCCTGTGAAATCGGCCTCAACCCACTGCAAGTAGGTGGCGAACTGCTTACCCTGGCCTGTATTTCCGATGTATCCGAGCGCTATTACGCCAAGCTGGATCTGGAAAAGGCCCTGCAGGAAAAAACCGTGCTGCTAGGCGAAGTACACCACCGGGTGAAGAACAATCTGCAAGTGATATCCAGCCTGCTAAACCTGCAGGCCAGAACCGCCACACCGGAAGTGAACAAAGCCTTGCTGGACAGCCAGAACCACGTGCGCTCGATGGCGCTGATCCACCAGCTGCTGTACGAGCGCAATGATTTCTCGCGCATTCCGATGTCGGTTTACATAGAAAGGCTGACCCACCTGCTGCGCGATGTCAGCACCGGCTATGGCAATCATATTGTCTTCGTGTTCGAACGGAATGGGCCGGAAGCTTTTCTGGAGCTACACAACAGTATTCCTTTCGGACTGATCCTGAATGAAATCGTGGTCAATGCCTGCAAGCATGCGTTTGTACCAGGCCAACCGGGCAAGGTGGAAATCCTGCTGGATTCAACCGAGCAAGTTCAACTGCTGATCCGCGACAACGGCAAAGGCTGCCCCGATGGCGTGCAGCTGGGCAGTACGTCCACGCTGGGCTTCCAACTGCTGCCCATGCTGACCGAACAGCTCAGGGCCACACTGACGCTGGACACGGCACCGGGCCAGGGTTGCTGCTTCACCCTGACCATTCCAGACCTTATCCGGGAGTAGATTCATGGCCAACCGTATCCAGATCGTCGAAGACGAGCGCATCGTCGCACTGGATCTGAAAATCGCGCTGCAAAGCCTGGGCTTCGACGTGGTGGCCAGTTGCGCCAGCGGTGAGGAAGCCATTGCCGCTGCTGGCAAGCTCCGGCCAGATCTCATCCTGATGGACATCCACCTTGAAGGCGGCATGCCCGGAACCGAAGCCGCACTCATCATCCGCCAGACGCTGGATATCCCGGTGGTTTACCTGACGGCCTTTGCCGAAGAAAACATCCTGCAACAGGCCGAGAAAAGCGCACCCTACGGCTATCTGCTCAAACCGTTCGAACTGCGCGAACTGAATGCCACCATCCGCATGGCGCTGGCCTGCCGCACTGCCGAGGTGGAAGTCCACAAACAGCAAAAACTGCTGATGCTGGCGGTGGAAACTGCCCAGCTGGGCATCTGGGAATGGGACCAGCAGCAATCGACATTCACCGGCCAGGGCTATTTTGGCAAGATCACCGGCCTGGACATGACCCCGCGTCAGGAGGCGGTCCCGCCTTTTCTGCGCCTGCTGGAACTGGCAGACCAGAGCCGCTTGAACCAGTTGCTGAAAGACCGTGGCCGGGTGGACATGATCACCACCATCACCCCGGACGATGGCGACGCGGTATGGGTAGAGATGTCGGTACAGGAATACGAACCGCAATGGCAGGAGAGCGCCAAGCAGATCGGCGTATTGCGTGACATCACCGAGCGCATCAAGTCCGAGCAATTGCTGCAGCAAGCTGGCGCGGTGTTCCAGTCCACCGCCGAGGGCATTGTGGTGATAGACAACGACAGGCTGGTGAAATCGGCCAACCCGGCGTTCCTGCGCATGACAGGCTATTCGCTGATGGAAATCCTGGGACAGGATATCGACGAACTGCTGCACGTAAAAAAACACACACCCGAGTTCTACAGCCAGCTCAAACAGCTGGGCGATGTGGGCTGGCATGGCGAGCTGATGTGCCAACGCAAGAACGGCGAGCACTTTCCCGCCTGGGAACACATCTGCCTGGTGTCCTACGACATGGACCTGCCCGCGCACTATATCATCGGCTGCACTGATGTCAGCTCCATCAAGAAAGCCGAAATCGAACTCAACCGCATGGCCTTTCATGATGCGCTGACCGACCTTGGCAACCGCTACCTGCTGAATGAGCAACTGGCCATAGAACTGCAGCGCGCAGAAACCAGCAGCACGCAGATGGGGCTGGTCTTCATCGATCTGGACGGTTTCAAGCTGATCAACGACGGCATGGGCCATGCCATGGGCGACCAATTGCTGAAGGTGGTGGCACAGCGCATCCGCGAAACCATCCGCCGGGCCGACATTCCAGTGCGCTTCGGCGGTGACGAGTTCTTCATCATCTGTCCGCACAGCAGCGAGCAGGACTGCACTACCATGGCCGACCGCCTGCTGGAAAAACTGGAGCAGCCGATGCAGGCAGGCAAGGACAGCATTGTGGTGACCTGCAGCATCGGCATTGCCCTGTATCCGCAGCATGGCACCACCGCAGAAAAACTGCTGAGCGCTGCCGACAGCGCCATGTACCAGGCCAAGCAGGCCGGTAAGCGCCGCTATTGCACCTTCAACGAATCCATGGCCGAGAAAGTGCACGAGCGGCTGCGACTGGAGCAAAGGCTGCGCCATGCAGTGAAAACACGCAGCTTTACCCTGCACTACCAGCCGCTTATCCGGGTGGTGGACAGCGTGCTGATCGGCTTTGAAGCCCTGCTGCGCTGGCAGGATGAGGGACAGAACATTCCGCCGGACGTGTTCATTCCGGTGGCCGAAGAGTGCGGATTGATCCAGGAACTGGGCAGCTGGGTATTGCAACAGGCCTGTATCGAGGCCAGGCGCTGGAATGCCGATTACCACTACCCGCTCAAGGTAGCAGTCAATGTGTCGGTGATGCAGTTTATCGAGCCGGACTTCCGCCAGCGCGTGGCACGAGAGCTGGCCGACAGCGGCCTGGCCCCGCATCTGCTGGAACTGGAAATCACCGAAAGCGTGCTGCAATCGCTGGAAAACAGCAAACGCATCCTGAAAGACCTCAAACAGATCGGCGTATCCGTAGCCATTGATGACTTCGGCACCGGCTATTCATCCATGGCGGTGCTGAAGGACCTGGCCGTGGACCGGCTGAAGATAGACCGCTCCTTCATCTGCAACACGCCGGTACAAAGCCAGGACGCTGCCGTGTGCAAGGCCATCATCATGCTGGCCAAGAGCCTGATGCTGGGCATTACCGCAGAGGGGGTGGAGGAAATCGCGCAGGTGGAGTTTCTGCGCGAAAACGGCTGCGACACTTTCCAGGGCTATTACTACTCGCGCCCGCTGGATGCCGCCGCCATGGAGCAATACCTGCGCCACTACTTCAACAACGGCCCGGCAACAAGCGTCAGCCGCTGAAGCAGCGGCTGACGGTTTACGGCTGGGCAGTGAGCCGGCCATTGACTACCTGATAATTGCGCTGATTGTCCGGCCCGATCAGGGTGCTGGCCAGACTGTTGAAATCCAGCGGCAGGACAAGTGCCGAACGCTGTGGCTGGTAGCTGACGGCATCGTTCACATCACCGCTGCCACGATAGCGGGCGATCATTGGCCACGGATATACCGGGCGAGTCGCCTTGATTTCGTCCCACGGACGTGCCAGCGGACTGCTGGCCATGGGGGCCACGTGCAGGGTAGGTACACCCTGTGCAGACTTGCCCGCGGCAGGCAGATCCGCAGGTGGCGGACCAGCCATGAAGTCCGGGGCGGCATGGGCCAGCTTGCCGGCAAGCAGCGCAGCCGGGGCCTGTTGCAGCTCGGCCCAGGCCAGCAGCGGGCTGAGTACATCCACCTGATCATAACCATCGCCACCACCGCAGTGGCTGACACCCGGCAGTAAAAACAGCCGCATGAAGCTGTCGGTGGCAGCGGCACCCAGCTGTTGCTGCACCCCCTGGTAATAGGCCAGCGATACCGCCGGCGTGACCGAGGTATCCGCCAGACCATGCCACAAAATCAGCTTGCCACCATGCTGGCGGAAGGGCTGCAGATTGGTATTGGTGGCGTTGTACAGCGGTGCCAATTGCGCCAGACGCCGGAAGCTGTCGTCATCAAAACGCAGTTGCTGCAGATTGCCCATGGCCAGATCCACCTGCGGCAGGATCAGGTAGCTGATGGCCAGCGATGCAATATCATTGCTCATCGATTTGCCATGCGCACTGCTGGCCACCATCCACTGCAGTTCGGAGCCGGGCAGCACGCCGCCCATGGTCAGCTTGCGGCCAGCGGCATCCAGCGGGCCGTCATACAGCTTGCGTGCCACGGCCACCTCTTCGGCAGTCAGGCACTGGCTGCTGTCCCCGGCAGTGGCCGGACACTGTGCCCAGGCCGGGTCCACCTTGCAGCTGAGCGGGTCCTGCAGCAGGCCGTCCTTCACCCCGGAACCCTCGGCACAATGTGCCAGCACGGCACGGTGCAGGATGGCCAGCCGGCTTTGCAGCAGGATATTGCTGCCATCGGCACGCTGGTTGGCCACCACGTTCCAGCCGTGATACAGCGAGTTCTGCAGCTGAAACAGCGCGGCGGGAGCCCCGGCGGACACACCGTCAAAGTCGTCCGGATAACGCTGTGCTTCCATCAGCGCCTCGCGGCCACCATCCGAGCAGCCGACAAAATAGGCAAAGCGCGCCGGCTGGCCGTAAAAGGCGCGGATCAGTGCCTTGGCCACCAGCGCGGTCTGGTGATTGGCACGGTAGGCAAAGTCGATGCGCTGTTGCGGATCAGCCCCGAAGCTGGCCTGATCCGGCCCCATCATCGAACCCTTGTGGCCCATATCGTTCCCGGCCACCACAAATTCGCCGCTCAAGGCAGGCCCGCAACGCCCGGCATTGCTGATGCCCACCCGGGTCATGCCGCACAGGCCGCCACAGCCACCCTGCAGATAACGCTGGGTCCAGCCTTTCAGAGGCAGGTCCACCTCGAAGCCGATGCTGGGCGCAATATTGCCCTCCACCTTGCAGAATTCACCCTTGGGCGTGCTCACCACGCTGGCAGCACTGATGCTGACCGGCGCATCTGCCACGCCATCCAGCGTCTGGCTGCCCAGCGCACTGCAGCTGGTCAACGCCGGCAAGGCAGCCAAAGCCTGGTAGTCCGCGGCCAGTACTGCCTGCGGCAACAGACCGACACCCAGCAGGTACAGGCCATATAACAGGGCCAGCAGCCACATCATCATGTTCTTCACGTTTTGCACTCCTGAATGGCACACGCCATAAAGCGGCAATTATTGTCATTGCTCCTGCTGCTGACATGCGCATTTGCCACACTTTGCGCGACTTAACACACGTCCCCTGCCCGCCCCGGCACAGCCGGCAACGCCAGCGCCGCGGCCGGCTTCATAGCAATCTAGTCCAGCGCCAGTACCGCTGCCAGCACCGGCCCGTGCAAGGGCATAACACGGCAACGCAAGTTCACTTAATGGCAACGCGCCACCATCTCCCCTGCCCTAGATTAGCGTTTGCAATAACAAGAATTGTCACAACAACGCAGCCAATATCTACGATGGAGGAGAAACCATGCAGCAATCCACTCTCAAACTGAGCCTGGCCACCTGTGCCGTATTCACCGCACTGAACGCCCATGCCGACGACGGCACGGTCAGCATCTATGGCGTGATCAGCGCCTCGGTAGAATCGGTGGGCGCATCCGGCGGCACGGGCGGCACCAAGTCCACCACCACCCGTGTCACCGACAACAACTCGCGCATCGGCTTTCGCGGCAACGAGGACCTGGGCAATGGCGTGAAAGCCATCTGGCAGGTGGAATCCAGCCTGCGCAACTTCGAACAGGGCGGCAGCACCGACTGGGGCCAGAGTGCCACCCTGGCCACCCGCAACAGCTTTGTCGGCATGGCCAGCGAACAATACGGCCGCCTGCTCGCCGGCTACAACGACACGGTGTACAAATCGCTGGTGGGCAGCACCGCCGACTTTGGCATCGACGTGATGGCCGGCACCATTGCCGACAGCTGGGGCACCGGCCCGGGCTTTTACCAGCTGTTCAGCCGTGGTGAAACCCGCCTGAAGAATTCGGTGCACTACATCTCGCCGCTGCTGTCCGGCTGGCAGGGTGGCGTGTCCTATGGCGTGGACGAAACCCAAACCAACAACACCAACCGCAGCCGCCTGAGCCTGGCGGTGAAATATGGCGATGGCCCGTTCAAGGCCGGTTTCGGCTGGGACCGCCAGTTTGATACTGCTGGCTACGAGCAAAGCAATTCCGGCACCGCCGCCGCCGGCAAGCATGTGGACTTTGCCAAGCTGCTGGCACAATGGACCTTCAGCAGCACCGGCACCCTGCTTGGTGCGGGCGTGGAGCGTGGCAGCTACCAGTTGGCTAGCGGCGGCCAGACCCAGACCCAGACCGGCTGGACCGTTGGCGTCAGCCAGCCCGTAAACGAACGCTTTGCCCTCAAGGCGTCCTACAGCAAGCTGGGCAGCCTTAACAATGCCAGCAATGCCGACGACTACAAGGCCACGCAGTGGGTGCTGGGTGCCACTTATGCCGCCACCAAGCGCACCAGCTTCTACACCTATGCCACCCGCCTGAGTAACGGCGCACTGCAAAACGCCAACTTCGGCTTCAGCCCGCTGACTACCGGCACCAATGCCAGCAGCACCGTGGTACTGGCCAATGGCAACACCCTGCACAGTGTTGGCGTGGGTATGTCCACATCCTTCTGATGCACCACATGGCTGCTACGGCAGCCACGGCAATTTCACGGCTGGCAGCACTGCCAGCCGTTTTTCATGCGGCTGTCGACAAATGTAAATCCGGGTAAAGAAGATCAAGCCGACCGCGCTTTCGTCGATACCTCTTATAAATGCAATAAGGAATCCAACCATGTTTCTGGGCGCAGTCGGTTCATTCATCAGCACCTCCGGCGGGGCCTTGCTCAAGGCGGGCTCCTCCGTGGTCACCGAAGCCGCCTCCATTGTCGAGGCCCATCCCATGCTGGCAGCTGCCGCCATCGGTGTCGGCATCTATGAATACGTCAGCAACCCCAGCCACCTGGGCAATTCGGTCGATACCAAGGCCTGACGCCCACGCCGCCCGGCCCCACATCCCGGCCTTGCCGTTTCTGTACCGCCCTGTCCAAAAAAATGCCACCCCGCAGGGTGGCCAATACAGAGAGTGACGCTTACGCCAGGCAGGCACGCACACCACCGGGATATTGACCGAACCCGACATGGCCTTGATAGTGCCTTTGCTGCTGATGGCACGGCTCCGCACCGGGAAGTCCATTTCCTGCAGGGTTTTTACGTCGCGCACTCCGGCGACGATGCGCACATGATTTTCTGGCAGCCCAGCAACTGCCGGCTGCATTGCCTCAAACGGCCCGCGCGAGAAGATAGAAACCAGTCTGTACGCTGTACCGCACCGGGCTAAAACCGTATTTTGGCGAGACCATCATCAGTGCCTATGAAGTGAATGCCCGGAAGACCGACCCGATGCTGATCCACCACGCGCTGCGCCTGTTGGCTGTCGCCCCCGGCGATTGTCTGCGAGTGGAAGACAGTGCCTCCGACATTACCGCCGGGATTGCCGTGGCAGACATACAGCGGAATGACGACATCGCAGCACAATTTGCCGGGCAGATTGCCATTTTCCCTGACCAGCCCCAGCTGGCAGCCGCCTTGGGGCTATCTACCGGCACCAGCAACACACGGAAGCAAACCTTCCCCCGATGGCCCAAACAATAATCCCGTGCCAAACCGCCCATCACCAATCTGTGATTACCACTCACAAACGGGGATAGGGGCCCGCATCACAGCCCCCGTGCCGCTACGCATTTGCCTACCTTCATTGCCTTAGTCAGCAACGATAAGCCCACCATAAACATGTCTTTTGACTAGGCCTGTCAGTAAAACTGGCTGAACAGACATTGCCGGTTAGTTTTTCGCCCAGTCTAATGCCGCCTCCAGCTCCACCAGCGCGAGGGGTCACCACGGCATGCCGACACTTGCAAAGCAACAACAACCCTTATTGCCAATCTGGACATGTCACCCTTGCGCTGCATGGCACATCACCATCTTACCTACAGCCAGAGCCCAGCCCATGCAAAATCCTTACCAGTTAGCATTCCCGTCCCGCTTCAAGCTTGCGCTATCGGTTTATGAATTTCACATTGAAGAAGCACTAGATAGACCATACCAACTGACCATATCGGTAACGATGGCAGAGCGTGATCTGGCCTTGGCCCGCCTGATTGGCCAGCCGGTCACTTTCACCATCGCGCCGCAGTTGAGTACGCCGGCCCTTGCCATTCCAGGCCTAGCCACGCTCCAGACCAATCCGGAAGGAGAACGCTGCTGGCACGGGGTCATCCGCCATGCCCAGCGCGGCCGTAGCACAGCAGAAGAAACGCTGTATACCTTCGAAATCAGCCCACGCATTGCCCTGCTGGAAGATGGCCAAACCACCCGCCTGTTCCAAAACGCGACGGTCGCGCAGGTGATTGAAGCGCTATTGCGCAAACATGCGCTAGATGGCACCGATTTCAGTTTCAACCTGACCGGTGTACAAGCCTCATACGAACACATCACCCAATTCCGCGAAACCGATCTGGCCTTCCTATCCCGCATTGCCGCCCATGCCGGCATCTTCTACCAGTTCACCCAGGCCAAGGATGGTAAGGAAGTCATCCAGTTTGGTAACAACCTCGAACATTACTGTCGGGGAAACCTGAACGACATCGAGCTGAAGGAACATACAGGACTGGAAAGTGTCGGGACGGAGGCCATCACCGAACTCACCATTCGCCACCGCCCGATGCTGAAAACCACGCGACGACGCAATTTCAACGACATGACGGCCAGTACTCCACTGGATGGGACAGCAGGATTTAGCGTAGACGTTCCTGCTGCGTACGGCGAAGACTATGAGTGGGGCGATGGCAACCGGGACAAAGATGAATCCGACCGGGTAGCGCAGCTACGTCACCAACTGTCCGTCAGCCGGCAATGCATCGCCAGCGGCAAGGGCAATGTGTGCCGGCTTCGACCAGGCGAAGTGCTACGCCTGACTCGACCGTTTGCAGATGCCCCATATGGCTGGCTGATCACGGCGGTGATACATCGTGGCCGCCGTGACCAAGCCTATGAAAACACTTTTGAGGCCATCCCTTCAGACCGCATCTGGCGTCCTGCCTTGCTCCCCAAACCGCGCATTCACAGCACCCTGCCCGCCATGGTGGTGAGCCCCGGTAATAACAGCTACCAATACCCCTTCATCGACGAGCATGGCCGCTACCGCGTGCGCTACCTGTTTGATCTGGACAAATGGAGCCCCGGTGGAGACTCACGCGCCGTCCGTCTGGCCAAACCGTTTGCAGGCGGGCAATTCGGTTTCCACATGCCTATCCACGCCGGCACCATCGTCAACCTGGCTTTTAGCGATGGCGACCCCGACGCGCCATACATCGCCTCCATCACCCATGACAGCACCCACCCGGACCATATCACCACGCAATGGAACAGCCGCAACGTCATCCGTACCAAGGCCAACAACAAGCTGCGCATGGAGGACTTGCAAGGCAAACAGCACATCAAGCTGGCCACCGAGTACGGCAAGGCCCAACTGAATATCGGCCACCTGGTGGATGCCACACGCCAGCAACGCGGAGAAGGGTTTGAAATCCGTACCGACCACTGGGGTGCCATCCGCGCTGGCAAAGGCCTGCTCATCAGCGCCGAAGCCAAATCCGTTGCCGCCACTGCGCAACTGGACATGGCTGCAGCGCTGCATCAGCTGGAACAAGCCAACCGGCTGGCCAAAGCCCTGGCCGATGCCGCGACCACCGCCCAGGCCCTGCCGCCGGATGTCCAGGCCCAGGTCGACCTGCTACAGCACTCGCTCAAACAACTGGCACAGGCCGGCATCCTGATGAGCGCCCCGGCCGGCATCGGCCTCACCACCCCGCAAACCATCCAGCAATCCGCAGGTGCCAGCTATGCCGTCACCGCCGGACAGCACATCAGCCACGCCGCACTGGGCGACATCCGCAGTAATGCCAACGGTGCCATCAGCCTGTTTGCCCGCAGCGGCGGCGCACGTCTGTATGCCAACCAGGGCAGCGTGGATATCCAGGCACAAGGCGGCCCGCTAGCGGTGTCCGCCGCCAAAGCACTGCGGCTGAACAGCAACCAGCACATCAGCGTGGCCGGGCACGACAGCATCGAACTGGCAGCCGGCGGCCATGGCATCCGCATCAGCGCCAAGGGGGTTGAAGTGTTTGGGGATATCAAGCTGCACGGCACGCTGAGTAATGAGGGGAAGGCGGGGCTGGAGCACGAAGACGACAGCTTTCCGCAAACCGATTTACTGCCAAACAAAGGCCTTTCACTTTAATGACGGAGTGACCGATGAATATCAGCCCACCCACCCTGAAGCAGGCCCAGCATGAGATGCCGGACAGCGAATGGCTAAACGCCTTATTACCCTCCACCACCCTGGGTGGCTATCCGGTAACCAGCCAATTCGAGTGGCACGGCGGCATGCATGTGCAACTCTCCGGCAGCGG